>MGYT01000089.1:651-5327 GCA_001801865.1 Gammaproteobacteria bacterium RIFCSPLOWO2_02_FULL_61_13
CTCCTCCACCATGCGCGCGGCACGGTTGTAGCCGATTTTAAGGCGGCGCTGAATATACGAGATCGACGCCTTGCGTGATTCCGTCACGATGCGCACCGCCTCGTCATAGAGCGGATCGGCCTCATCCGAACCGGCATCCAGGCCCGGTATGGCCTCTGCACCCCCTTCAGCCGGACCGCGCAGTATCTCCTCCAGGTAATCCGGTTCGCCACGGCCACGGATGTTGTTGACGACCTTGTGGACTTCATCATCATCCACGAACGCCCCATGCACCCGTTCCGGAATGCTGGTGCCGGGTTGCAGAAACAGCATATCGCCGTGCCCCAGCAGGCTCTCCGCCCCCATCTGGTCCAGGATGGTGCGCGAATCCACCCGTGCCGACACCTGGAATGCGATGCGACAGGGGATGTTGGCCTTGATGAGCCCGGTGATGACATCCACGGATGGCCGCTGCGTGGCGACGATAAGGTGGATGCCGGACGCGCGGGCCTTCTGCGCCAAGCGCGCGATCAGCTCCTCAACCTTTTTGCCCACCGTCATCATCATGTCCGCCAGCTCATCGATGACGACGACAATCAACGGCAGTTCCACCAATAGCGGCGCTTCCTCGCCTTCGACACCCATCGGCTTCCAGGCCGGATCCTTGAGTGCGGCGCCCTTGGCGGCAGCATCCCGGATCTTGCGGTTGTATCCGCCCAGGTTGCGCACACCCAACGCGGCCAGCACCTTGTAGCGGCGTTCCATCTCCGCCACGCACCAGCGGAGTGCGTTGGCAGCCTCCTTCATGTCGGTGACCACCGGCGTGAGCAGGTGCGGAATACCCTGGTATACGGACAATTCCAGCATCTTCGGATCAATCATGATCAGACGCACATCCCGCGCCGTGGCCTTGTACAGAATGCTGAGGATCATGGCGTTCAAGGCCACGGATTTGCCGGACCCCGTGGTCCCCGCCACCAGCAGGTGCGGCATGCGGTTCAGATCCGTGACCACGGGACGGCCGCTGATGTCGCGACCCAGTGCCAGTGCCAGCGGCGACTCGGTGGCTTCATACTCGCTGGACTTCAGGATCTCCCCGAGCGTCACCAGTTGCCGATGTTCATTGGGGATCTCCAGACCGATGACCGACTTGCCCGGGATCACGTCCACCACGCGCACACTGACCACGGAAAGGGATCGCGCCAGGTCCTTGGCCAGATTGCTGATCTGGCTCCCCTTCACGCCGGGTGCCGGCTCCAGTTCAAAGCGCGTGATCACCGGCCCCGGGTGCACTGCAACCACCTGCACGTCGACGCCGAAATCACGCAACTTCAGTTCCACCTGGCGCGACATCGCCTCCAGGGCTTCCTTGGAATAGCGCCCCTTCGGCGGCGGCGGATCCGCAAGCAGGTTCAGCGGCGGGAGTACGGAATCCGCTGGCGGCGCAAACAGGTGCTCCTGCTTTTCCTTTTCCAGGCGGATACCGGGCGTCGGTTCCACAATGATCGGATCAATACGCGGTGGCAGGCGATGTTCCGTCTTTTGCTTCTCCCGCTGCATGACCGTTTCGCGCTCCTTGCGGGCGCGCCGTCCTTCGGCCTCGTCCTGTACCTGGGAAAAGTGATGACTGACCCGCGCCCATAAATCCATGGACCAGAAGCCAGTCCGATCCATGACCCAGAGCCACGACAATCCGGTGTACAGCGTGATGCCGATGATCAGCATGGCCAGCAACGTCAATGTGCCGCCCAGATCCCCCAACGCACCGAGTATCAGCGAACCCACTGCATCACCCAGCAAGCCGCCGGCGCCCCGGATCCCCCGTGGCAGTGCGTCACCGGCATGGAAGTACATCCAGGCCAGACCGCAGGCGCCCACCAGCAGCAATACAAATCCGGCGCACCGCACACCCACATGAAACCGGTCCCAGTCCAATTTTTGCTGACGGGCTTGCAGCAGGCGCCAACCGTCAAAACCGAATGCAATCGGCAGCAGGTAGCCCGGATGGCCGAAAACGTATAGCAGGATATTCGCAACCCAGGCACCGACCACCCCGCCCAGATTGTGGATCACACCTGGGGACACCGCTTGTGACCAACCCGGATCGTCAGGATGAAAGGAAAACAACGCCAGGGCCAGGAACAGGGCCGCTGCAGCCAGCGCCAAGACACTGATCTCGCGCAGATTCGCCGCCAAGTTACCGCTGAGGCTCATGCCGGAAATACGCTTTTTGGATGCCTGCGCCACTGTTAATTTTATTTCTCTAAAACAAATATAGCGTCATGTTTAATAAGGAAGAATTCTATCACTTTGGTTATCGGATTGCAGGTCGCAAAAAATGCCCCGAACGCCAATCCCCTGCGTGACTGCCGGCTCCCACCAACCGCGCCGGATAAAGGGCGTGTGTTAATATTATCAACCGTTTCAGCCAGCCATCCCCAATGTCCAAAAAACCCATATACAAGGTTATCTTCCACAATCAAGGCAAGGTCTACGAGATCTACGCGCGCAACGTCAGCCAGGGCGGCATGTTCGGTTTCGTTGCGGTGGAAAAAATCGTCTTTGGTGAGAAATCCTCGGTGGTGGTGGACCCGTCCGAGGAGAACCTGAAGTCCGAGTTTCGCGACGTGAACCGGACCTATATCCCGCTGCACGCGGTGATCCGCATCGACGAAGTCAGCAAGCAGGGCGTTGCCAAGGCCGTGGTCCATACCGGCAAGGCGGAGAATGTCATGCCGTTCCCCATTTACACTCAGGGCGGGGAGGAGCCCCGCTGAGAGGTGGCTGCAAAGCCGCCCTGCCCGACATGACCGGACCATCTGCACACCTGGTGGTGGAATGATCAGCTCCAACGGGACGCGATTGATCGCCGCAACAGCATTGTTGTTCCCGCTCGCGGCGTCGGCCCAATGGGCGGTGGTCAATCAGCGCCTGGAAGGCGCCCAAGCCGAGGCGGTCATCGCCCGGGTTCGCAATGTTACCGGCCAGACGCTTGAGTTCTACCGCGATGGCGTGGGCGCCATTCGCGCCCGCTTTACCCTGGGCGCCGGCCTGACAGCACTGGATCAGGGACACTGCCCGACGATGCAGGTGGATCGCTGGGCGCCCATGAATCGATCAGTAAATGACGCCGCATGCCTGGCCACGAATAAATGGTCCGAGTATGTCGTCGGGTACGTCGTTGATCAGTCGGTACAGTCTGCGCGGCTGCTGCAAATCATGAACGGCAATCTGCTCAGATTCAGGTTTCGACTCCACGGCGGGGATTACCGTGATGCGGAATTTTCCCTCGCCGGATCCAAACGTTCCCTGAGTGCCGCCATTGGCACCAACGTTGCCGTCACGGCGCGCTGATCGCCCGCCCCGAAACAACGGCGTGAAGGCGGACGCCAGGCCAGGAATGTGGCGCGTGCAACAGCTCCAGCGGTTGGCGGAAATTCCCGCACCGGCCTGGGATGCGCTGGCCGGAACCGGGAATCCGTTTGTCTCCCACGCATTTCTATCCGGGCTTGAGGAGCATGACTGTCTCACAGCCCATGGCTGGCTCCCCTGCCATATTCTGGTGTTCGACGGGCAACAATTGGTAGGTGCGTTGCCACTCTATCTGCGCAGCAATTCCCACGGCGAGTTCGTTTTTGACTGGTCCTGGGCCGAGGCCTATGAACGGGCCGGCGGGCGCTATTACCCGAAGCTGGTATCGGCCATTCCCTTCACGCCGGTGACCGGCCCGCGCTTCCTGGTCCACGCGGACGTGGCGGACGCCGACGCAATCCGTTCCCTGTTGCTGCAATCCGTACTGGAATTTGCCGGGGAGAATTACCTGTCATCGTGGCACTGCCTGTTCCCGGATCCGCCCACTGCTGAATGGCTTGGCCGGGCGGAACTGCTGCCGCGGCACACCTGCCAGTTTCACTGGCGCAACCAGGGCTACCGGGACTTTCAGGATTTCCTCGACGCCCTCACTTCCAAACCGCGCAAACAGATCCGGCGCGAGCGACGCGGTGTCGCGGACGCCGGCGTGGACGTGGTCAGGCTCACCGGCCGGGAGATTACGCCGGAGTTATGGGAGGTGTTTTATGACTTCTACTGCACCACGTTCGAACGCCACTGGGGCAGCCCGCGCCTGACACTGCCGTTCTTTCGCGCACTCAGTGAAACGCTGCCGGAACAAACCCTGCTAATCATGGCGCGACAGGGCGGCGATTGGGTCGCCGGTGCGTTTGCACTGCTTGGTTCACGGACCCTGTTCGGCCGCCATTGGGGGTGCGCCCGGGATGTCCCGTTCCTGCATTTTGAGCTTTGCTATTATCAGACCATTGAGCATTGCATCCAGTCGAAGCTCCACAGCGTCGATGCCGGCGTGCAGGGTGAGCACAAGTTACCGCGCGGGTTTGAACCCGAAGCCGCCCTTTCCTTTCACTGGTTGCGCGATCCCGGATTCCGTACCGCAATTAAGCGCTACCTGGACCTGGAACGGGCGCAGGTGCGGCAATACGTGGACGATTTGCGCCTGCATCTGCCCTATCGACTGCCTGCCGCAAGCCCTGGAACCCATCCGGGCAAGGTCCAATGACCCGCGTCGGCGCAAACCAGTCCACCGCCAACCAGATCTACTGGGTGGCGGACAATGTCATCCGCAGTGACTTCCCCGACGTCGAACGCGCCTTGCGCGACCCCGACGGGCTGCTGGCCATCGG
>MGYT01000089.1:5357-5444 GCA_001801865.1 Gammaproteobacteria bacterium RIFCSPLOWO2_02_FULL_61_13
TGCCTACCGGCAGGGCATCTTTCCATGGTATAGCCAGGGACAACCCATCCTCTGGTGGTCCCCCGATCCACGCTGCGTGCTGAAACT
>MGYT01000090.1:0-5275 GCA_001801865.1 Gammaproteobacteria bacterium RIFCSPLOWO2_02_FULL_61_13
GGCAACTGGCGCAGATGGCGCAAGTGTTGCTGCAGCAGGTATCCGCGATCCCGCAACGCGGACGGGTTATTTAGCGAACCTCCGACAAGTCCAGAACGGACATGGTCAGAGCTTATTTGAAAATACAGTGGCGGGCGAAATCAGTCACCTCGTTGGCGGACCAATCCCCCTTTGGCTTCTGCTTCAGATTTTCGCACCAGCGCTCGCTGCCCACCTCAGGCGCGCAACCGGCGGCCAGTGCCAGCATCCACAACATAAGCAGTCTCGTCAGCATGGTTTTCATAAATCCCTCCGGCACATTCACCAGTAAACCCAGACACGACCGTCCTCAATCTTGTGTTCCAACTCCGCCAGCGGCCGGTCCCCGCCGGAGGAGCACTGCCCGCTGTCCAAATCAAAACGCCAGCCATGCTTCGGGCAGGTCAGCGCCCCGCCATCAACCCCGGTGGCCGGGATGGCCGTGGATTTATGCGGGCAGCAGGCGTCATACACCCTTACTCCGTTCGTGCCCGAATGCACGAACAACCCGCGACCGTCACACTCCAGCCGCAGTGTACCCGTGGCAGGAATTTCCGCTGCCGATGCAGCATCGTGCCAGGCGGGATGAATGATCCGGAATTCCGGCAGATCCAGCTTCTGCACCTGGTCCACGGCCCAGAGTATCTTGGTCAGCCCCAGCGTCGGGAAAGCCATCAGCAACGCATCCAGGACTTCATTGGCCGAGGCCCCTTCACGCAGTGCACGTTTCAGGTATTGGCGGAAACCGGCCTCGGTCTGCTTGTCCACCTTGGTGATGACGGAAATGAGCGCGCGGGTTTTCGGATCCAGGGACTTGCCGGCCTCGCGCAGGAATGAAAAGTAGGCCTGCATGGCCTCGGGCCGGACCTTCTGCAGGTAGCTCAGGGCGTCACTCATGGCATTCGCTTTCCGGTGTGGTCATGTATCGTCATTTTCAGTCGCGGCGCAACCGATCGGAAACCGCGATGGGCGTAGGATAGCGCATCACGATGATCCCGGACGAAACGATGAATGTCAGCAGGGTTGCGAACTGGATCAGGTAGGACGTGCCGGAGGCAATCACTCCGGCTTCCATTGCCAGCACGGCAATCAGCAACGAGAACTCGCTGATCTGTCCGAGTCGGACACCCACTTCAAGAGAGATGGCGCGCTTCTCCCCGGCACGCACGAACAATGCCCGGAACGCCAGGGGCTTTGCCACCAGCAGCACCAGGGCCAGGGCGATCGCAGGCATGGCGATCTCGCCCAGCACGTCCAGGTTGAACATTGCACCCACGGAAAAGAAGAACAGCACCAGGAAAAAGTCGCGCAGCGGTTTCAGCTTCTCCGTGATAAACAGCGCGATTGGACTCGACGCCAACACCACGCCCGCAACGAATGCACCGATTTCATGTGACAACCCCATGAAAGCCGCCAGTTCCGCAATTCCCAGGCACCAGGCAATGGCCAGCAGAAAAATGTATTCGTGGATCTGATCGAAGCGGATGATAAGGCGCACGATAAGAAATCGCTCCAGCACCCAGGTCACGCCGATCAACAGCGGCAGTGTCGCCAGCGGCCGCAGGATGGCGAGCGAGACCCCGCCGCCCGTGTCGTACCCCTGGAGCAGCAGCAGCACAACTATCGCCAGCACGTCCTGTAACAACAGCACGCTGATGACCATCTGGCCCGTATGGCGATGGTGCAGCGCTGTGGTCGGCATCAATTTCACGCCAATAATGGTGCTGGAAAACATGGCTGCGGCGCCGACCAGTGCCGCATCCGGGGTGGGCAGCCCGAAGCCCCAGGCAATGCCAAAACCGATCAACCAGAACAGCACCGAACTCCACAGTGTCGCAGCCAAAGCCTTACCCAGCATGGACCACAATTGCTGCGGCAACAGATCCAGTCCCAGCAGGTAGAGGAGAAATATGATGCCGACACCCGCGATCTGTTGCAGCACCTCCGGGTCCCCCACCAGCGCAAGGCCGGATGGACCCAGCAGGACGCCCAACAGGATGTAGGCCACCAGAATGGCCTGACGGGCATACAGCGCCATTGTTGCCAGCAGCGCAGCGCCGGTGAAGATGAGAAAGATTGAGGATTCCAGCTCTCCGCTCATGCTTGTGTCCTCTGTTACCGCAGGGGTGAAAATTGAATGTTCTGTTCAGCGCCCACTGGTGAATTTTCCACACATAATCAAGGATTTATTTTGTAAATGCCATGGGCGCTGCTAGGATATCGGCGTAGCGCAGGAACCGGGGATTAGCAGAGATTTCCCGGCCCAGATGTAGCAGAATGACATACTTGCGGGCGGATGCAGTATGCCGCGAATCGTTCCGGCTGCATGCAGCCGCGCAGCGCAGCAAACAAGACCAGAAAATAAGAACCCCGGGGATAACTATGGCACTGAATTTCGAGCTTTCCGGCGCACAGATCGATGGTGCGCGGGAATACCAGGAAGATGCATTCCTCATCACCAACCTGACGGACAAGAACGGCAACCCCGCGGCGCTCATTATCGTGGCCGATGGCATGGGCGGACATGCCGCAGGCAATGTGGCCAGCAACATGGCGGTGCAGGCATTCAACAAATTCGTGTCGTCCAATTATCCCAGCGATGACCTGCCGGATGTGTTGCAGGAAGCCGTGCTCCGCGCCAACAAGGCCATCAAGGACACCGTCACGGAGACCCCGGCGTTGCAGGGCATGGGTTGCACCATGGTTGCCGGCATTCTGGAAGCCGGCAAGATCTACTGGGCCAGTGTCGGTGACAGTCATTTGTATGTGATTCGCGGCAGCGAGTTGATGAAGAAGAATGCCGACCACAGTTATGGCGGCTTCCTGGCGCGCATGAAGGCGGCGGGTACGCCCATGGAGCCGGAACCCGGCCTGGCGCCGAACATGCTGATGAGCGCCGTCACCGGCGAAGATATAAATGAAATCGACGTGCCAACGGAGCCATTTGATCTTCTGCCTGGCGACCGCGTCCTGCTTTGCAGTGACGGCATGGATACCCTCAGCGATGGCAAGATTATCCAGTACTCCGCCTGGTCGGATTCCCCGAAGGAGTGCGGCGATGCACTGCTTCAGGCCGTGACCGATGCCAAGAAGCCGAAGCAGGACAACACCACCGTTGTGGTGGTAAAGGTGGTGGAGAAGGCTGCCGCGGCAGCGCCCCCGCCCCCACCGCCGCCGGCTCAAGTTGCCGCGCCAGCCCCCGCACCACAGGCCGCAGTCGCGGCACCGGCGGCGGCATCCGTACCTGTGCAAGAAGTACCGGAAAAGAGCAAATCAGGAATCATCCTGGGCATCGCAGCCGCCGTCATCCTTGCGGTCGGCGTCGGCGCCTTCGTTGTCATGGGCGGCAAAAAGTCCGCACCAGCCCCGGTGGCGGACGACAGCGCGTCCATCATTGAGGATGTCGTCGAAACCGAATCCGGTACCGACGAATCTGTCGCCATGGACGAGGAAACAACCGGCACTGAAACTGAAGCATCTATGGAAGAAGAGACCGCATCGCCCCCCGCCGATGAATCGGCCGCACCCACGGCGGATACTGCCGCAGCCCCGTCTGCCGTCCCGGCCACAACTGACGCTGCACCGGCTGCGGGTGAGTTTCAGGACACCCTGAAGGCCGGTGGCGCCGGCCCGACCATGGTCTGGATCCCGGCAGGCACGTTTGAGATGGGAAGCCCCGGATCTTCACGCAATGCCGAAGAACGACCGCGTCATTCGGTCAAGGTCGGAAAGTTTGCGATGAGCAAATACGAGATTACGTTCGCCGAGTATGAGAAGTTTGCCGCGGCCGCAGGGCGCAAAATCCCCGATAACCTGTACCTGGACAAGGCGACTTTCCCAGTGTTTTTCGTCACCTGGGATGACGCCTTTTATTACACCAAGTGGCTGACGGAGCAGACCGGACACAAGTATCGCCTGCCCTCGGAATCGGAATGGGAATACGCGGCCGGCGCGGGCAAGACCTCGCCTTTCTGGTGGGGCTTCAACGAAGAGCCCAATCGTGGACACTGCTTTGGTTGTGGAACCTCATTCGATCCGCGCAAACCGACCAAGATCGGCAGTTTTGGCGCCAATCCATTCGGCCTGCATGACACCAGCGGCAATATTGCGGAGTGGGTCGTGGACTGCTGGCACGACACGTACAACGGCGCACCAACGGATGCGGGTACCTGGGAAGGCGGAGATTGCGTGTATCGCATCGCCCGCGGCGGCGCCTACAGCAGCCCGCCGCATTCCATCCGCCATGGCAAGCGTGATCGGTACAAGTCGGATCAGACTTATGATCACATTGGCATAAGGCTGGTGAGGGAAGAGTAGAAAGTTAAAAGTACAATGTGAAAAGTGAAGGCGGAAACCTACCGCCCCATCCATTAGCGCAGCGTCGGGTTTACTTTTAACTTTGCACTTTTAACTTTTCACTTCTACATCCAGCCCTTCAACCTCCCGGCGCAGCCACACGAGTAATCCCAGCCCCGGCAACGCCGCCGCAAACGTCAACCCAAAAAACGCCGGCCAGCCCAGCGTCGCCACCGAGATGCCGGCAGCGGGACCGACAAATACCCGGCCCACCGCGGACAACGCGGACAGTAATGCAAACTGCGTCGCGCTGTAACGCACATCACACAGCGCCATCAGGAATGCCACAAACGCCGCGGTGCCCATGCCACCGGCCAGATTCTCCAGCGTAATCACCAGCGTCATCACAATATAGTTTTTGCCAAGCCAAGCGAGCAACATGAAGCCCAGGTTGGTGATTGCCTGCAGGATGCCAAAGGCCAGCAACGCGCGGAACAGGCCCATGCGCGCCAGCAACGCACCCCCAAACAGCGCGCCGAGAATGGTCGCCGCCAGACCGACGCCCTTGTACACCACGCCGACATCGGTGAGATCGAATCCCGCGCCCCGGATCAGGAATGCGGAGGTCAGGGAACCGGCGAAAGCATCACCCAGCTTGTACAGAATGATCAGCGCCAGCACCCACAGTGCATGTGGGCGCCGCAAGAACTCGCGGAATGGATTTACCACGGCTTCATCCAGCGACCCCGGCACAGCCGCCGATTGCGCGGGTTCCGGTCCAAATACGCTGACCAGGATCCCGGACAGCATCAGTCCCGCCATCACCAGGTAGGCCGTGGTCCAGCCCGTCTGGTCCGCGATTATCAGCGTGGCGCCACCGGACACGAGCATGGCCACGCGGTAGCCGGTTACTGATAGCGCCGCACCCGGCCCGCGCTCCTTTGCGGGCAACAGATCTGCG
>MGYT01000090.1:5293-5502 GCA_001801865.1 Gammaproteobacteria bacterium RIFCSPLOWO2_02_FULL_61_13
ATGTCCTGAGTCGCCGAGCAAAATGCGAGCAGGCACCCCAGCAACGCCATCATCTGTGTGGCCGAAGCCGGTGCGGTGAACGCCATGATCGAGAGCAGCATGGCTATGGCGATCTGACTGAGGAACATCCAGCCGCGGCGCCGGCCCAGTCGCGCCGGGACAAATCTGTCCAGCAACGGCGCCCAGAGGAACTTGCACACATACGGCAA
>MGYT01000091.1:0-131 GCA_001801865.1 Gammaproteobacteria bacterium RIFCSPLOWO2_02_FULL_61_13
CCGATCGGCATCGCGGGGGGCGAGTACAGCATCAATGACGGGGCGTTCACCTCGAGCGCGGGCACGATCAACAACGCCGATGCGGTGCGTGTGCGGCTGACGACTTCCTCGGGCTACAGCGCAACGACAGT
>MGYT01000091.1:196-939 GCA_001801865.1 Gammaproteobacteria bacterium RIFCSPLOWO2_02_FULL_61_13
TGCCGGTGGCTTACGGATTCACGACGCAGTGGAACCTGGCGCTCGGTGAACAGGCGGTCTCGAACGACATCACGGTCAGCGGCATCAACGCGCCCACGCCGATCAGCGTGGAGGGTGGTGAGTACAGCGTGAACGGCGGTCCCTATAGCGCTGCCGCCGGCACCGTGAACAACGGCGACGCGGTGAGGCTGCGGCTGCCCGCTTCGAGCGCCTACGCGACCAGCACCACGGCGCGGCTCACGATAGGCGGGGTGAGCGCCGCGTTTGTGGCGACGACGCTGCCTTCACCTTCGTTCACCACCCCGCCGCGGATAGCAGCAGGATCGAGTTATTCGGTGATGTTGCGTTCGGACGGCACGGCGTGGGCGGTGGGCCAGAATAACCATGGCCAGTTGGGTGATGGCACGCAGGAAACCAGGCAGTGGCCGGTGCGAATGACGAGTATCGGCGCCGTGATCGGCGTGGCTGCAGGGCAAGATCATAGCTTGATGCTGCGCTCGGATGGCACGGTGTGGGCGGTTGGCAACAACGAATGGGGTCAGTTAGGTGATGGTTCCGGGGTTGCTCAATCGGCGCCGGTGCAGGTGCAGGGACTGACCGGCGTGGTGGCGATTGCAGCGGGGTCACTCCACAGCCTGGCGCTGAAATCCGACGGCACCGTTTGGGCTTGGGGGGTAGGTTTCGACGGGGAGTTGGGCGATGGCACCACCGGGGGGGTGAGCTTTAGGCGCCTGACTCCCGTG
>MGYT01000091.1:953-3304 GCA_001801865.1 Gammaproteobacteria bacterium RIFCSPLOWO2_02_FULL_61_13
GCCAAGTCGCCCCAGGATTTGATCCTGGTTCCGACGCAAATTGCTGGACTTTCCGGAATAAGCGCGGTGGCAGGCGGGACAAACTTCTCTCTTGCGCTGAAATCCGATGGTACGGTGTGGGCATGGGGCTACAACGAATACGGGCAATTGGGCGATGGCACCACCACCCGTCGGCCGACGCCGGTGCAGGTCTCCGGATTGTCCAGTGTAGTTGGTTTGAGCGCGGATGTGGGTTCGTCATATAATTCTTTTGCTCTTGCCTTGAAGTCGGACGGCACCGTCTGGGCCTGGGGCTCGAACCGATACGGGCAACTCGGCGATGGCAGCAGCGATCCGACTAACAGCCATCCGCGCCTGGTGCCCGGACGGGTAAGCGCGATCAGCGGCGTGAGCGCGATTGCAGCAGGAAGTGATTCCGTCTTGGCAAGCAGGGCCGACGGTTCCGTTTATACCTGGGGCGAGAGTCCCCAGCAGATGGTCGGAGAGGGAGGAGAAGGGTTCTTTTACATCGAGAATGCCCCGCAAGGTTTCGGCTTCGTTCCGCGGCGCGAGCTGGACCCGGGAGCGGTGGCGACCTCGAACACGGTTGTGCTCTCCGGCCTGTTTGCGCAGGCGCCGGCAAACGTCGCGGGCGGACTGCTTAGCGTGAATGGTGGCGCATTCGGTACCGGCCCCTTCAGCGTCAACAATGGCGACACACTGCAGGTGCGCATGATCGCCGCGCCCGCTTATTCGACTTCGGCGGCAGCCACGGTCAGCGTGGGCGCTGCGTCGCAATCGTTTTCGCTTACGACGCGTCGCGATCCCGATTTGACGGCAAGCTATTCCCCACAGTTGGGTGGTGGCGACGCCCACAGCGCGATCCTCACCAGCGAAGGGCTGGTATGGAGCTGGGGCTACAACGGTAACGGACAGCTCGGAAACGGCTCGACGATCTCAAGTTCACGGGCGTTTGCCGTGGCCGGCCTTACAGGAATCGCCAGGATTGCCGCCGGAGGCTTTCATACGCTTGCGCTGCATTCGGACGGCAGCGTCTGGTCCTGGGGTTGGAATGGCGCGGGGCAACTGGGCGACGGTTCGGGTGCGATCAGTCAGCGGCGGGCGGTCAGGGTGGCAGGTGGCGCAGGCACTGGAATACTGGATGGAGTGGTAGCGGTTGCGGCAGGGCACTCGCACAGTCTGGCACTCAGAAGCGACGGCACTGTCTGGGCCTGGGGCGGCAACGGTTACGGACAACTGGGTGACGGCACAGGACTCATGCGGACAATCCCGGTACAGGTGGCCGGACTCGCCGGCGTGATCGCGATTGCCGCGGGCGAGCGGCATTCCTTTGCAATCGGCGCGAATGGCACTCTCTGGGCCTGGGGCGCGAACGAAGCGGGGCAGTTGGGCGACGGCTCGGACCGGGAGCGCCTTGCACCGGTTGCGATCTCCAGTCTGAACGGCATCGTGGCGATAGCCGGCGGACGCGCGCATACGCTCGCGTTGCGCGCAGACGGCAGCCTCTGGGCGTGGGGGGCGAATAACGCCGGCCAGCTCGGAATCGGCAGCCTGAGCGCTACCAACAAGGCATTACCGGCGCAGACCTTACAGCTTGCCGCGGGAATTACAGCGGTCGCGGCCGGCTCCGATCACAGCCTTGCGCTGCGCGCGGACGGAACGCTTTTCGCCTGGGGCGAGAACACCAACCGCCAACTTGGACAGAACGATGAAGCGCCGCGCAGCCTGCCCACCGAAGCGGGGCTGTTCAGCGACATCGCCCGCATCGCCGCAGGCGCCCGGCACTCGATGGCGATGAAGGCGGACGGTACCCTCTACGTATTTGGGGACAACCGCTTCGGTCAGGTCAGGAACCGCAGCGGCAACTACGTGACGCTTGCCGCCGCGCTCAATATCATGCGCGGCGACGTGGACGTTTCGGCCGCGGCGGCGGTGCAGGTGTCGAGCATCGGGCAGGCGAGCACCGGCGGCTCCTCGTCTTCGCGCGAGCCGCGCTCGCTGGTCGACCATGGACCCGTAACTCTGGGGGCGCAAAGCGAGCTAAAGACGATTACCGTTGGGCCGGTCGAGGCCGCGACAGTGCAGATCGCCAGCGTCGCGCTCGAGCCCCCCAACCCGGCGTTTGCAATCACCGCCAACGCCTGCGTGGGAATCCTTTCCCAGGGAGCCAGTTGCACCATCAACACGCGCTTCGCACCTTCTGCGACCGGCGCCAGCGCGACTTTCCTCAAAATCAGCTACGCCGATGCGCTGGGCGGCGCGGACTATGTACCGCTTCAGGGTGTCGGCACAAGCGGCGCCAGCGCCGCGAGAATGACCGTGTCGGCGCCGGCGCTGGTGTTCGCGAGCCA
>MGYT01000091.1:3340-4146 GCA_001801865.1 Gammaproteobacteria bacterium RIFCSPLOWO2_02_FULL_61_13
ATCAACGCGATCACGCTGACGGGCGACTTTGCGCAGACCAATGACTGCCCGGCGAGCCTGGCGGCAGGCGCCTCGTGTTCGGTGCAGGTAAGCTTTACCCCGACGCTGGGCGGCATTCGAACCGGCGTCCTCACCCTCGATACCAATTCTTCCACCGGAATAAGCCGGGTCAATGTATCGGGGACCGGCGTCGGAGCCCCAGGGGTGGACCTGAGCGTGAGCAATTCGGGCGGCGGCGTGGTCACGAGCGACCCCGCCGGCATAGCTTGCGGCGCGACTTGTGTGGCCTCCTTGCCGCAGGGCGCGGCGGTGACATTGAGCGCGACGCCGAATACTGGTTTCCGCTTCATTGGTTGGAGCGGCGCGTGCGCGGGCAACGGCTCCTGCGTCGTCACGATGAACTCTGTGCGCTCGGTGATGGCGATGTTCGAGGCGAGCACGGGGACTATTACATTCATGCCGAATCTGGAGACGGGATTCAACCTGATCGGCAATTCGCTCGATACGACGCTGGATGTTGTCGCAGTCTTCGGCAATCAGGATGCGAAGGTAAGCGGCATCACCGACAACATCGCGACAGTGTGGAAGTGGGATGCCCTCAACAGCAGGTGGCAATTTCACTCGCCGCTGCTGAGCACGGCGCAAAACGCGACCTATGCAGCCAGCCACAACTACGACGTACTGACCAGCATCGCGGCCGGTGAAGGCTACTGGGTCAATGCGCTGACAGAGGTGAACCTGCCGTCGCAAACGGGGTCGGCGTTCAATTGGAACAGCGTCAATTTTGCCGGACTGCAGCCCGGGTT
>MGYT01000091.1:4182-8726 GCA_001801865.1 Gammaproteobacteria bacterium RIFCSPLOWO2_02_FULL_61_13
CCAGTTTAACTTCGACGTCAGCGTGCCCCCGCCTGCTACGGGCTTGGTGGCGACGGACAATTTCTCCACCCTGTGGGCGTGGGATGCAAGCAACATCACCTGGTTCTTTTACTCGCCGCTATTGGAGTCCTCAGGTGGATTGGCCTCGGTGAAGAGCTACGCCGACAGCCATTTCTTCCAGCACTTTCAGGACTTCGACAAGAAGATTGACGTGGGCATCGGCTTCTGGGTGAACAAATTCTGAAGCTGCGGGGAAACGACAATTCCTCACGCGCCGCGCGAGGCAATCGGCCAGGAAGCGAGGACTGGCGCGGGTTTTCGGGCATTCTGCACTTGATTGTCGCTGGCATCATCGATGGGAGAAACGTGCATGGAACAACGTTTGAGCCTCATCACGCTGGGGGTCGCAGACCTGCAGCGCGCGCGGGATTTCTACGAAGGCGTTTTGGGTTGGAAAGCCGCGCCCAGTCCGCCCGGGGTAGCGTTTTTCGATCTTGACGGACTGGTGTTTTCACTGTTTCCGCACCAGGAATTGGCGAAGGATGCCGGGCTTGCGCCAGCGGCGTTCGCGCCGTATCGCGGCTACGCGCTCGCCCATAACCTCGCCAGTGTTGCCGAGGTCGATACACTTTTTGCAAATCTTGAAAAGCATGGCGTGACCATCGTCAAGGTGCCGCAGAAAGTGTTCTGGGGCGGCTACGCCGGCTACTTCGCCGATCCTGACGGCCACCTCTGGGAAGTCGCGCACAATCCGTTCTGGACACTCCGCGAGGACGGGCGCATTTCGATGGTGAAGGAATCATAGCGAGTCCCGATCCACGGCAGATCTTGACACTGTTGCAGGGTCAAGCAAGGGCGGCGACTCGCGTCGATGGGCGCGCAGCCTGAGCCAATTTTCAGGTGCGTTGCGCGATTGCCGGTATCATTCGGGTCTGAGGGAGGTATGCGGCCTGCCCCGGTCACGAAAGCGGCCTGGGCTGTCTTCAATCCTGAGCGATCCAAGAAGGGCATCGCCCCTGGAGGCTTTCGGGCCACCGGGGCGGTATCCACCTTGGGTCACGGTCCTTCAGATTAGTGTTCACCCCGGGCATGACGATGAAACGTGTGGATGATTTCCGGCTGCGGCTGGGAAAACATGAATTGGTACCGATCGTCATCGGCGGAATGGGCGTCGACATCTCCGCGGCGGGCCTTGCGCTCGAAGGCGCGCGCCTGGGAGGCATCGCGCATATTTCCGATGCGATGGTGCCGGCGGTCTCGGACAGTCGATTTCAGACGCGCTTCGTAAGCGAGAAGGCCAAGCTCTACAAACACAACGCCGCGAATTCCGACAAGTCTTCCGTGCTGTTCAATCTGGACCGGCTCGCGCAGGCCACGCGCAACCATGTGGGGCGGACCATGGACGCCAAGCGCGGCAGCGGTCTGATATTCATCAACTGCATGGAAAAGCTCACCATGAACGCGCCGCGCGAGACGCTGCAGGTGCGCCTGCGCACCGCGCTGGACGTCGGTGTCGACGGCATCACCCTGTCCGCGGGGCTGCACCTGGGATCGTTCGCCCTGATGGAGGACCATCCGCGCTTTCGCGACGCGAAACTTGGCATCATCGTGTCTTCGTTGCGCGCCCTGCAGCTTTTTCTGCGCAAGAGCGCCCGCCTCAATCGGCTGCCGGATTACGTGATCGTCGAAGGCCCGCTTGCCGGGGGGCATCTCGGCTTCGGCATGGACTGGGCGCAGTACGATCTGCGCGCCATCGTCACCGAGATCCAGCTTTATCTGCAAACGGAACAACTGGACATCCCGCTGATTCCGGCCGGCGGTATTTTCACCGGCAGAGAAGCCGCATCGTATCTCGAGTCCGGCGCGGCGGCGGTGCAGGTCGCCACCCGCTTTACCGTCACGCGCGAATGCGGACTGCCGGATGCGGTGAAACAGGAGTACTTCAAGGCCAGGCATGAGGACATCGAGGTCAATATGATCTCGCCCACCGGCTATCCCATGCGCATGCTCAAGAACAGCCCGGCGATCGGCGCGGGCATCCGGCCCAATTGCGAGGCCTACGGCTACCTGCTCGATGGCAAGGGCAGCTGCGCCTACATCACCGCCTATAACCGGGAAGTCGCCGCGCACCCCGGCGCCCGCAAGGTTTCGGTTCCGGACAAGACCTGCCTGTGCACCGCGATGCGCAATTTCGACTGCTGGACCTGCGGGGACAATGCCTACCGCCTCAAGGAAACCTCGCGGCAGCTGCCCGACGGCAGCTACGAGTTGCTGGGCGCGGAGCAGGTATTTCACGACTACCAGTTCGGCCAAGGGGCTTAGCACCGGGAATCGGATAGTATGCTAGCGCGCGCCGGCGGATATTGGCTGGCGCGAGCTTTTTTTCCGCTGCCCGGTCAAATCAGCCGGCCGCGACTATTCCAATCCTGAATCTTTCAAGGCGGCGTTATGGTCGCCGGCACCAGACCATCCTGAGGAGGAAATCGAACAGTGACTACAAAAACCATCGGCGGCATGGGTGCCGCGCACGCGCGAGCCACGGGCGCCGCAAAATCCGCGATCATCCTGGCGATGTTCGCCGCAATGACTTTCCCTACCACGGCGGCCGAGACCAAAACCATCGCGGGATTGTGGCTCACCACCGATTTTCCGGCGATGGCGGTGCGCGCGGGCGAAACCACCACGGTGAAGATCAAGCTGCAAAATGCCGAGCTGCCGCCGCAGCGCGTGGCGCTGACAGTCAGCGGCATTCCGCAGGGCTGGAAGGCGACGGTGCTTGGCGGCGGCGTGCCGGTGGCCGCGGCGATGCCCGCGACCAACGAATCGGTCGCGCTGCAGTTGCGCATCGAGGTGCCCGCCGGCGCGCAAAAAGGCAGCCAGCGCGTGCTGCTCGCGGCAAAAGGCAACCAGGCCACTGCCGAGCTGCCGCTGGACATCATCATCGGACAGTCCCTGCCGCCGCGGCTCTCGCTCAAATCCAAGCTTCCCTCGCAGCGCGGCTCGGCGCGCACCAGCTTCGAGTACCCGATCACGGTGCACAACGAGAGCGACAAGGACGCGCTGGTGAAACTGGCGGCGCAGGCGCCGCAGGGATTCCAGTCCACCTTCACCGAAGGCTTCGGCTCGCAGGAGATCAGCTCCATCCCCATCGAGGCCGGCCAGAGCAAGGAGCTCAAGGTCAAGGTGCAGCCCTCCGATGCGACCCCGGCCGGCGATTACCCGTTGACAGTCAGTGCCTCGGTGGAGGGCACGCAGGCGGTGGCGCAGATGGCAATCCAGATTACCGGCGCGCCCAAGCTGCGCATTACCACCGAGGATGGCCGGCTGTCCGGCGAAGCCGAGGCCGGCAAACCCACCCCGCTTAATGTGGTTATCGAAAACACCGGTTCGGCACCCGCTGCCGGCGTCACGTTGTCCGCGAGCCCGCCGGGGGACTGGAAGATCGATATCGAGCCGCGTCAGATTCCGCTGCTCGCCCCCGGCCAGAAGCTGCCGGTGCAGGCCATCGTCACCCCATCGGGCAAGGCAATTGCCGGCGACTACATGGCGACGTTGCGCGCCAACAGCGGCAGCGAATCGGCCTCGGCAGACTTCCGCCTCAGCGTGACCACCTCCACCCTGTGGGGCATGGCGGGGATCCTGGTCATCGTCATCGCGCTGTTGCTCTCGGTCGGCGCAGTGGCGCGTTTTGGCCGCAGGTAAAACCCGCCATGAGCGAAGTCCTCATTGAGGCGCGCGGGCTGAAAAAGCGCTATGGCGCGACCAGGGCGGTCGATGGCATCGACCTGACGGTGCACCGCGGCGAGATTTTCGGCCTGCTCGGCCCGAATGGCGCGGGCAAGACCACCGCTATCCTGATGCTGCTCGGACTCACCGAGGCCGACGAAGGCCGCATCTCGGTGTGCGGCGCGGATCCGATGCACGATCCCATTACGGTAAAGGAGCGTGTCGCCTATCTCCCGGACATGGTTGGCTTCTACGACAACCTCGACGCGCGCGCCAACCTGCGCTATACGGGGCGGCTGGCCGGCATTGCCGCGCGCGAGCTCGACGGGCGCATCGACAGCGCTCTGTCTCGCGTGCGCCTGGACAGCGTGGCCGATCACAAAGTGGGCACCTATTCGCGCGGCATGCGCCAGCGCCTGGGACTTGCCGAGATTCTGATGAAGGGCGCGCAGGCGGCGATCCTCGATGAGCCGACCAACGGCCTCGATCCCCAGTCGACTTTCGAGCTGCTCGATATGATCCGCGCGCTGCGCGACGACGGCATGGCGATCCTGCTCTCATCGCACATCCTGGATCGCGTGCAGGCGATCTGCGACCGGGTGGCGCTGTTCAGCCGCGGCCGCATCGCGATCGAGGGCAGCGTGCGCGAACTCGCGGCGCAGGTGCTGGGCGGCGGATACACGCTGCAGGTGGATACTGACCCGAAAAGCGGCGACCCGCAAAATGGCGCGCTGGCCGCGCTGCTCGGCGCGGTGGAAGGCGTGAGCAGCGTGCAGGCCGAGGAGCCCGGACGCTTTCGCGTGCTCGCCCTGCGCGAT
>MGYT01000092.1:0-159 GCA_001801865.1 Gammaproteobacteria bacterium RIFCSPLOWO2_02_FULL_61_13
AAACATCTTTGACATTTTGCCGTCACTTCTTGATCCTGGCTTCCAGCTCCTTGAGGCGGTTCTCCAGGAATCGCAGTTCTCCAGGGTGTTTGATCAACCCCTTTTCGATATAGCCGCCGATCATAATCCGCGCGGTTTCCAGTTCGTTCATGTCCTCCA
>MGYT01000092.1:192-509 GCA_001801865.1 Gammaproteobacteria bacterium RIFCSPLOWO2_02_FULL_61_13
GCACATCCTCGCCCACTGCATACTTCTGGATTGCCGCGGCGTACTTCTGGGCCAGCGGGAGGTCCTTGAGGCCATGCTTGGCCACGGCTGCGGCATGGGCGAGCCATTGCCAGCGACGGTCGGGATCCTTGAAAAACTCCTGATAAACAAACTCAAGTATCTGGCGTTTTTTGGCTTCGCTGGGAACATCGGCGTACAGCCTGCTTGCCGCCATAAGTGGGTACTGGCCTTTGGGGTCGAGGCGCAATATCCGGGTGAGCCAGCCCTGCAGACGGTCGTAGTCGAGCGCCTGATAGGGCGCGCGGTCGCCGGACTGA
>MGYT01000092.1:576-4988 GCA_001801865.1 Gammaproteobacteria bacterium RIFCSPLOWO2_02_FULL_61_13
CGGCCAGGCTGCGGGTTGCCGGCGCCGGCGGCAGATCGGCCGCTCTGGGTGCGGGGGGCGGATGGGCGCTGCGCAAGCCAATCTGGACCACCAGCGCCAGAATCAGGGCGGCGAGTATCCCGCGCGGGACAGTGCTAAATGGACGTTCCATGGATGCTCGATTCCCAGCTCAGAAATTCTTGCGATACAGATCGACCAGGGTCGCCGCGCCGATCAGCAGCAGATACACCAGGGTTTGCAGCAGCACGCCCGATATCTCGCTCGCTGCCGGCGGCTGGTCGATTATCCAGCCGGTGAGCGTCATGCGGTCCAAAGCAGGCATGGCCAGGGCGATGGCATCGACAATCCATTTGAGCGCTGCGTCGGTCCAGGTTTGCTCCAGGGTAATCGGCGTGGCGGCGATAACCTGCATCGCGCTGATGGAGCGCGCCAGCAGATAAAAACCCGCGGTCGCGGCGAATGCGGAGGTCACCTGAGTAAGCGAAACCGCGCAGAAAATACTGATCGCGGCGATGATCAGGAGCTCGCACGCGAACGAGGCGGCCCAGACCGTTACCTGAACGGCTGGAGAATAAATTGCCAGTGGAAGCGAGAAACCGGCCGCCAGCACCATGGCCACGCCCGCGCAGCCGGCGATCTTGCCCAGGTAATACTCCCAGCGCGCCGCCGGTTGCGACAGGAATAATTCGGTGATCTTGTCGTTGGCCTCGCGCACCAGGCTGGTGATGCAGAATGCCGCCAGCAGAAAAACACCGGTTGCGCGCAGCAACGCGGCCATGATGGCGACCTGAATCTGCGCCACTTCGATCATCGCGACCTGGCTCAGGAATTGCGCCGCGCCAAAGGCCACGCCGATGGCGGCAACGGCCACCCAGATCAGGCGGCTGCGCAGCGCCTCCAGCAAGGTGATTCGGGCGATGGTTCTGCTGAAGATCAGCATAATGGCACTCTTTGGTCCGGCATTAATGATGCGGCGGGTTGTATTATCGCTGCAACGCAATTTTAGGACCGCGCGGCCAAAAGCTTGCCGCGCTGCTTGCAACAGCCGGCGCGAGATTTATGCGACGGCGGTCTCAACCAGAGTGGCGGCCAATCGGCCCTGGCCATGTCCCAAATTCGCATAGCGCAATTCTCGCAATTGTTCGTCACCCGGCACTGGCGCTTTGCTTTCGTGCTGATGCTGGGCGTGCTGCATCTGTCGGCGATGCGCGGCGGCGAGGACTTCTGGGCTCGCGCCCTGATGCTGGCGCATTTTGGACTGTTCATACTCTGGCAGCCGTTCATGCGCGGCGAGCGGCGGCTGAGCGCGCCGCAGACCGGCGCGATTGTCCTGGTATCCGCCGGAATCCTTTACTACCTGAACTGGTGGTTGCTGGCGCTCTGGGTAAGCGTGTTCGCCGGCATCGTCGGCGGCAAGGTATTTCTTTTCCAGGCGCCATGGTTGCGCCGTTTTTACCTGACAGTACTGGCCTACCTGATCGCCTTGTTGCTGGTATGGATCGTTCCGAGCGCGATATTCGATGTGCATGTTCCGCCGGCGCTTGGCCAGTTGGCGGAGTTCGGCCTGCCGGTCCTGTTTCTGCCGATGCTGCTGATGCCCGCCAAAGCCGATTCCGCCGAGACACCGCAGATCGTCGATTTTTTCTATGCCACCTTGCTGTTTCTGCTTTTTGTGGTGCTGGTGCTGGGCAGCTTTACGCTGATGCGCATCGGCAGGCTCGAGTACGGTGAAGCGCTGTCGGTGAGCATGCTGGTGATCGCGGCGGTGCTGCTTATCCTGAGCATTGCCTGGAGTCCGCGCGCCAGCTTCGGCGGCCTGTCGATGTATTTCTCGCGCTATCTGCTGTCGATCGGCCTGCCGTTCGAGCAGTGGCTGCTTTTCCTGGCGGAGTTGTCGCAACTGGAAACACAGCCGGAGCGCCTCATGAAAGAAGCCAGCGCCGGCCTGGCGCGCCTGCCCTGGGTGACGGGGGGGCGCTGGAACACCGCCGAACATTCAGGGGATTTCGGCGCGGAGTCGAAAAACTTCGCCGATTACACCGATAATGCGCTGCACCTGCGCGTGTTCACCAACCATGCATTGAGCCCGTCGCTGGTGTGGCATTTTCATCTGCTGGGCCAGTTGCTGAGCGAATTCTATGTCGCCAAGCTGCGCGAACAGAAGCTGCAGCAGCAGACTTATGTCCAGGCGGTCCACGAGACCGGCGCGCGCATGACGCATGACATCAAGAATCTGCTGCAATCGCTGAATGTGCTGTGTTCGGCCATCGAGCGCGACCCGGACGGGCGGCCCGGAGAAATCGTGACGCTGCTGCGCCGCCAGTTGCCGGTGGTCACGCAGCGCTTGCAGCAGACGCTGGACAAGCTGCAGAAGCCGCAGAGCGACGGCAGTCGCTCTGAAACGGCGAAATCCTGGTGGGAGGGTTTCAAGCGCAATTACAAGGACCATGGCGTCGAATTTGCCGAGGACGAGATCGCCGAGGGCGTAGCGCTGCCCAAGGAATTGTTCGACAGCGCCGCGGACAATCTGCTCCAGAACGCGCTGAATAAACGCAAGCTTGACGAGGCGGTTTCGGTGAAAGTGAAATTCCGCGGCGCCGAGACCATCGAATTCTCGGTTTGCGACAGCGGCGAGCCGGTGTCCGACGACGTTCTGCAGGGCCTGTTGAAGGGCCCGGTGCGCTCGCGCGGCGGCTTCGGCATTGGCTTGTTTCAGACCGCGCGGCTGGCGGAGAACGCCGGGTTTTCGTTGAGCTTGTCCAGCAACGAAACCGGCGCAGTTTGCTTTACGTTGCAAGGCGACGGGCGGGGCCGCGACGCTTAGTGGTACTGCGCCTCGCGCTCGTGCCGGGCCGAGGCGAGATACACCGCGCTGGCGGTCCGATAGTAGAGAATCCAGAACTCGCCCAGCAGCCACTCTCGCGCCTGCAAACGGCGGCGCGCCGTCAGCGGGGCAAGGCGCAGGAGCCAGTTCTGCTCGGATTTGCTCTGGGTCAGGCTCAGTTGCGCGGGTCTGCCAATATCCGGATGCACTGCCAGAATCCGGGGGAGATCGTCCTCGACCAATTCGATCAGCCGCAGCGCCCGCGAACCGGCGTCGGGGTGCAGGTGACGGACGCTTTCATAGTGATGCAGAATCGCTTCCAGCGCGCGCTCGAAGCGCCGCGTCGCCACGACCGGAAGGCGGCGTGGCGCGCGTTCATGCGCCGGCAATGCGTTTCGCCTTCGCGCGCAATTTGGCCAGCCGGGGTTTGAACGCGTCCCAGGCATAGACGCGCCCTGCGTCGATGTCCTCGGCCGCCTCGACCAGCGCCTTGAGCATCGATAGGTGTTCGGCCTCCTTGAAGCGGCGGTAGTCGTCGAGCTGGCCGGCGGTGATCAGGGCCACATAGCTTTCGCCGTTACGGGTAAACACCTTTTCCTGCCCCGACTTCGAGACATCGTCTGCAAGCTCGGTCAGGCGCGCCCGCGCCTTGGAAATTGGAACGATGTCTTTGCTCGCAATCCTCGGCATGATGGCTCCCAGACAGAATATTGATGCAGGATTTTGCGCCTGCCAGGGGCCGGAGGCAAGCCCCGTTCAGGCTCATACCTTGCGCCCGGTCAGCCGGTACACCGTGGTCTCGCCCTTGCCCTTGAGGTGCATGGACAGCGGCGGACCGAAATCGAAATGTTCGCGCAGGCGGTGGTAAGTGGTGGCGTCCACATGGATCATGCTGGGCA
Source organism: Gammaproteobacteria bacterium RIFCSPLOWO2_02_FULL_61_13 (assembly GCA_001801865.1). Classification (GTDB taxonomy): domain Bacteria; phylum Pseudomonadota; class Gammaproteobacteria; order Eutrophobiales; family Eutrophobiaceae; genus 2-02-FULL-61-13. The sequence goes on from MGYT01000092.1 coordinate 4,300, forward strand.
CGCCCTCGGTGGTGATGCGGCTCGCCAGGTTTACCGTGTCGCCCCAGAGGTCGTAAATGAATTTTTTCCTGCCGACGACTCCGGCGACCAGCGGACCGGTGCCGATTCCCACGCGGATTTCCAGCCGCATGGGATTGATTTCGGTGTTGTTCTCCAGAACGGCGCGCATATCCAGGGCCATGTCGGCGATCGCTTCGGTGTAGTCGACGCCGCGCTCGTCGTTCAGGCCGCCGGCCACCATATAGGCGTCGCCGATCGTCTTGATCTTTTCCAGCCGATGCTTTTCGGCGAGCGTGTCGAACTCGGAAAATATGGTGTTGAGCATGGAGAAAATTCTGCCTGGCGCCATGGCCTCGGCGATGCCGGTGAAATTGACGATATCGGCGAACATGACCGTGACATCGGCAAAGCCATCCGCGATGGTCTGGTTTTCCAGCTTGAGCCGCGCGGCGATCGGCGTGGGCAGAATGTTCAAAAGCAGCTTCTCCGAACGGTCCTGCTCGATCTGCAGCAGCCGGTGCGCTTCATGCAGCTCGGATTCGTAGCGTTCCTTCTGCACGGCGGCGTAACGCAGCACGAAATAGGCGATGGTGGAGATGGCAATGAAGTTGAGCGAAAAAAACACCGCGCTGGTCCGGAGCGGCACTTGCGGGGCTGCCTGCATGCTGCTCGCCAGTTGAAAGTCGACA
>MGYT01000092.1:5011-5751 GCA_001801865.1 Gammaproteobacteria bacterium RIFCSPLOWO2_02_FULL_61_13
GATGTGCCCTGCAAACCACGGGATCGAGGCGCGCGCACCCAGTACCGGCACCGCGCAAATCGGCGCCAGGATCCCCCACAGCACCACGCCGCTGGCGGAAATGAAGCTGCCGATGGACAGTTGCGCGACAAACGGAAAGAACAGGAACAGCGCCAACTGCGCGTAGCAGAAGAACGAAAAACTGCGCGTGGCGGCATAAATCAGCAGCGTGGCCACCGACACCAGTTGGAATCCGAACGGCAGCGTGGCCGACAACTGGATGCCCATCAGCCAGTAGACCGACAGCCAGAACATGGGTGCTGCGGTCATCAGCCCCATCGCGAAGACCATGATGGTCTTCCTGATCTTCAGATCCTCGCTGTCCTCGCCTTCAATGCCCGCGTGGCGCAGGCGGCTTAGAAACGGTTCTGTCGCGGGCATGTGTCGGTGACCGGGTGCTGTGAGGGGGCGTTAGCGGCGCTGATCGGTGGCGCAGTTCAACGGCCTGCGCTCGCATCACCGTGTGGAATTACTGACTCAGCCAACATCTTTACTGAGATAACTTCAAGGACGTTACTTGGCTGAATTCCGCCATCGTTGGTTACAAAGAACTTACAGCCCGCCTGAATAGCCGTGGCGTAATGCAGCGCATCGATAAATTTCAAGCCGCGCTTGGATCTCAACTGCGCAGCCAAGTCAAAGGTTTCAGCATCATGCTGTTGAATAGACAAAAAATTGTCCATTCTGAAAAATGCCTTGAA
>MGYT01000092.1:5772-7042 GCA_001801865.1 Gammaproteobacteria bacterium RIFCSPLOWO2_02_FULL_61_13
TCCGGTTTCATAAGGTTTTACCAATGTCTCCGAAATCGCGGCATCCCCGGTGCAGCCGATGCTTAACCCCGACTCAATGGCTTTAATGATGGGTGCAACCACCGGGAAATAGTCCGGGTTGCGGTCCAGGAAATACACAAAAACGTTAGTGTCCAGGTAGACGCGATGCCCGGCCATGCGGGCAATTGCATCATCTATCTTTCCCATGAGTCACGATCGTTCTTAAGGTCCGCTTCAATTTCGGCCGTTGTTTGACCCCAAAGGCCTCGGGCGATGCCTGCGTAGGCCATCACCGACTCTTTGCGCTCCTTGCGGCTGACGGGCACCAGGGTGACGACGCCGTTTGCGTAAGCCACCTCAAGCATGTCGTTGGGCTTGATGTGCGCCGCTTCGGCAATGCGGGTAGGGATCGTGATCTGGTGTTTGAGTCTTACGCGCACTTGCGACATGGCTGGATCCAGTTTTGGTTGGAAAGTAGGAATTAATATTAACATTCCTACTGTATGGGGCAAAGATGTTGATAGAAACGTTTGAGGGGTTGATTGGTTGGCGGATTGCGGGATTGGCGCAGCAACGTGCCCCGGTCATCGCGGGGATTGTCGCGCGTGCCGTACACACTTGCATGTTATGCATGTTCATATATAATTGTAGTGTGTTCAGTGATGAAAAGCCGCTCGAGTGGATAGGCAGCAGCCACAAAGACTTGATTGCCTTGCCACCCAAGGTGCGGAGGTTATTTGGTTATGCACTGTCACTGGCGCAAGCTGGCGATCAGCATGAGGCAGCCAAGCCGCTCAAGGGGTTTGGCGGTGCTGGCGTGCTTGAAGTCGTTGAAAATCATGTTGGGGGCACTTACCGTGCTGTATACACCGTGAAGTTCGCCGAAGCGGTGTTCGTCTTGCACTGCTTCCAGAAGAAAAGCAAGCGCGGTATTGCCACACCGAAAGAAGACATGGACATTATTCGCGCCAGGTTGAAAGTGGCTGAAGCGCTTGCAAAGGAGCTACGAAATGAAAAAAAGGTTCATTGATGGTGTCGAGGTTCAGCGCGGCTCGGGCAACATATATGCTGATCTGGGTTTGCCGGGCGCCGAGAAACTTAAGATCAAGACCAGTCTCGCCATTGAGATCAGGAAAGCCATGCGCCGCCTTGGCCTGACACAACAAGAAGCCGCGAAGCGCATGGGCATTACGCAACCGAAAGTATCCGACCTGTTGCGCGGTGATTTCTCGAATCTCTCAGAACGCAAACTGATGGATTGTTTAACCCG
>MGYT01000093.1:0-2787 GCA_001801865.1 Gammaproteobacteria bacterium RIFCSPLOWO2_02_FULL_61_13
CTGCGAGGATTGCTCGCGCTTCTGCGCGGTCACAATCACTTCTTCCAGCACACCTTGGGCCCATGCGCCCGGGCTAAGCGGAAGCCCCACTGCGGCCAGTATCAGGCCCGGGCCAAAGCGCGTGATCAGGCTCAATTGCCGACGCGTTGCTGTATTCATTGCTGCACCCCCTGAAGAAGTTTCCGGTTACCGACCGGCGGCAGATTACTATTCGCGATGCTACAAAAAACACACTGAATCACGTCTTAAATTGAAAGTCCGTTGATTCTTTATGGACGTTTTATGCAAATTTACGCGACATCATTTTAAGTGTCAATCAATAATGGGGACCTCTCATCGCCGCGTGGCGTCCGGGCAACAGCCCGGTCCAGCAGGAATTTCTGGCAAACTTCGTGTATGGAAACCGGTGCAAACGGAATCGCAGCTGGCCGCACTCCGCCCCCCGGCGCCGTGGGTCCGGGCGCCATTGTTGTGCTGCTGTGGTTCATGCCGCTCGCCGGCACACAGTCCGGCCCCGACATGCAATGCAAACCTGTCGTGGAGGACCGTGCGGACCAGGGCTGGTTGCGCGTGCGGCCCCACGCCGATGCGTTTTTGCAGTGCACGCTGACCCGCGAGGAACTGGCGTCGCTGCTGCGGGAATTTCTGCACCGCCCCGAGCATGGCGCAATCCGCTACCAATCCCTGTTCCTGGGAAGACTGGTGGAATATCCCTGGCTGTCGCGTTACCTGGCGGAACAGGCAACGGTTGACCCGAATTGGGAGGCCATAGGCCGGCGGGCCCAGGACGGGGAAATCAACGCCTTTGTACGCGCGATCTTCACGTCTGCCGACGCCATCGCCCTGCTCCGGGCCTTGCTCGACGGAACCGCCTACACAGTCACCGGGGTGTCGGTGGAGAAGGTTTTGGTGGCTCCGGCCAACAGCATTGGCTGGCTGGAAAATTCACGCACCGACCTTGTGCCCTACGATGCGATGATCCACCTCAATCTGCAGAAGGAATGAAGTGCCTCAATGCCTGCCCTGCCTGACTTTGCGCCTAACAGGCGACTGCATCACTTCTTGACCGGCTGGCGGTCGTAAACCAGCAGCGCTTCCACCACGGCCGGGAATAACAACGGCTTCAGTTTCAACAACACACGCAATTGTCCCGTTACCGGGTCCACCGTGTACGACTCCTGCGTCCAGCCGCCATCCCTGGGTTTGGCCTCCACATTCAGGGTGTTGCCCACCCACGCGCCGAAAGCAAAGTCCCCGGCATCGCCGCTGCTCGAACCGCTGGCACTCACGGTGCGACCGCGTCCGTCTGTGAAAAACGAACGCGCGAATCCGTCTGCATACACCATCTGTACCTCGGGACCGCCCTGGATGATGTACAGGGTCTCGTCATAAATAAGGTGATCGTAGATTTCCTGCTCTTTCGGTCCGCCCTTGTAACGCCCGCGGCCGCGCTTGCCATCGGCATCCGGACGCCCACCCACGTCGCGGATGGCGCGCTCGATTTTTTTGTCGGGATCATCGCTTTCCTTCAGATTGAGGGCCCAGGAGCCGTAGAGATCAGAGCCGGCCGGTGTGGATTGCGCCCAACCCCACTGGGGCGCCAGCAGCATCCATAAAATCAGGGCTATTCCGGAGGACAATATGTGCATTGGGACCTTACTTTTCGCGCGCGCTGTTTTCATCAAGTTTCAATTCCGATTTGCCCGCTACAGGCTTGATTTTATTGGATTCAGGGGACTGACACACCGTTCCGGACACTTACCTGCTCGAACGCTCCCTAGAATAGTTTACTTATAAAGGATTCGCTAATATCCGCTTCCGATGCCCGCGCCGACTGCCCACCTGGATACCTTCGCCCGGGACAATCTCCCTGCCGCCGGCGATCTGCCGCAGACCGTTTTCTCACTGGCGTCGCTGCAGTTTCCTAATCGCGTGAACTGCGCGGCCGAGATACTTGAACGGCACATTGCGGCGGGACGGGGAGAATCCACGGCCATCCTCGCCCCCGGCACCCTATGGACTTACGCGGAATTGAATGCGCACGCCAATCGCATTGCCCGCGTGCTGGTGGAGGATTTCGGCATCGTGCCCGGCAACCGTGTGCTGCTGCGGAGCCCCAATAATCCGATGTTGGCAGCGTGCTGGTTTGCGGTGTTGAAAGCGGGCGCCATCGCTGTGGCGACCATGCCGTTGCTCCGTGCCCGCGACCTGGTCCCCATAATTTCCAAGGCACGCATCAATATCGCGTTGTGTGACTCCCGCCTGCTGAAGGAGTTGAGTCAGACCCAGGCTGAAACCATCCCCTTCCAGATAGTTCAGTTTGAAGGCGCCGACACCGCTGACAGCAGCGGGGATCTGAATCTGCGCATGCGCAAGAAACCGGACACCTTCTCAAGTGTTGAGACCGCCCGTGAGGACGTCGCATTGATTGCCTTCACCAGCGGCACCACCGGTGTGCCGAAGGGCACGCTGCATTATCACAGTGATGTGCTGGCCATGAACGCTACCGTGGGCGAGAGCATATTCAAGTGCAGACCCGGCGATATCGTCATCGGCAGCCCGCCGCTGGCCTTTACCTTCGGGCTGGGCTCGCTGCTGACATTCCCGCTGGCTGCGGGCGCCAGCACCGTATTGCTGGAATCCGCCTCCGCGCCGGACCTGTTGCAGGGTATCAACCAATACCGGGCCACCATTTGCGCCACGGCGCCCACCGCTTATCGCGTCATGCTCCGGCAGATGGACGGAGTGCTGCTGCCCAGTCTGCGCCGATGTATCTCGGCGGGCGAA
>MGYT01000093.1:2802-9041 GCA_001801865.1 Gammaproteobacteria bacterium RIFCSPLOWO2_02_FULL_61_13
ACTTTTGAACATTGGCGTGAGCAAACCGGCATCAACATCATCAACGGTCTGGGCACCACGGAAATGCTGCACATGTTCGTCGGCGCAGAAGGACCGGATATCCGGCCCGGGAGCACGGGCAAGGCGCTGCCCGGCTATGAAATCCGCATCCTTGGGCAGGATGGCGCCCCACTGCCTCCGGGAAAATCAGGGCGACTCGCCGTGCGTGGACCCACCGGTTGCAAATACATGGCCGACCCGCGCCAGCGCGAATATGTCGTTAATGGCTGGAACCTGACCGGAGACATCTGCTCCACGGATGCGGAGGGATACGTCTGGTACGAGAGCCGGTCCGACGACATGATCGTCAGCGCCGGATACAACATCTCGGGGCCGGAGGTGGAACAGGCCCTGCTGCCACACCCGGCCGTGCTCGAATGCGCCGTGGTCGGGGCGCCCGACCAGGAACGCGGCCATGTAGTGAAGGCATTCATCGTGCCGGCGCCGGGCTATACTGCCGGACCTGATTTGACGCGCACCTTGCAGGAACTGGTCAAGGGCAGTATCGCCCCGTACAAATATCCGCGCCTGATCGAATACGTGGAGTCGCTGCCCAAGACCTACACCGGGAAATTGCAGCGCAACGTGCTGCGCGAACAGGCAGCGGCGTCCCACTCACCCAACCCATCGGGAGAATAATCATGGTCACAGCCATCGTCCTGATTCAGACCGAACACGGCAAGATCAACCAGGTCGCGGAACAACTGGCCGCCATGTCGGAAGTCGCCGAGGTCTATTCAGTGGGCGGCGGCTACGATGTCGCCGCCATCGTGCGCGTGCGAACCAACGAGGATATCGCCAACCTGGTCACGGAAAAAATGGTGCACGTGCAGGGCATCGCACGCACGGAAACCCTGCTGGCCTTCAAGACCTACTCCAAGCGCGATCTCGAGGCCGTGTTTTCCGCGGGCATGGAGGAATAAACCACCCAGTAAAAAAGGCACTGCCCGGCACACCGGGCAGTGCCTTCGTTGTTGCTTATTACTGGTAGCTGAAACTCAGACTCACGCCAAACCAGCGCGGCTTGCCGTAATAGTCTTCGTTGCAACCGCACAGGGTCGCCAGGTCAAAACCCATGACGCCATATTTTGCGTCGCCGACGTTGTTGACGAACCCGGCCAGGGTCCACCGATCATCCGCCGTCGTATAACTCACACGGAAGTTCCCCACCACGTAGTCATCGTACTTCTGGGAATCAAAATTGCGGATGTTGTAATAGAAGCGATCCGAGTAATGGAAATCGGCCTGCAGCGCCAGGGTGCCGCTGAGCGCCGGCCACTCGTACCGCGCCAGGCCCGCCAACTGCAATGGCGGGGCAAAGCTCGGTTCCACGTCCACCTGCAACGTCGGCGCCAATGCCAGATCCTTAACCTCGGCATCGAAGTAGGCCATGCTCAACATCAGGTCCATCCCCTCCATCGGTTGGGCAATCAGTTCCCACTCCGTGCCGATGGTCTTGCCGTCGTTGTTGGACACGGTGCCGGAGGATTGCGCGAACACGAAGGCCTGGTAGTCGTTGTAATCGTAGTAGTAGACGCTGCCGTTCAGGCGCGCCATGCCCTCGAAGAACGTCCACTTCACACCGCCCTCGTAGTTGGTCAGCACTTCTTCCTTGTACTTGATTTCGTCCGGCGACAGGCGCGGTGATCCATCCTGCAACTGGCCGTTGTAACTACCGGCCTTCACGCCCCGATTAATGCCGAAGTAAAGCAGCAAGTCGTCACTGGGCTTCCAGTCCAGCTGTATCTTGCCCGCCCACAGGGTCTTGCTCGAACTGTCTTCGTAGGCGATGTTGCCCAGGTTGTCGATGGGCAGCGGGAAGGCAAAAATGCTGTCATCGACGACGCGGTCATCGGTGTTGACAAATACCGGCGAATTCAACGAATAGTCCTTTTCCTCCTGGATGCCGCGCACACCGGCCGTGAGCATGAACTGGTCGGTCAGGTCGTATTCCACCTGGCCGAACAGCGAGTATGAATTTGTCTCCAGCTGGATGTCGTTGTTGGCGTCGAGCCCGGCAAACGGCACCACCACGAGTGTGCCATCGGGAAGCACGCCGCCCACGCCAAACAATGGCGAGTTCGCCGGCAACGCCAGGCCATTCTTGGTCTTGTTGTCAATCCACAGGTAGTAGAAACCCGCCACCCAGCGCGCCCGCTCAAGTTCGCCATTCAGGCGCACTTCCTGCGAAAACTGATCAGTTTGCGCTTTCGACTGGAACAGGGATTGCGGCACCGGCGCCGCATCCACGTCCATGATCACGAGTTTTTCGAAGTCCTTGGTATCGGACACCGCAGTCAGCGTCGCAAAATCGAGATCCCAGGTAAACTTGGCCGTGAACGCCCGCGACGTGAAATTGTTCAAATCCGTATAGCCAAAATCGGTGCGCGTGTCATTCCCCGCCCCGTCCTCATCGACATATCCAAAGAAGTCGCCCCCGGCCACAGGGCGCGTGCCGTTTTCGAGGCCCGCGGGTCCCAGTACCAGGAAACCCGGGAGCCCGGCGCCTTCGCCATCAACGAACGGGATCGGGGTGCAGCCCGCACCGCCGATGGTGATGGCCTCGCAGGTCTCATTCGGGCCAGCCTTGATGGTGTTGACCAGGCGTCCTGCCGAGTCGAACACCGGCACCGACGGGCTGGACTGGTACGGGCCGGATGACACATCCGTCTTGGCATAGGCGCCCATGAGCAGCAGGTCCACATCCTCATTGGGTTCGAACAGTAGTTGCATGCGAATCGCCATGGTGTCGTCGTTCCACATGTCCTCCCCGCCGCCCGGGCTGCCGGTCATGGGCAGGCCGGTGCCGGGATGCAGGGGCGCATCCGCCGCCGTGTAGTTGTTGTCCAGTATCTCGTCAAAGTTGTTCAGGTACACGGCCACGCGCCCCGAGAGCGAATCGCCGATGGGACCGCCTATCGCGGCCTCCGCGGTGACATTCTCATGGGACCCGTAAGAGATATTTCCGCGTATATCCGCCTCTTGTGACGGTTTGCGGGTGATGTAATGGATGACGCCACCGGTCGCGTTGCGGCCGAACAATGTGGACTGCGGGCCTTTGGCGATTTCGACGCGGTCGAGGTCAAACAGCGCGAAGCTCTGTCCCTGCCCCATGGCTATGTAGCCCTCGTCAATGTAGACGGCAACCGGTGACTCCACGGAATCGGTGAAATCGTTCTGTGTCACGCCACGAATCGTGAAGAGGGACGTCTGTCCGGCGATACTTCCGCCGACGTGCACACCCGGACTCATGCTGGCAACATCAATGCTGCTGGTGAAACCGAGCGTTTCCATCTGGTCACCGGTGAACGAGGTAATGGAAATACCCACGTCCTGGGAGGATTGCTCGCGCTTCTGCGCGGTGACTATCACTTCTTCCAGTACCCCCTGAGCCAGCGCCGCGCCAGGCAACAGACCCGTCAAGGCAACCAGGATTAAGCGGGTACGCAGCGCGCCCCCGCAGTTCAAAATCAGCTTTGATTTATATATGGATTCCATCTCGTTACGCCCCCGGGGTTGAGCAAAGTACGGCCATGCCGAATTGATGAATTTACAACGCAAAATTTACACGTAAACTAATTGGAATTCCAAATATTCCGTTGCGAGCCGTACAAGAACTGTTGCGTCCATACGACGAATCCGGCCATATCGGTCCAGGAATCTCGAAAGCAGCAAGAGAGGGAAAGTGATGCACGCCCAAACCAAATCAGCCAAACCAGAGATAAAGCGCGTTGCCACCTATTGCTATCAGTGCGTCAACGGCCCCGACCTGCTGATGGTGGAAGTGCAGAACGGCGTGGCCACCAAGGTCGAGCCGAACTTCAACGCCAAGGGCTCCCACCCGGCGGAAGGCAAGGTCTGCGTCAAGCCTTACGGCCTGGTGCAGAAGCTTTACAACCCCAACCGGCTGCTGAAACCGATGCGCCGCACGAATCCGAAGAAAGGTCGCGATGAAGATCCGGGCTGGCAGGAGTTCAGCTGGGATGAGGCACTGGACCTGGTGGCGGGCAAACTGCGCCAAATTCGCGAAACCGGGTTGCTGGACGCCAATGGCGATCCACGATTCGCCTTCACCACCGGCGGCGCCGGGACACCGATGTTCTATGCCGGCACGCTGGGAGCGTTTCTCGGCGCCTGGGGGCCGATGGATCTGGGTCTCGGCGCCGGCGGCACGGTGAAGTGCTACCACTCCGAGCATATCTTCGGTGAACTCTGGCACCGGGCATTCACCGTGCTGCCAGACACGCCGCGCTGCGAGTACGTGATCTCCTTCGGCAACAACATCGATGCCTCCGGTGGCGTCACGGCGGTCTTCCGTCAGGCCAATGCTCGCGCGCGTGGCTGGAAACGCATCCAGTTCGAGCCGCACCTGTCCGTCACCGGCGCCAAGGCCTCCGAATGGGTCCCGATCAAACCGAAGACGGACTCCGCCGTGCTGTTTGCGATGGTCCATGTGCTTGTGCACGAACATCCGCTGAGCGAACTCGATGTGCCGTTCCTGAAGCAACGCACCGCGGCCCCGTATTTGATCGGACCCCACGGTTACTATCTGCGCGACCCCGCAAGCAAAAAACCGCTGCTTTGGGACCTGACCGGCAATCGCGCCGTGCCCTTCGATACCGCGAACACCGATCCGGCGCTGGAGGGAACGCGCCTCGTTGATCATGCCATCGAAGTCGGGGCGGATGACGAGCAGTGGGAACATCGAAACGTGCAGGCGCAGACCGCACACGACCAACTCAAGCACCACGTGGCTCGTTACACGCCGGAGTGGGCGGGGCCCATCTCGGATGTGCCGGCCGCCACCATTCGCCGCATCGCCAATGAGTACCTGAAAGCCGCGAAGATCGGCGCCACCCACATGGTAAAGGGCCGCAAGCTGCCCCTGCGCCCGGTGGCGGTGATGCTGGGCAAGTCCGTGAACAATGGCTGGGGTGCTTATGAATGTGTCTGGGCGCGAACGGTAATGCAGGTGCTGGTGGGCGCACTGGAAGTGCCCGGCGGCATGCTGGGCTCTACTACTTTGGTGGTGGGTCCCGATTGGGATCGCATGGCCAGTGTCTCCGCCGGCCCCGACGGTTTCATGGCGTTCCCGTTCAATCCCACGGAAAAAGGCCAGTGGCAGGAACAGCGTGAAATGCGCCACGCCTACAAGATGCTGACGCCACTGGTCGGCAACGGTTTTTATGCCCCGTTCCTCGGTTCGTCCGCCCTGACGTGGATGCGGCTGCAGGGCCGGGCCGCGGGGACCTGGTCAAAACCGAAACCCCCGGATGTCTGGTTTGTTTACAAATGCAATCCGTCCATCTCCTTTTCCGAGACCAGCCGCATGGGCCAGAGCATGGCGGAATTCCCCTTCATGGTGGGTTTTGCGTATACGCTGGATGAAACCAATCACTTCGCCGATGTCATTTTGCCGGAGGCGGTGGATCTCGAAAGCGACCAGCTGATCCGCTGCGGCGGCACCCATTACTTTGAGCAGCAGTGGGAGGCGGAAGGCTGGGTGCTGCGGCAGAAGGTCGTGGAGCCGCAGGGCGAGGCCAAAGATTTCTCGATCATCTGCAATGAGCTGGCGCGCCGGGCCGGGTTCCTCAAGGAATACAACCAGATGATCAATGTCGGCGCCTGCGGCATCCCGTTGAAGACGCCGGCCTGGGATTTCTCGCTGGACGAGTCGCGTGAACACAGCCCGGACGTGGTCTGGGATGCAGTGTGCAAGGCGGCGAGCGCGGACCTGACCGGCGGCAAGGAGGTGCATGGCCTCGACTGGTTCCGCGAGCACGGTTTCCAGATCCGGCCCTTCTCCTCCCTGAACTGGTACCTGTATCCAAAACTGGAGGACATGGGGTTGCGCTTCGAGCTGCCTTACCAGGAACGCATCCTGCGCATCGGCAAGCAACTGGGCAACCGCCTGCACGAGACCGGCGTGGACTGGTGGGAGAAGCAGTTGGAGGAATATGAGGCGATGCCGGAATGGAAGGACCTGAATAAATTATGGGATACGATTCTGGAGAAGAATTACCCGGTCAAGGCGGGTGACTTCCCGTTCTGGCTGTTGGGCGCCCGCAGCATGCAATACGCCTGGGGCGGCAACGTCGGCATCCAGATGATCCAGGAGGTGGCCAGTAACGTGGCGGGCCACGACGGCATCATGATCAACACCCAATCTGCAAAAAAACTGGGTGTCAACGAAGGCGACA
>MGYT01000094.1:0-118 GCA_001801865.1 Gammaproteobacteria bacterium RIFCSPLOWO2_02_FULL_61_13
AAGTCGAGGCGTCGCCGGCGCCAGGCTTGTCCCAGGCGAGGGAGCCGTCGTTGAGCGACTCCACCGCGCCCGATTTCGCCGCATCAAGGTACAGGCTCCTGGTCTGCGCGCGTTTTAG
>MGYT01000094.1:250-1474 GCA_001801865.1 Gammaproteobacteria bacterium RIFCSPLOWO2_02_FULL_61_13
GTCCTGCAGGAAGAGTTTTTGCGCATCGCCGGTGTTGACCATGAGTTTTTTCGGGCCGGAGGTCTGCATGAACCCCTGCAGGTTGCCCAGCAGGTGCACGCCCCAGCCCTCCCAGCTGCCGATGGTGAAGGTGGGCACCTTGATGGCGGCGAGGTTGGCGCGTCTGACCTTCCAGAAATCGTCGAATGCCGGATGCAGCGCGATCTCGCGGGTGAAGTCGTAGGCGAGATAGTCGTCGCGCTGCGGCCGCTCGGCGTAATCGAGCAGGTGCCGGTAGCGCACGCTGTTGTTCCACCAGTGGTTGAGAAAGGCAATCGCAAGTATTCCGCCCTTGTATACGAAGTGGCGGTAGATATCGGCGCCGGCGTCGTACGGGGCGATGCAGCAAAGATGCTTCGGGTTGTGCTGCGCCGCCTGCCACTGGTTCATGCCGTAATAGGACTCGCCGATCATGCCGACCTTGCCGGTGGACCAATCGCGCGTGCCGGACCACTCGATCAATTCGCAGTAATCGCTTTGTTCCTTGGGACCCCAGACGTCATAGGTGCCTTCGGATTTGCCGCTGCCGCGCACATCGGCATGCACATAAATATAGCCGCGGTCGACCCATTTGCCGATGTCGCCGGTCTCGCGATAGCGGTACATGCTCGATGAGGGCAGGTCGACCGTGTCCTTGATATAGGGAGACGCGGCGAACAGCACCGGATATTTGCCCGGATTTTTAGGACGATAGACATCGCAGGCGATGCGCACGCCGTCGTGCATTTTCACCATCAGGTCTTTTTCGACAATGGTGCCCTCGGGCAGGGGGCCGTCGCCAAGCTGGATTACCGGGGCATTTGCCATTTTTCTATTCCTTGAAAAGAACCATTGAAGCTTGCGGATTTTCCGCGGCCGCGGGTAGCGCCGCTGCGCGCGGGGTTCAGGCCAGTGCCAGCGCTGCCCTGAAAAATGCAGTGGTCACCGCCCATGATGTCAGGCTGGATTCGAAATCCTCGTGGCTTTCCTCCCGAGTCTTGCCCAGGAAACCGTGGCGCGCCTGTGGATAGTGAATCACCGCCGCCGGCGCCGCCGCCGGTCGGGCATCCAGCGCCGCGCGCAAGCGCTGCAGCGATGCATGCGAAGTCAGGTGATCTTTCCCCGGGTAGTGCACCTGCACCGGGCAGGCAATCTGGTTCGCGACCGGGGGCAGATCCATCGCATTGGCAGGGCGCGGATCGCGCA
>MGYT01000094.1:1489-3758 GCA_001801865.1 Gammaproteobacteria bacterium RIFCSPLOWO2_02_FULL_61_13
GATCGGTTGCGGCGAGCAGCAGCGCCATGCGCCCGCCCATGCAGAATCCCAGCACGCCCACGCTGCTCAGGCCCAGCTTGTTCTGCATGATATCGATCCAGCTGCCCTGCTCGCGCAGCGCATCGCTGTCCATCAAGACGGTTTCGGAGATTTTGGCGCGTTCTTCGCGCGGCATGGCCGGGTCGTAAGCCGAGTAGGGGTCCCAGGCGAGCGCCGCGAGGCCCGCCTCGGCGAGGCGCGTCAATTGATCGTCGCTGCCCGGCACCAGCCCCACCGCGGAGGGCAGCAGCAGCACGCCGGCGCTGCATCGGCCCCACGGTTTCGCAAAGCGCGCGTGCAGCCCCTTGCGGTGGATATCCTTGATGGTGATTTTCGCCATGATTTTCCTCTGGAAAATTTGAGAAACCCTGGGATGCGGCCGGGCGCGATTCGGATGCTTGATTTACTCTAACGCATTGCGACACCACTTTTCAAGAACCCGCCCGGGAGAATTTCATGGATCAAGCCCTCAGGAAAGCAAACGTATCGTGGGATCCGGAAAAATTCGGCGTGCGCACGCTGGTGTCGCGCCTGATCGAGATGGGCGAGGTGACGATACATGAAAAGCCCACCGCGCTCGCGGATCTGTCTCCGATCATCGAGGCGAGCAACACTGCGCACCTTTTCAAGAAGGCGGGGCCGGAGCAGCACGAGGTGATTGCCGCCATGTCCTCGTCGCGCGAGCGTCTGGCCGCCGCGTTTGGCGTCCCCGAGGAGGCCATGCGCGAGGAATACGCGCGGCGCATGGCCAACCCGCAGAAATCCTTCGAGGTGCCCTTGAACGAGGCGCCGGTGCATGAGGTGATGGAAACCGGCGCGCAGATCGACCTCAGCAAACTGCCGTTTCACCTGCAGCACGAGTACGACGGCGCGCCTTAAATCACCTCGGGTATCGATTTCACGCGTGATCCCCTGACCGGGCGCTCCAACGTCGGCGCGCGCCGCATGATGCTGCGCGGCCGCGACAAGGTGGGCATCAACCTTACTGCGCCCTCCGACCTGCGCGAGATTTATCTGGCTTGCGTGGCGCGCGGCGAAAAGCTGCCCTGCAGTTTCGCGGTGGGCGGCTGGCATTGATTGCGGCGCTGGGCCGAAGCGGTCGCAAAGACCGGACTGAAATTGGAATAACCGGCTACTTTTTGCTCAGCGGCGTCTGTCCGCCCGAAGTGTTCACATAATCGCGCCGGTTGGACTCGGGCAGGCACAGTTCCTCGATTTCACGGATCTTGTCCGCGTTAAACAGCTTCTTCAAATCGGCGCTGCCCGCCGGATGCGATGCGACCCCGGCGGCCCAGTCGTCGATGGCCTGCGAGCCGCGCGCCTGCATGTCGTGGAGCATCTGCCAGGCGGCCTGCATGCCGGCCGATGCGGCGATGGTGGGGTGCAGCAATATGCGCAAGCCGCGCCGTTCGAACTCCTCGAGTGATGGCGTGGGTCTGGGGCCTCCCCAGGACGCCAGCATGGGTACGGGAATTTTCGCGCAGGCTTCCGCCACTTGTTCAAGCGTGCGAATCGAGTTCAGCCAGACAATGTCCGCGCCGCCATCGTGCGCGTAGGCGATGCAACGCGCCACCGCGTCTTCGAACGAGCCGCCCTCCGATCCCAGTGAGTCGGTGCGCGCGCAGATGACGAATTGCGGATCGAGCTCGTTGCGCGCCGCCGCGGCCGCTTTGAGCTTGCCGACGTTCTCCTCGATTGAAATACAGCGCCGGCCCGCTCCGGTGCCGGATTTCTTGGGCGCTTCCTGATCCTCGATCTGCAGGCCTGCCACGCCGGCATTGAGCAGCTCCTGCACGGTGTAATGCACATTCACGGCGTTGCCAAAGCCGGTGTCGGCATCCACCAGTATCGGCATGGGCGTGACGCGAGCCATGTGACGCGCATGATCGACCACATCACGAAGACCGAGGATGCCGTTGTCGGGCACGCCAAGGAGAAATGCCGACATCTGCGATCCCGCAAGAAAGAAGCATTCGAAGCCCGCGAGTTCCGCCATGCACGCGTAGGCGGGGCTGAAGCCGCCGGGCATGACGGAAAGCGATTTCCGTTTGATAAGCTGGCGAAAACGCAGTCGTTTTTCGGTGGCCGTCAGGGGCTTTTCCCTGCTCATTGCCGTTCTCCAGATCAGATTTGCCCGCCGCCGGTCTTATTAGGACCGCTCGGCATAAAACTCGCCGAGCTGCTTTTCACAGGCGGCGACAGATTTGCCCGCCGCCGGTCTTATTAGCTT
>MGYT01000094.1:3765-6551 GCA_001801865.1 Gammaproteobacteria bacterium RIFCSPLOWO2_02_FULL_61_13
AGGGCACGCCCAGCCGCAGCAGGTCGTCGAAGGCATCCCAGTGCACCATGTGCTTGCAGCCATTGACGATGTGAATGTTCAATTGCGGCTGCATTTTCTTCAGCAGTTCGGCGCGCTCGCCGGCGTGAGCGCGGTCTTCGCGGCCGTAGATCATCAAGATCGGCAGCTTCAATTCAGTGAGGCGCTCCCATAGCGGCTTGGCCGGGCCGGCGCCGGGTGCATCGGCCTGCTGGCGCTCGACGTGCGCGCTGAAGTTCCTACCAAGGCTGCGGGAAAGTCGCATCGCCACATCCGCTTCGGATATCAGCGCATGATTGAACGTGTCCGCCTGCAGCAGCTTGCGTGCGTCCTCGAGCGCCGGTTCCTTCTGCGCCATGTCCTTGTCCACGCGCGCCTGCACCGCTTCGTAGCGGCCGACCTGGGCCTCGGTTTGCGGCGGCAGCAGGTTGCCGGTGCCCAGAATAATGAGGTGCGAATAGCGGCTCGGGTCCTCCAGCGCGAGCTGGACCGCGAAAGCGCCCGAGCGCGAGTGCGCGATCAGAGCGGTTTTGCCCAGCCCCGCGGCATCGATGAATTTCGGAATCGAATTGCGCTGCTGCGCCACGGTCTGCTGGCGCGGCGCGTCGCTCAGGCCAAAACCCGGGATGTCAAAAGCCACCGCGCGGAAGCCGGCCCTGGCAAACGGGCCGAGATTGCGAACGAAAACGTCTGCCGAGGAGCCCAGCGATGCGCCATGTACAAACAGAACGCAAGGCCCTGAGCCTTCCTCGATGTAACGCAGGCGCAGGCCATCCGCGGCGGTGAACTTGTCCTGCGGCGTGATTTTTTCCACGGTATCCATATCAGTCCCCTCTGGCGCGTGGTTTTCGTTGCGGCTGTCGAAGACGGCATTCTAAACCCGCGCCGCACATCCCGTGATCAGCGCGCAGCACCGACCCGGGCGAGCATCTTCAGCAGCCATTTCTTTTCTTTCTCATCCAGCCGCGCGCACACCCTGGCTTCATGGATTGCGACCTGCCTGCGGATGCGCTGCAGCGCGGTCTTGCCGCCGCGGGTGAGATGCAGTGCGTAGGAGCGCTTGTCTGCTTCGATCGGCTCGCGGCTCACCAGATCCAGCTGCTCAAGGGTATCGATGAGCATCACCACACCTGAGCGCGCGATGTCCAGTGTCTGCGCCAGGGAGGTCTGGCTGATGCCGGGATTGCCATCGATGATGGCGAGGGTGGAGAAGCGGGCAGGGGTGATGCCTTCCACGGACAGTGCGGCATAGAAATCATCGAACACCCTCAGTTGCGCGCGGCGCAGGGCGTAGCCGATGAGACCACTCAGTTCACCTTCAGAAACCGCGCGTTGCGCGGCTTCGCGTGAAGCCGCAATGGCGATCTTCTTGCCGGGCGCAGACCGGCGCCTCGCCCGCTTGCCCTTTTTTTTCGCAGCACTCATCGCATTTCCATTCTGATTCATCCACCTACAGGCGCGTCAAAATCCGGCAGGCGAATCACGTTGCATCGCAGCATTCTACCTCATTGACCTTCACCGGCGTCGCTGTTAAATTGTTACGTACCATAACAATATGCATACACCCGTGACTTCAAGCGCACTTCCCGATGAACTCTGTGTCGAGCGACGCGGCAACGTACTAATCGTCCGCCTCGCCCGCCCGGCCAAGCGCAATGCCCTCAACGACGCCACGGTCGAAGCCATCGATCGGGTGTTTTCGTCGGTACCCGATGACGTCCACGCCATTGTGCTGCATGGCGAAGGCGCTCATTTCAGCGCCGGCCTGGATCTCGCGGAGCTCACCGAGCGCGACGCGGTGCAGGGCCTGATGCATTCACGCATGTGGCACCAGGCACTGGACCGCGTCCAGTTTGGCAAAGCCCCTGTGATCGCGGCGCTGCACGGCGCGGTGATCGGCGGCGGGCTGGAACTGGCCTGCGCCGCGCACATAAGGGTGGCCGAACCCTCCGCTTATTACGCGCTGCCCGAAGGCCAGCGCGGCATCTTCGTCGGCGGCGGCGCTTCGGTGCGCTTGCCGCGCTTGATCGGCGTGCCGCTGATGTTGGACATGATGATGACCGGCCGGGTGATCAAAGCGGAGGAAGGCAAGCCGCTCGGATTTTCCCAGTATCTGGTCGAAGAGGGCCGCGCCCTGCAAACGGCGCTGGAGCTGGCGGCCAAGGTGGCCGGCAACGCGCGCATGACCAACTATGCGCTGATGCACGTGCTGCCGCGCATTGCCGATATCGGCCAGGAGCAGGGCTTGATGATGGAGGCGCTGACCGCAGCGATTGCCCAGTCGGCGCCGGAGGCCAAGGCGCGCATACGTGATTTTCTTGAAAAGCGCGGCGGCAAGGTGGAGGTGAAGTGAGTCGGGTAACCGGCCCCGCCGGCGCGCGGACAATGAAATTTCGAAGGGGATAAGGCCATGAAACTTCAGGGGCAGGCGGCGCTGGTAAGCGGTGGTGCGTCAGGTCTGGGCGCGCAGACGGCGCGGCGGCTGGCCGGCGGCGGCGCGCGCGTGGCGATCCTTGATTTGAACGAAAAGCTTGCCCGCGAGGTCGCGGCCGAAATCGGCGGGATCGCGGTGGCTTGCGACGTGGCCGATGCCGCGTCGGCTGAAAGCGCGGTGGCGCTTGCCAAGGCGGAACTCGGGGCGGCGCGCGTGCTGGTGCATTGCGCGGGTATCGGCGGGGCGCAGCGCATTGCCGGGCGCAACGGACCGATGCCGCTGGAAGCCTTCGAGCATATCGTGCGCATCAACCTGATCGGCTGTTTCAATCTGA
>MGYT01000095.1:0-5489 GCA_001801865.1 Gammaproteobacteria bacterium RIFCSPLOWO2_02_FULL_61_13
TACCACTCGCCAGGACGACCGTATTGACCTTCCACCGTGGGTTGACCGAATACGGAGAGGTCAAACGTGTTCAACAGGTATTCCTTGCCGGTGACATTGGTGCCGCCGATGGCCGCCGTCCAGGCACCCTCCGGGCTCCGCCACTCGAGGCGCAGGTTCACCAGCTCGTAACCGTCCGCGCAGGACAGGGGACCCACGACCGAGAAGCAGATGTCACTCTGCCCGTAGACGTCGACGCGCGGCGTCAGTGTCGAACCGGCGCCCACTGCGAACTCATAGGACGCGCTGATGCCCCAGTTCAACTCCGGTACGTAGGCAGGCGTGTCGCTGACGCAGGTCACGTTTGCATCCGGCAGGCCGTCGCCGTTGAAATCGCAGTCATCGATTTCATCGGAGCTCCAGCCGGTCCAGCCGAAGATGCCGGTGATGAGCAACGGATCCGTCGGGTTCCAGTCAACTTCCACTTCCGCGCCCCAAATTTTACCCGGGGCGTTCTGGTAGGAGGTCAACGAAGTCGGCGCGAAGCAGAAATTGCCATTGGAGTCCGGCAGTGTGCCGGGCGTGCCAGGCGGGAAGAACGGGGGGAGACACTCCGTGCCGCCGATGGGAATGATGCGCTTTTCGTAGTCGCTGTAGAAACCGGCTGCGTTTACCCGCACCCTGCGGTCGAACCAGTCCGACTTGACTCCCAGTTCAAACGACGTCATTTCTTCCCCGCCTACCGACACGGCCTGCGCCGGCGTGAACGGCCGCGGGTTGTAGGCCGGCGGCCGGTACCCCGTGGCGACCGAACCGTAGCCGAGGAGTTTGTCGGTGAACTTGTAGTCCAGGCCCACCCTCCAGTCGAAGTGGTTGTCGTCGATGGCGATTTGGCTCTGCACAATGGAATTGTCGAAGTCGACGTCTTTTTCATCGTGGGAGTACCTGACTCCGCCCGTCAGCTTCATGCGGTCGGTGATGTCATACACCATGTGACCGTATCCGGACTGATTATTGGATTTATGTACATTTTCTGCATTGACCAGGATATTGCTCTGCAGGAAGGCCGGAAGGCCGGGAATGATCGGAACCTGGCTTTCGATAAAGGTGCTTGCCACCGCCGGCGGCAACCCAAGCGCAAAAACGAGGAAGCCGAAGGGAATCGACGGGATACTGACCACCTGCTGGTTGGTCGCCTCGCCATCGTAGAAAAATCCACCGACGGTCCAGTCCAACCGATCCCATGCGCGCCCGCTAAAGCGGACTTCGGCCGTCCACCAGTCCATTTCCTCATGACCGTTGACGGTCTGTTCGTTAAACGGCGAGCCGTCGGCGTCGGTCGCGAAATTGCTGGTGACGTCATTCCACGAACCAATCACTGTCATGCCGAGTTGCTCGGTCAGCTTCCAGTCCACCTTGCCGGAAACGGAGGTCTTCTCCAGTTGCGACTCTGGCTCGAATGTCAGGCCACTGGCCGGGTCGTCATAAGTGGCATAGGTTTCGTTCCTGCTGTCCGGAATAAAGCGATCGTCATACGGTATGCCGTATTTCGGCACCAGGTAGTTATCACTCCAGAACGAAAAGCCGTCGAAGGGCGGGTTCTGGTAGTTAACGGCCAGCAGCGTGTCAGCCTTCGCTTCCGAAGTATCATTTTGGTAATCGACGGCAAAATTGGCCTCGACATCGTTGTTGATGACCCAGCGCAACTGACCACGCGCACCGGTGACATCTTCGCCACCCTGGGTCCCTGTCTTGCAGTCATTGCCGCGGTTCAAATCCCTGGGGTTCGCTGCCAGGGTCCCGGCCTGTTCCGGATGCGCGCAGGCGAAGTCAATCACCTTCTGGTAGCCGTCGCGCTGCTTGGAAACACCGGTCACGCGCGCAAACAGGTTATCCATGATCGCGAAGTCATACCCGGCGCGCACATCGACGCGGTCATATTCGCCGGTCGTCGCATTGATGAAACCGGTGTTGTCGCCCATGGGTTTCTTGCTCTCCATGCGGATGGCGCCGCCGATGGAACCACGGCCGAACAGGGTGCCCTGCGGGCCGCGCAGCACTTCGACGCGTTCCAGGTCGAGCAGGTCCATCTGCGTGCCCATCGTGAACGGCTGATAGACATCATCGACGTAGACACCCACGCCGGGTTCGAATGCGAAGTCGAAATCGTTCTGGCCGACGCCGCGGATGAAGGCCGTCATCGTGTTACCGAATGCCGCCTGCGCCGGCCTGAAGGATGCGTTGGGCACGGAATAGCCGAGCTCGTAGGATGCCGAGAAGGAACGTGCTTCGATTTCCTCCGACGTGATGGCCGTGATGGCGAGCGGGATTTCCTGGAGTTTCTCTTCGCGGTACCGCGCGGTCACGATGACTTCTTCAAGCGCGCCTTCTTCCGCCGCCACTGTCGGTGCTGAACTCATGGCAACGATTGCGGACATCACCGCGAGTGACAGTCCGCGGATCTTCGGAACTGTGTATTTCATGGGACTCTCCCCCGTTATGTGTTATAGATTTGAATCATCAACGTTCGCATTCGAACTGTTGTATCTATATCAAAGAGCCGTATCAATAATGAGTGTAGCCCAATTGACAAATTGGTTCCAAGTGTGTTTTTTTCGCAACGAATCTTTTCTCACAGTCGATTGCATGGAAAATTCACGCACCGAACATTTGGGTGCACTGCAACAAAATAAAAATCGCGCCGGAAGTCCCAACCGAACCGTTCGGTTCGGTAGGAGAGGCATGTCCGATTAGCAGTCTGGGGGACGCGGGAGGCACGAACAGCGCAATTCCCGGTACGCTGGAATTCACGGGTTCAGCGTCCGGGGACCGGACGTTCCTGGCATCGTGGTCGCCGGCGAGGGACAATTCTCAGGCGGCACCTGAGAAACCAGAAAGTGGAAAGCCAAAGATGAGACGCGACGGAATTCACCCGAACATCCGCGGAAGATTGTGCATTCCGCTGATCCTTCTGGCCTGCTGTCTGGGATCGGGCGCCGCGTTTTCGCAGCAGGATGCACAGGCCACGCACACGTCCCATGGCCTCACGCTGTACGGGGAATTGAAGTACGCGCCGGACTTCACTCACTTTGACTACGTCAACCCCGACGCCCCCAAGGGCGGCACCTTTACCTATGCATGGGGCAACAGCTTCGACACACTGCACCCATTCATCGTCGTGGGCACGCCGCCGGCGTTCCTGACGATTGAGACCGTTCTATACGATCGCCTGATGATACGCAGCGGCGACGAGGCGACTTCCATGTACGGCCTGATCGCGGAAAGTGTCACCTACCCGGATGATTTTTCCTGGGTCGAGTTCAAGCTGCGCCGCGGCGCACGCTGGCATGATGGGAAACCGATAACCGCGGATGACATTATTTTCAGCCTGGGTATCCTCAAGGCGCAGGGTTCCCCCCAGTATCGCAATGACTATGCCGAGGTGGACAGGGCCGAGACGACCGAATCAGGCGGCGTGCGCTTCCGGTTCAAGAACGCCGGCAGCCGATCTCTGGCGTACAGCGTGGCGTCGCTGCCGATCCTGCCGAAGCACTACTGGCAGGGGCGCGATTTCTCCAAGCCGACGGTGGAACCGCCGCTTGGCAGCGGCCCGTACCGGATATCCAAGGTGGACCCGGGACGCGCCTACACGCTGGAACGCGTGCGCGACTACTGGGCCATGGACCTCCCGGTGAACAAGGGGCGCTGGAATTTCGACTTCATCCAGCACGACTACTATCGGGACATCGCGGTATCGTTCGAAGCATTCATGGCGGGAAAGGCCGATCTGCGCTGGGAAACGCTGCCCGCACAGTGGGCCACCGGTTATGACAGGCCGGCGGTGAAGGATGGCCGCCTTATAAAGGAGATGTTGCCGTTCAAGGGGGCAACGTTTTACGCGGGTTTCTATTTCAATCAGCGCCGCGACAAGTTCGCCGACCCGAAGCTGCGCGAGGCAATTGCCCACGCCTTCGATTTCGAGTGGTTGAACAAGACCATCTTCCATGGCGATTACATCCGCGTGCGCAGCCATTTCAACAACACGGAGCTTGCCAACCAGGGCATACCGCAGGGCCTGGAGCTGGAGATCCTGGAGCCATTCCGCGATCAGCTGGACCCGCGGGTATTCACCCAGGCCTGGGATCCGCCGAAGACGGATGCGACGGAGGAATCCCTGCGCGGCAACCTGCGCCGTGCCTCGCAGTTGCTGGCCGCAGCCGGCTGGACCATGAAGGGCGGATTGCTGGTGGACAAGGCGGGGAAGCCGCTCGATTTTGAAATAGTGTTGTGGGACCCGTTCTTCGAACGTGTGGCCGCTCCATTTGTCGCCAACCTGAAGCGCCTGGGCATCAACGCGCGCCTGCGCATGGTGGATACCGCGGAATGGTTCCGGCGCATGGAAACGTTCGATTTCGACATGACGCAGGGTTTCACGCTGCCGCAGTCGTTGTCGCCGGGTGCGGAGCAACGCGAATACTGGGGCTCCGACGCCGCAAGCCAGAATGGCAGCCGCAACTGGATGGGGATCAGCAGCCCGGTCGTGGATGCGCTCATCGAACGGGTCGTGCTGGCGTCGAGCCGCGACGAGAAGGTGGCCGCCACGCGCGCCCTGGACCGGGTGCTCTGTTGGGGCATCTATTCGATCCCCCACGCCTACGTGCGCGGGATCCCGGTGGCCTACTGGAACCGCTTCGGCCGCCCGCGGCAGGAACCGGAATGGCTGCGCCTCATCTGGTTGATGAACACCTGGTGGATTGATCCTGCCAGGGACGCGGCCCTGGAGTCGAAGGGCGGGAAAAAGGCCAAGTAGAGATGGTCTCAAATTTGCTGCGTTCGCGAATATTGAGATAGGTTTCGGGTACCCGTGGCGCACTACCTCGCCCGCCGGCTGCTGTTGATGATTCCGACGCTGTTCGGGGTGCTGCTCATCAATTTTGTCATCGTGCAGTTTGCCCCGGGCGGACCGATCGAGCGCGTCATCGCGCAGAGCGTCGGACTGGGAGCGGATGTCACGGCCCGCACCAGCGGCTCGGGCAGCCAGGGTCTCGAGACCACAAGTTCCTCGGGGTCGACAAGCCGCTACCGCGGCGCACAGGGCCTCGATCCCGCCTTTATCGCGGAACTGGAACGCCAGTTCGGATTCGACCAGCCGGCGCATGTCCGCTTCCTGCGGATGATCGGCAACTATGCACGGCTCGATTTCGGCAACAGCTATTATCGCAATGCCCCGGTGATCGATCTGATCGTAGAGAAGCTGCCGGTATCGTTGTCGCTGGGTTTCTGGACCATCCTGATCACCTACCTGGTTTCGATCCCGCTCGGTATCCGCAAGGCCGTGCGCGACGGTTCGCGCTTCGACCTGTGGTCCAGCGGCATGATCATCGTCGGCTATGCGGTTCCCAGTTTCCTGTTCGCGGTTTTCCTGATCGTGCTGTTCGCCGGCGGGTCCTGGTGGCAGATCTTCCCGTTGCGCGGGCTGGTTTCGGACAACTGGGCGGAGCTCGGCTGGG
>MGYT01000095.1:5515-10370 GCA_001801865.1 Gammaproteobacteria bacterium RIFCSPLOWO2_02_FULL_61_13
AGATCCACAAGCTCTATGTAATGACAGCACGCGCAAAGGGGCTGACCGAGAAACGCGTTCTTTACGGCCACGTGTTCCGCAACGCAATGCTGGTGGTGATTGCCAGCTTTCCCGCGGCCTTCACCACCATCCTGTTCACTGCGTCGCTGCTGATCGAGGTGATCTTTTCACTCGACGGGCTGGGCCTGATGAGCTTCGAGGCCGTCCTCAACCGCGACTACCCGGTGGTATTCGGCGGCCTGTTCATTTTCACGCTGCTCGGGCTGTTGCTGAACCTGCTGGCGGACATCACGTACACCATTGTCGATCCGCGCATCGATTTCGAGCAACGGGCGACCTGACCTCGCGATGAAACTGTTGCGTGCGTCCGGATGTCCCCGCTGAATCAACGGCGCTGGCAGAATTTCCGCTCCAACCGGCGCGGCTGGTGGAGTCTGTGGATATTCCTGGCGCTGCTGCTGACGTCACTGCCGGCGGAGTTCCTGGCCAACGACCGGCCGCTGTTGGTGAGCTACAACGGCCACCTGCTGGTGCCGGTACTGGTGAATTACCCGGAATCCGCGTTCGGCGGCTTTCTCGCTGAAACTGACTATCGCGACCCGTATATCCAGCAGGAGATCACGGCGAAGGGTTGGATGATCTGGCCGCCGATCCGGTACAGCTACCAGACCATCAACCGCAATACGCCGACGGCCGCGCCGTCGGCGCCGACCCGGGAGAACCTGCTGGGGACCGACGAACAGGCGCGCGACGTGCTGGCGCGGGTGATCTACGGCTTCCGGCTGTCGGTGCTGTTCGGTCTGGCGCTGACGCTCCTCTCCGCGGTCATCGGTGTGACGGCCGGAGCCGTGCAGGGCTATTTCGGCGGCTGGGTGGATCTCATGTTCCAGCGCGTCATCGAGATCTGGGCCGGACTGCCGGTGCTGTACATCCTTATCATCCTGGCGAGCTTCATCGCGCCCAGCGTCGTTTCGCTGCTGCTGGTGCTGCTGGTGTTCAGCTGGCTGCCATTGACCGGCGTGGTGCGCGCGGAATTCCTGCGCGCCCGCAACCTGGATTACGTGCGCGCGGCCCGGGCGCTGGGCATGGGTGATTTCGAAATCATGCGCCGCCACCTGCTGCCCAACGCCATGGTGGCGACAATGACGCTGCTGCCGTTCGTGCTCAGCGCGTCGATCACTGCCTTGACGGCGCTGGATTTCCTCGGTTTCGGGCTGCCGCCCGGTGAGCCGTCACTGGGGGAACTGTTGGCCCAGGGCAGGTCGAATCTGCAGGCCCCGTGGCTCGGCATCACCGGTTTCCTCGTGATCGCTGTGACGCTGAGCCTGCTGATCTTCATCGGCGAGGCGGCGCGCGACGCGTTCGACCCGCGGAAGACCGGCGTGTGAGCGCGCTGCTGGAAATTACGGACCTGCGCGTGTCGTTCCGCACGCCCGCCGGAATCGTGGAGGCCGTGCGCGGCGCCACGTTGCAAATCGAACGCGGTGAGACGCTGGCGCTGGTCGGCGAATCCGGCTCCGGCAAGACGGTGACCGGCCTGTCCATTCCCCAGTTGTTGTCCTACCCGGCGGCCTTTCATCCGTCGGGTTCCGTCCGCTTCGACGGCAGGGAACTGATGGGCGCGCCGGAACCCGAGCTGCGGCAGCTTCGCGGCAATCGCATGTCAATGATCTTCCAGGAACCGATGACGTCGCTGAATCCGCTGCACACCATCGAACGGCAGGTGGGCGAGTCCGTGCGGATACACCGGGGACTGGATCCGGTGGCCGCGCGCCGCGAGGTGCTGGAACTGCTGCAACTCGCCGGGCTGAGCGACGCGGAGTCGCGCCTCGGCGCGTTTCCACACCAGTTGTCCGGCGGCCAGCGCCAGCGCGTGATGCTCGCGATGGCGCTGGCGAACCGCCCGGACCTGCTGATCGCCGATGAACCGACGACCGCGCTGGACGTCACCATCCAGGCGCAGATCCTGGACCTGCTGCGCGACCTGCAGTCGCGTCTCGGCATGGCGATGCTGATGATCACTCACGACCTTGGCGTTGTGGCCAGGGTCGCGCACCGCGTCGCAGTGATGACGGGCGGCGAGATCGTTGAGACCGGCCCGGTCGCGGACGTGTTGCATCGCCCGCAGCATGCGTATACGCGGCACCTGATCGAGGCGGAGCCGAAGGGCGCGCCGGTTCCCCCGGTGACCGACTCGGCACTGGTGATGGAAGCGCGTGACCTGAAAGTGCACTTCCCGGTGACGCGCGGAATCCTGCGGCGCACCGTCGATCATATCCGGGCCGTTGACGGGGTCAGTGTTTCAGTGCGACGCGGACAGACGCTGGGAATCGTAGGCGAATCCGGCTCCGGCAAGACGACGCTCGGTCTCGCACTGTTGCGGCTGGTCAAGAGCGAAGGCAGCATTGTGTTTCTCGGCCATGAGATCCAGAGCTGGCAGGCGAAGGCGCTGCGCCCGCTGCGCCGGCGCATGCAGGTCGTGTTCCAGGATCCGTACGGGGCATTGAGTCCGCGCATGACCATCGGCGAGATCGTCGGCGAAGGACTCAGCGTGCATGAGCCCGACATGCCGCTGGAAGCGCGCCGCGCGCGCGTCGCGGAGGCATTGACAGAGGTCGGACTCGATCCGCAGACACAGGACCGGCTGCCGCACGAATTCTCGGGTGGTCAGCGCCAGCGTATCGCGGTCGCGCGAGCCATGGTGCTCAAGCCGGAACTGGTGGTGCTCGACGAGCCTACCTCTGCGCTCGATCGATCAGTTCAGGCGCTCATCGTGGACCTGCTGCGCGACCTGCAGGCGCGGCACCACATGGCCTACCTGTTCATCAGCCACGATTTGAAGGTGGTGCGCGCGCTCAGCCATTACGTGGCCGTAATGCGCGACGGCCGCATCGTCGAGGAAGGCCCGGCCCAGGAGATCTTCAGTGCGCCGCGCGAGGTGTACACGAAGGCTTTGCTGGCGGCGGCGCTGCGCGCCTAACCCACCCTACCCGGCGGGCGGGCGCATGGGTTTCTTCGCCATGGCCATGGCGGCCTGCACGCCGGGACGGGCCTGCATGGCCTGCAGCCACTCCAGGGTGCGCGGCGTGTCCTTCTCGTTGACGAATTCGGAAAAGAAGAACGGCATGGCCGCGGTCATGGAGTAGGTGTTGACGTCGGCGAGGGAAAAGGTTGATCCGGCCAGCCAGGGGGAACCTTGCAGGCGTTCCTCATGCCGTTTCATCGAAAAACGCAGTTTGCGCACCGCCTCGTCGAGCTGTTCCTTGGGAAAGGACTTGGTCGCGGCGAGGCGCCACTTCTCGCGTTGCTCGTGCAGCGGAATGCGGGCCAGGTAGGCCTCGAATTTTTCCGCCCCGAGATCCTTGACGATGCCCTCGATCAGGTGGTGCCAGCCGATGAGGCTCAGGGCCGGGCAGTAATACTCGTCCACGAACTTGCTCCAGATGCGCATCTGCGCCCGTTCGTAGGGATCGGCCGGCCGCAGGGGGATCTGCGGGAAGACGTCCTCGAGGTATTCGTTGATGACCGTGGATTCGGTAATGATCCGGCCGTCGTGTCGCAACGCCGGCACCTGCCCGTTGGGGTTGATCTTCACGTATTCGGGGCCGTGCTGCTCGAAGGCGTGCAGATCAATGTAGTGGCTGACGAAGTCGAGTCCCTTCTCCTTCAAGCAAATCATGGGCTTGGCCGAGTTGGCGGTGGGTTCGTAATGAAACAGCTCAAGCATGTTGTTCACTCCTTATATATATGCGGGTGGGGTACGCCCCGCGGTCCGGGCCTGCCTGCCGGTGGCCCGGCGAACCGCTGGTGCAATCTCCGGCACCCAGGTCCCGTGAATGCCGTTGCGCAACCGCAGCGGCAGCTTCACGGTTGCGATCGGGCCTTCTGCAAGGCGCTCGGCGTCCAATACGACGAGTTCGCTCAGCATCGTCTCGAAATTGTTCACCAGGCCGATGAGGTAACCGTCACCCTCGGCGGCCCTGGCGCTGCGCGGCACGAACTGGCACTCCTGCAGGCTGGAGGTGCTGTTGCAGTGCCAGGAGATGCTCTTGCCGGTGGCGTGGTCGAAGCGGGTCCAGGTGTTGAGCACGAGGCCGGTATTGCCGACCTTGGCCTGGTTCATTGGCCGCGTCGGGTCCATGACCGGCATGAAACCCACGTGATACGGCAGCGACCAGTAGCGTTCATCTGCGCGCGGAAGAACGCCGGTCTCCGGATACAGCACTTCCATGCCGTAGGACTCCTCCTGCTTCGAAAGATCTGCCGACAGCCGCGTGAGGCGGCCGGACGCCTTGGTGAAATCCCAGGGGCCGCCGCGGCGATTGGGAAAGAACGGAAACTGGTTGCCTTCGGCCATGTCCATGTCGGCGTAAACCTTGTTGCCGTCGGAGAAGGCATTCATGCAGTGCGTGGCCATGCGCGTCGGACCCTTGAGCCAGCGCAGGTCGCTGCCGTCCCCGCCGCGGCGCATTACGCCGAACCAGGTGGGCAGCGTGTCATCCCACGAAAAGTGCACGCCGTTCGCTTTCAATTGCTCCGGATCCGCAATCAGCGGAATGAGCAGGAACGTGATATGGGTCTGCGTAATCCCGAAATCATGCAGCATGCCCGCGTACGGCGCCTTGATCCACGCCTCCCAGTTGATCTTTCCGTCACGGTCCACGGAATAAACCGCCACATCCTCCGTTGCCGGGCCCTTCGCTTCATAGCCGAAGCCCACCATCTCGCCGGACACCGGGTCCACCTTCGGATGGGCCGTCCAAGTCTGGCTGGTGAGCTTGCCGTTGAACGTGTAACAGTCATCCAGGGTCTCCAGCGTCACCGGATCGATTTGCACCGGCGGGCTGTCTTCCTT
>MGYT01000095.1:10386-21495 GCA_001801865.1 Gammaproteobacteria bacterium RIFCSPLOWO2_02_FULL_61_13
CCGGCGTGATAAACAAGGTTGGTATTCGCGGTTCCGCCGCTGAGCTTCTGCACGCTCGGGTCGTCCGTGCCGCGGTTGCGGTAGAGCCCGAACAGCGCGCGGCGCGCGGCATGCTGCGCCTTGTAGCGCTGCGTCCGCACGAACTTGCAGCGGAAGTCCACGTGCCCGTCAGCGAACCGGAACAGGCTCACGTGCCCATCGCCGTTGAACGGGACATCGTTGGCGAAGCGGGGCGGGTAGAGAAAGTCCGGCTGCACGCGGTAGAAACTGCCGTTGATCCCGGCCGGCAGAGTGCCTTCCACCTCGAGGTCGAAGATGTCCGCCTCCGAGCGGAACGGCATGTTGAACCCGGTGAAGCCGGGGTGCTTGGGAAATGTCACAGCCATGTTCAATCTCCAGGGTTATCGGGGAAAATACGGGGACAGTTTACTTATTTCCAGCTTTTGAGAAAAAGCAATACTCCCCCGATTTCGAGCTGCGGAAATAAGTAAACTGTCCCCGTATTTTCCGCCGGGTCGCTTGCTTCATATACGTAACTTCCCCTGTGTTCAGGCTGCGATGCGCGGAGGCATATTGTATAGTCTGGCCGCACCGTGCAAGGCGTTGGTTGTGCGCGTTGCGGACATTCCCGATGCCACAGATTCTGGATAATGGAGTGACGAAATGCAGGATGTAAAGGGCAAGGTCGCATTCATCACCGGAGGCGCCAATGGCATCGGCTTCGGCATGGCGCAGGCCTTCACCGCGGCCGGGATGAAGGTGGTGATCGCCGACATCCGCCGCGATCACCTGGACCGGGCGCTGGAGCAACTGCGCAAGGAAGGGCGCACGGTGCATGGCATCCAGCTCGATGTGACGGATCGCAAGGCGATGGCCGCCGCAGCTGACGAGTGCGAGCGCGTGTTCGGCAAGGTGCACGTGGTCTGCAACAACGCGGGCATCAACTGGTTTGGGCCGATGGAAGAGGCGACTTACGAGGACTGGGACTGGATCATGGGCGTCAATCTCAACGGCGTCATCAACGGGCTGGTCACGTTCATTCCGCGCCTCAAGGCCCACGGTGAGGGCGGGCACATCGTCAACACCGCCTCGATGGCCTCGTTCGTGTCCGGGCCCGGCGCCGGGATCTACACCGGCGCGAAATTCGCGGTGCGCGGCATCAGCGAGTGCCTCTGGTATCATCTCGCGCCGCAGGGAATCGGCGTGTCAATCCTGTGCCCGGGCCTGGTCAAGAGCTACATCTACCAGAGCGAGCAGATCCGGCCCGCGCAATTCGCGCACACCGGCCAGGCGCCCAGCGAGGAATTCACCCGGCGCCTTGAGGAGGTGCACCAGGTGGGGATGGAACCGCTCGAGGTCGGCGAGAAGGTGCTGCGCGGCATCAGGCGCGCAGATATGTATATCCTGAGTCATCCCGATCACAAGGAAGAAGTCCGGCAGGTCTTCGCTGAAATCATGACCGCCTTCCCGGACGAGACACCGGAACCGAGACGCATGGCGTTCGAGGACTTCCGCCGCCAGCAGAAGGCGGAAGCGCGCAACAAGGGAGACGCGGCCCTGGGCCGCGCCTGAAAATCAGTTTCATTGTCGGCAAGACACGGGAGGAAGGAATGATCGAATTATTCACGTCGGAGACGCCCAACGGCTGGAAAATATCTGTTGCCCTGGAAGAACTGGAGCTGCCGTACACGGTGCGGCACATCAAGCTCTCGGAAGGGCAGCAGAAAGAGGACTGGTACATGAAGCTCAATCCCAATGGGCGCATCCCGACGATTATTGATCATGATTTCGACGATTTTGTCGTGTTTGAATCCGGAGCGATTCTGATCTATCTCGCTGAGAAAACCGGGAAGTTGATGCCGAGGGACGTCAAGGGCCGCTCGCGGGTCATCCAGTGGCTGATGTTTCAGATGGGCAATATCGGGCCGATGATGGGCCAGGCCAACGTGTTCTATCGTTATGCGCCGGAGAAGATCCCGTATGCCATCGAGCGCTACCAGCGCGAGAGCCACCGGCTGCTGACGGTGCTGGACACGCGCCTGAAGGACCACGAATACCTGGCCGGCGACTATTCCATTGCCGACATCGCCAACTGGTGCTGGGCGCGCGGCTACGAGTGGGGCGGGATCGACGTCAGCGGGCTGGACAATCTCAAGCGCTGGATCGACCAGATTGCGGCCCGGCCCGCGGTGCAGCGCGGCCGCGCCGTACCTCCCCCCACCGACCTGGGCGACACGAAGAACCGCGACAAGACCATCGAAGCGGCGCGGAAAATTCTCGCCTGAGGAGTGGCCGTTCCCGGCCCATTCCAATTTCTCCTTCCCCCACCAGAATCCAGTCGACCGATGTTCACGCGGCGTGAGTTTCTGCAGACGACGCTCATCGCGATGGCGATGCCTGTCGCCGCGGCGCCGAACCCGCTGGCCGGTCTGAATCCCCGGGCGCGCCTCATCGCCATTGGCGGGTGTCCTGAAGGCGACGCCTTTTGTGCCGCGAACCGGTACGGTGTCACGCGCCTCGGTCCGGATGTGGGCGAAATCCTGCAACGCCTTCTCAGCGGCGCAAATGAATCGGAGGTGTGCGCCTATATTGGCCTGACGCGGGATTCGGACTACATGCTCATTCGCCAGGCGTTGCTGGAGCGAGGTGCACGGGAACTCTACGTCGGAGATCACATGCATTCGACGGCGGGGTGGCAACACGAACTGCGCGCCGGAGCAGAGACCCTGGATCGGATTGCACCTGCGTTCATGCCGAATAACGCAACCTGGGCCAATGAACTTGCCGCGTGCTGCCGGATGTATGTGAATGCGGAAGGCATGTCCGCGCGTCGCTTGCTCGCGACGGCAGCGTACCCGCGCCCGTCAGGTTCCGCGATGCAACTCAAATCCTGGGCGTTCCACGCATGACCACGGCGCCTGTACTCCCGCCGGAAGTATCGCGGGCGGATTTCGAACAGGCGCTCGGTGAACTCCGGGGAGTCGTCGGACCTGCATGGGTGTTCCATGAGGAAACACGCCTGCTCGGGTACCAGGATCACTTCGCGATCCTGGAGCAATCGCTGCGCGCCCCGTCCGCCGCGGTCGCGCCGGCCGGCGTGGAAGAGATCCAGCGTGTGCTTGCCATCGCCCGCAACCGGCGCATCCCGCTCTGGGTCGTATCCACCGGCCGCAACCTGGCCTACGGCGCCGCGGCGCCACGCAAGTCCGGTTGCATCGTTCTCGATCTCAAGCGCATGAACCGCATCCTCGAAGTCAACGAGAAGCATGCGTATGCCGTCGTCGAACCCGGCGTGTCCTACTTCGACCTGTACAACCATCTGCAAAAGATCGGCAGCAAGCTGTGGATAGACTGCGCGGCGCCCGGATGGGGCGGCGTCATGGGCAACCTGATGGATCGCGGCGTCGGCTACACACCCTATGGCGAACATTTCATGTGGCAGTGCGGCATGCAGGTCGTGCTTGCCGACGGCACGGTGGTGGAGACCGGCATGGGCGGACAGCCCGGCAGCGCCGCGGCGCATACTTACCGCTACGGACGCGGCCCGTGGGTTGACGGCATGTTCACGCAGGCGAATTTCGGGATCGCGACGCGCCTCGGCGTCCAGTTGATGCCGGAGCCGCCGGGTTACCGTCCGTACCTGGTGACGTTTCCGGAGGAGGATGATGTCGGCCAGGTCACCGACATCCTCCGCCCGCTGAAGCTGAACCTGTTGATCCCGAACGCCGCGGTTACCGTGGAACTGAATCTCGAGGCATCCGTTGCCGTCAGCCGCGCTCAGTACTTCTCCGGAGAAGGTCCGCTGCCGGACAGCGTGCGCCGCAAAATCATGGCGGACCTGAACGTGGGCATGTGGAACTTTTACGGCGCGCTGTACGGGCCGGAACGCGTCATGGACAACAACTGGAAGGTCATCGAGGAGAGTTTCGCGCAAGTCAAAGGCGCGCGCTTCTTCTTCGAGAAGGACCGTGCCGGAGAACCGGCGTTCGGCTACCGCGCCAAGCTGATGCGCGGCATCCCGAACATGACGGAGTTCGGCATCCTGAACTGGATGCCGAACGGCGCCCACGTCGGCTTT
Organism: Gammaproteobacteria bacterium RIFCSPLOWO2_02_FULL_61_13; assembly: GCA_001801865.1. Lineage (GTDB taxonomy): Bacteria > Pseudomonadota > Gammaproteobacteria > Eutrophobiales > Eutrophobiaceae > 2-02-FULL-61-13. The sequence continues at coordinate 14,465 of MGYT01000095.1, forward strand.
TCGCCGATGGCGGCGGTGGACGGCAGGACCGCGCTGGCGCAGTACCACCTCGCGCGTGACCTCGCGCACAAGTACGGCTTTGACTACACCGGTGAATACATCGTCGGCTGGCGCGACATGCATCATGTCTTCGTGATCTTCTACAGCCGCGACAACGCGGACCAGAAGAAGCGCGTCTACGAACTGATGAACGCGATGATCGACGACGCGGCGGCACGCGGTTACGGCGAGTACCGCACCCATCTCGATTTCATGGATCGGATCGCCGGGACCTACAACTGGAACGACGGCGCGCTGATGCGCGTCAACCAGCGCATCAAGGATGCGCTGGATCCGCTCGGCATCCTGGCGCCAGGGAAGAGCGGGATCTGGCCCGCCGCACTGCGTGGAACGCGGCAACCGTGAGTCCGCGCAGCGCTGCAATTATTGTTGCTGCATGCCTGCTGCATGGCTGCAGCGAGGATTCGACGCCGGCGGGAAAATCCGCCGCCGTGCCGGCCGCGGTCGCCACCGCCGCTGCGCCGGGTTTGGATGATGGCAATCGGGTATTCGAGCATTGGTGCCTGCCATGCCACGCAGCGGGGCCGGGCCATCCCGGGACCAATCGCCTTGCGGAACGGTTGGGCACTGAGAATTCCGTGCTGCTGGACCGGGAGAATCTGAATGAAGCGTATGTGCAGACCGTGGTGCGCAACGGGTTCCAGATGATGCCGCCGTTCCGGCCGACCGAGATCTCGGATCGGGAACTGGAGGCGCTTGCCACATTTGTTGTTTCCGGCGGTGGGCGCAGGACCGCGCAGGGAGCGAAGCTGTGACGTCCGCGCTCATTGCCGAACTCCAGGCCATCGCCGGCAGCCAACATGCCTTTGACGCGGCGCACCCGGACTTCGCCCGTTACCTGCGGCTGTTCGGTTTGCCGGCAGGGGAGACGCCGGAGTTCCAGGCCGTCGTGCGGCCCGCGGACGTGGAGTCACTGCAGCAGTGCGTCCGTGTCGCCGGCAAGCATGGCCTCGCGATCTGGAGCGCCTTCAATGCCGCCGGTAACGGGGCGCAACTGGGCGCACCCGGCGCGCCGGGTATCGCCATCGACCTCCAGCGCATGAACCGGATCCTCGCGGTGGACACAAAATCCGCATGTGCGCTGGTGGAGCCGGGGGTGAGTTACCGGCAATTGCAGCAGCATCTGGCGGAAAAGGGCATCGGCTTCTGGGTGGACAGCGATCGCAATGCCGGCAATTCCATTGCCGGCAGTATCTGCTCCCGGCATGTCGGGTATACGCCCTACGGAGATCACATGCTGATGCAATGCGGGATGGAACTGGTGTTGCGCGACGGGGAACTGCTGCGCACCGGCATGGGTGCGCTGCCGGGCAGCGACGCTTGGCAATTGTTCAAGTACAACTTTGGTCCCTACCTGGACGGGCTGTTTACGCAGTCGTCGTTTGCGTTACCCACGAAGGTCGGGTTGTGGCTGATGCCTGCGCCGCCGAAGCATCTTCCGTTCCGGGTCACGTTGCCCGGCGACGCCGAGATGCACCAGGCCATCGAGATCCTGCGGCCGCTGATAATCGCGGGCGCCGTCGGCAATGCCGTCACCATCCATTGCGCCGCGCTCGATGCCGCACCGTACAGCCGCAGGGAAGAGTTTGCCGGCAGCGGCGCGAACATCGATCTCGCGAAGTTGATGCAGACACGGGACTCGGGCGCGTGGAATCTGTATGCCGCGCTTTATGGCACTCCCGAAAACCTGGAACTGTTGCGGGACATGGTTTTCAATGCCCTCGGCGCGATCTCCGGGGTAGCCATCAAAACCGACGAGGATGGACCGGACGATCCGGCGTGGCGCGATCTGCGCACACTGATGGGCGGGGCGACCGTGGAAAAAGAAATTGACCTCAAAGGCTGGGGTGGCCCCGGTTTGATGTCGCTGACCGCGGCGGCGCCGGTGGAAGGCGTGCACGCGCAGCAACTCGGCGACATTGCAGCACGGATTACTTCGGAGAATAAAATGGACAACCTGTGTGCTTACCGGCTGGCCGGCAGGACACTGCTGATGCATGTCTCGCTTCCATATGATGCGGGTGATCGGGCGAGCTTCGATCGCGCGGCCGGCGCCGGAGGCCGGTTGATGCAGGAGTTCGCGCGTGCCGGATACGGTCTCGTGGACGAAAGCATCGAATTGCGGCGCGCCGCGGATGCATTGCACGCCGGCAGTCCGCTTGCGGGACTGGTTGCAACCCTGTGCGGTGCCGTCTCCGCGCCGGCCAACGCCGCACAGGCATTGGCCGTGTCCCCTTCACAACAATCGCAACCCTGAGTTCAGTTATTCCGATACTGCGATGGTCAAGGAAGGCGAATTGATGTGGAAGCCGGATGCACGCTGGATCGAGCGCGCCAATTTGACTGCGTTCACACGCCGTATCGAAGCCGAACACGGGCTGAAATTACGCGATTACAGCGAGTTGTGGCACTGGTCGGTGGATCACCTCGAGGATTTCTGGGAGGCGATCTGGAAATACGCGGAGGTCGAGTCCACCGCCCCTTATGAATGCGTGCTGCGTTCGCGCGAGATGCCCGGCGCGGACTGGTTTCCGGGCGCGCGGCTCAATTACGCCCGGCATGTGCTGCGGCGTGAGCGCGAACAGGCGACGGCGATGATCTCCGTCGGCGAGTTGCGTCCGCTGCGCCGGGTGCCGTGGACGGAACTGGCGCGCGACGTGCGCATTGCGGCGACGCGGCTGCGGCAGCTGGGTGTCGGTCCCGGCGATCGGGTGGTTGGTTACCTGCCCAATATCCCCGAAGCGATGGTCGTGATGCTGGCGGCCACCAGCATCGGCGCCATCTGGTCCGCCAGTTCCCCGGATTTTGGCACGCGCAGCGTGCTGGACCGGTTCTCGCAGATAGAGCCCAAGGTTATTTTCTGCGTTGACGGGTACCGCTACAAGGGCAAGGATTTCGATCGGCGCGCCGATCTCGGGCAGATCCTCGATCAACTGAAGTCGTTGCAGCAGGTCATCCACCTGCCGTATCTGTTCCCCGACGATGAAACCCTGCCGACCCCAGGCGCGATGCTGTGGCGTGATTTCATGGATCATCCGCCGGTGCCCCGCGAGGAATTCGAGTTTGCCGAGGTCCCGTTCGGCCATCCGCTGTGGATCCTGTATTCCTCCGGCACCACCGGCCTGCCGAAGGCCATCGTGCACGGGCACGGCGGGATCATCCTGGAGCAGATGAAACTCGGCCGCCTGCACCTGGACCTGAATGCCGGCGATGTGATGTTCTTCTACACGACCACCGGCTGGATGATGTGGAACTTCCTCGTCAGTTCATTGCTGATGGGCATCATCCCGGTGCTCTACGACGGTCATCCCGCACATCCGGAACCGGATGCACTTTGGAGAATTGTCGCAGACACGGGCACATGCCTGTTCGGCGCCAGCCCCACCTATGTGCAGATGCTGGAGCAGGCGCGCGTCGTGCCGAAGGACAAGTTCGATCTCCCCGCGCTGCGCCACGTGATGCTCGCCGGGTCCCCGGTGACCGCGGAGTGCATGAAGTGGTTCTACAATAACGTCAAGGCGGACTTCCTGGTCGGCCCTGGCAGCGGCGGCACCGACATCTGCAGCGGGTTCATGGGTGCCGCGCCCACGCTGCCGGTCTACGCCGGCGAGATCCAGGCGCGGCACCTCGGCGTGGATGCGCAGGCATTCAACGACGCCGCACAGCCGGTCGTGGATGAAGTGGGTGAACTCGTGATCCGGAAGCCGATGCCGTCCATGCCCGTGTGCTTCTGGAATGATCCGGGCAACGTGCGCTATCGCGAGACCTACTTCGCCGAATTCCCCGGCGTCTGGCGTCAAGGGGATTTTTTCCGCCTCAACAGCCGTGGCGGTTGTTTTGTGCTGGGCCGCTCGGACGCCACGCTGAACCGCTTCGGCATCCGCATCGGCACGGCCGAGATTTACCGCTGCGTGCAGAACCTGCCGGAGGTTGAAGACGCGCTGATCGTCAACCTGGATCTGCCCGGCGGGCGCTTCTTCATGCCCATGTTCGTGAAACCGGCGCCGGGCGCGGTGCTGGACGACGCACTGAAGGAGAAGATCTGCGCGCGCCTGAAGTCCGATTATTCGCCGCGCCATGTGCCGGACAGGATCTACGAGGTGACTGCGATCCCGTACACGCTGACCGGCAAGAAGATGGAGGTACCCGTGCGCCGCATCCTGATGGGCATGGCGCCGGAAAAAGCGGCGAACCGGGGCGCCATGGCGGATCCCGCGGCGCTGGATTATTTCATTCACTTCGCGGAAAAGAAGCGGGATTATTCGTAGCATCATTCCAGGGGGGATAAATGGATCTGCAATTAAAGGGAAAGAACGCGCTGGTCACCGGTTCGACGCGCGGCATCGGGCTGCGCATCGCGCGCCGGTTTGCCGACGAGGGCGCCAACCTGGGCATTTGCGCGCGCACCAGGGCCGACGTGGATCGGACCCTTGCGGAACTCAGCAACAAGGGCATCAATGCCGTCGGCGACGTGGCAGACATCACCAACCGGGATTCCTACACGGGCTGGATCCGCGCCTGCGCGGAACAGCTCGGAGGCATCGATGTGCTGGTCTCGAATGTGTCGGCGGGGCCGCGCGAGGGGGGCGAGGCCGGCTGGCGCAACATGTTTGAGGCGGACATGCTCGGTGCGGTGCGCGGTTGCGAGGCCGCATTGCCGTGGTTGCGCAAGTCGAAGGCCGGCGCCATCGTGCTGATTTCAAGTATCTCAGGCGTCATGTCCAAACCGTTGCCCGCGCCCGGCATCTACGCCTACGGCGCGCTCAAGGCCGCGCTGATCTCCTACGGTGCGCAACTCAGCAAGGACCTGGCGAAGGAAGGCATCCGCGTGAACATCGTTTCCCCCGGACCCATCTACTTCGAAGGCGGGCCCTGGGACTTCATCAAGCAGGGCATGCCGGAGGCCTACCAGGACGCGCTGAAGCACTGCGTGATCGGCCGCCTCGGGACACCGGAGGAAGTCGCCGCAGCGGTGGTATTCCTGGCCAGCCCGGTGTCGGGTTTCACCGTGGGACAAAATTTGCACGTGGATGGTGGGTACATGCAGCACGTGGCCTTCTAGAACCCATCTCAAAATTGCTGCGCTTGGCGATACGGCGTTGAAAATGGACTCGAAATGCTCATTGACTTGTGTGTCAACCCGGATTTGGCTCCCAGCGTCGCTCTCGGTCTCCGCTCCCGGCTTGACTCTACCGGGTACATCCCTGTACCCGTACCGCCTGCGCTCGCTAATTTTGAGATGGGTTCTAACTAAGCTGTGTGTGGTGCAGCATTCCGTTTCACGAGCGGCGGGTTCGCCTTAATGACGGAGTTGGTGTAGGGATGTAGGGGGTAAGTCCGTTTCCCCACTTATATGCGAAATAATTGCTTTTATGTATGTTCTCGCATATGTTTGGGGAATGGCTTCACTTGAGCAATATCTCGACGAACAACTGTCTCGCGGCCGGGCCTGCTTCTCCCGGGAAGAGGCGTTGGCAGCGCTTGACCTGAGGCCGGAAGCCTTCATTGCCGCCGCCGCCAGATTGGCCAAGAAGCAACGGCTGGCGAGCCCCCGCCGCGGCTTCCATCTGATTCTGCGACCGGAAGACCGGATGACCGGGGCGCCCGACCCGGTGCGCTGGATCGATCCGCTGATGAATTACCTGCGTCTCGACTATCGAATTTCCCTGTTGCGGGCGGCCGCCTTTCATGGCTCTTCGCATCAGGCAGCGATGGTCTTTCAGGTGATCGTTCCGAAACAACTCCGGGCATTCGAGATCGGGCGTCACAGAGTTCAGTTCATCTACCAGATCCCGGCGGCCTTCGCCAAAACCAACGTGCCCGGCTGGCTTTCGCAAATGAAAAGCGAAGCAGGCTACGCCAAAGTGGCCGGCGTAGAGTTGACGCTGCTGGATTCCGCCCGCTACTTCCACAAATCTGCCGGCATCAATGGCGTGGCCCAGATTGCGAAAGACCTCGGTGCAAGCGCCGATCCGCGCAAGTTGGCGCAAGCCGCCGGGGCCTACGAAAACTCCACCGTTCGCCGGCTAGGGTATCTGCTGGACCGCACCGGCAATGCGCGCCAGGCCAAGGCCCTGGAGCCGTTCGCCAGGAAGGCAAAATCCATGAAGCCCCTGAACCCTTCGGTTAAACCACTGACCGAATCTCCGGCTGAAATCCCGGAGAAAGATTCCAAGTGGATGCTGATGATCAATGAGCCGGTGGAGCTCGAATCTTGATTCCCGCTTCCTACATTCAGGAATGGAGCGCCAGGGCGCCATGGCCGGATTTGCGGCAGGTCGAACAGGATCTCGTCATCTGCCGCGCATTGTGTGATCTATTCAACTCGCCTGCGCTCGCAGGAAAGATCGCCTTCCGGGGCGGTACTGCGATTCACAAACTACTTTTCCGGCAGCCGCTGCGCTACTCAGAGGATATCGATTTGATTCAAACGCAACCGGAGGCCATCGGACCCACGGTTGACGCGGTTCGTGCTGCGCTCTCATGGTTGGGCAAGTGCAGTCGAGCCCGCGCCAGGCACTCCATGCACCTGGAGTTCAGGTTCGCGCCCGAAGTTGATCCTGATGCCACCCTCAAGCTGATGATCGAAATCAATACCCGTGTGCATGAAAGCCTCTATGGGATCAAGAAGTACCCCTTCGAGATTGACAGTCGCTGGTATCGGGCAAAAACAGAGATCGTTTCCTTCGAGCCTGAGGAACTCTTCGGAACAAAATTTCGAGCATTGCTGCAGAGGAACAAGGGCCGCGATCTGTTCGATTTGCACCACGGACTCGGCCACCTTTCGATGAATCCTGACAAGGTCACTGCCTGTTTGGAACACTACCTTGCTCTTGAGGGAAATTCGATCACTCGCGCCGTCGCGGAACAGCGGATGTTGAAGAAACTTGAACGGAGCCTGATTGAAGACATTGCCCCGTTGCTGCCGGCCGGTATTACGTTTACTGAGGAAGATGCTATCCAGGCTTTCG
>MGYT01000095.1:21580-26127 GCA_001801865.1 Gammaproteobacteria bacterium RIFCSPLOWO2_02_FULL_61_13
CAGATATCCGGAACTTCTGCGCCAAGGCGCGGGACAACATTAAATCATGACTGGCACAGTTCATTTGTCCCGTCAGGAACTATACGACCAGGTCTGGGTAGAACCTATGACCAAACTTGCCGCACGTTATGGGATTTCGGATGTCGGCCTTGCCAAGATTTGCCGGCGTCTGGGCGTTCCCCGTCCCGGGCGGGGGTACTGGGAAAAGAAGCGCCGCGGACGGCGGGTTACTCAGCCGCCGTTGCCGAAGATGAAGGATGACGTGGAGACCGTTGCGGAGATTACTTCGTGGAGGAGGGCGCCGGTGGCGGAGCAGAACGATGATGCAGCGCAAAAGCTAATCGCGTACGAGCTGGAACCGGATAACCGGATTCAGGTTCATGACAACGCCGGGGAACTCCATCCGTTGGTGGCAACAACGGAAAGGAGCCTCCGTGCGGCAAAGGCCAATGAGAAGGGCTTGGTGGCGCCGCGGGCAAGAGGTTGCCTGGATGTCGCGATAAGTGAAGGGGCGCGGGACCGCGCAATCCGAATCATGGATGCATTGGTCAAAGGCATGGAGTCAAGGCAGTGGAATGTCGCGATCGTCGATGAGCCATCGCGGTCAATGAAGGTGACCGTACTGGGTGAAATCCTTGAAATTCGCCTTGAGGAATCAGTGAGCCGGAAAGACCACGTATTGACGCCTGCCGAGCAGAAGCGGAAGGCAAGCGACAATCTTTACTTCTACCAGCGTCAGAAATACGACTTTTCCCCGTCGGGCAAACTGAGTTTGAAAATCATCAACTTGCATGTCTATGGTGTTCGCCTGAGCTGGTCTGATGGGAGTACACAGCGCATTGAGCGTCGGCTGAACTCATTCTTCGTCGGACTTATCAATGCCGCAGTCCAAAAGCGCCTTGACCGGGAGGAGCGGGAGCGTCAAAAGCGTGAATGGGAGGCAGAACAGAATCGCAGGCGTGAGATGGCGGAACTGATCGAAGAGGAAGAGGAGCGACTTAAGAAGCTGGAAACCGACGCTGAAGCATGGCAAAAAAGTCAGGGTATCCGGGTGTATATTGAGGCCGTGCGACGGAACGCCATCGCCGAACGTCGGGAAATTGGGGAGGACGGTGAATTGGAGCGCTGGCTGCTGTGGGCAAGCCAACAGGCGGATCGGCTGGATCCGCTGGTTGAAAGTCCACCATCCATACTGGACGAAAAGAAGGACTACAGATTCTGGTGACAGTGCCGCCGGCTAACTACACCGCGTCGGGCTGTTTCTCCGGCAGCGCGTTGTCGAAGGCCGGCAGCGCCAGGCATTGCTGCTCAATCGCGAGCAGGCGCGGGCAGTCGTCCAGCGGTGAATTGAAACGGTGCGCGTTGTAGAGCTGCGGGACCAGCATCACGTCGGCGATGGACACGTTGTCGCCGAGACAGTAGGGGCCGCGCGGCGAGACCAGTTTCTCGATCGCAGTCAATCCATCCCGAATCCAGTGGTGATACCAGGCGTCCCGCGATTCCTGTGGCTGGTGCAGGGTCTTTTCCAGGAATTGCAGCACGCGCAGGTTGTTGAGCGGATGAATGTCACAGGCCACGGCCAGCGCGATCTGCCGCGCCCGCGCCCGTCCACCCGCATCCTTCGGTAACAGCGGCGGCGCCGGGTATTTTTCCTCCAGGTATTCCAGGATGGCCATGGACTGGCCCAGCACCAGGTCGCCATCCACGAGCGTCGGCACGCGTCCCTGGGGATTCAGCGCGAGATAGTCCGCCTTGTATTGCTCGCCGCCGTCGCGCACCAAGTGCACCGGGATGTTTTCGTAACGCAACCCCTTCAGATTCAGCGCAATCCGGATCCGGAATGCGGCGCTGGAACGCCAGTAGCCATACAGTTTCATCTAAACTCTCCTGGAATACATATCGGCAACAGATTTTCGCTTATGGAATAAATACCGGTGCAAAGCCGGGTTGTCGGGTGTTCGCGCAGCGTCGTGTGGAGCGCGCGTAACCTGGGATGGTGAAGCGCGCGGAACCCGATTCGAGTCGTACACGACGTACGACGAGATTAAGCGGAGCGTATACCCGGCAACCCGGCATACCAGTCAATGTCTTGCTTGTTCCCCCCCCCATGTTGGTCATCAATACGCCGGCGTATAGGGCACCGGCACCTGGTCGATAGCGCCGAAAATGGAGGTGCCGGCGGGATCGAACATCTCGATGCGGATGCGATCGCCGTATTTCATGAATTCAGTCAGCGGCTTGCCGTGGGCAATGGTCTCCAGCGCCCGCACCTCGGCAAGGCAGCAGGAACCATCCTTACTGCCCACATTGGACACGGTGCCCGAGCCAATTACCGTGCCGGCCATCAATGCGCGCGACCTGGCGGCATGATGAATAAGTTGCGGAAAACTGAAGGTCATGTCCACGCCAGCGTTGGGGGCGCCGATCTTTTTTCCATTCAACGTGGCGTGCAGCGGCAGGTGCAATTTGCTGCCATCCCAGGCCGGGCCCAGTTCATCGGGCGTCACCGCCACCGGCGTGAACGCGGTCCAGGGTTTGGACTGGTAAAAGCCGAACTGTTTCGCCAATTCTGCCGAGACCAGGTTACGCAGGGTCACGTCGTTCACCAGCATCAACAGTTTTATGTGCCGGCCCGCACCGTCCACGGACACGCCCGCCGGCACATCGTCGGTGATAATCGCCACCTCGGCCTCGAAATCGATGCCCCAGTCTTCGCGTTCAACGGGGATGTCATCGCACGGTCCGATGAAGGCATCGGAGGCGCCCATGTACATAAGCGGATCGGTCCAGTAGGTCTCCGGCATGTCCGCACCGCGGGCCTTGCGCACCAGTTCCACATGGGTCACGTAGGCGCTGCCATCGGCCCAGTGGTAACTGCGAGGCAGCGGTGCCGCGGCGGTGCGGGGATCAAAGCGTGTTTCGCCACGCACCGGGCCGGCCTGCAAATGCCGGTATGCAGCAGCCAGACGCGGCGCGATGGTGGTCCATTCATCCAGCGCCGCCTGCAGGGTAGGGGCAATGGCCGGTACCGGCAGCGCGCGGGTCAGGTCGCGGCTGACGACCACCAAGGTGCCGTCACGACCGCCGGTCCTAAGGCTGGCAAGTTTCACGCAGGGCTCTTTTTGAAATTAGTTGCAAATGTAACTATACTGGCCGCGGAGTTGCGGTTCAAGCATCGAGGAACGTTTATGGCCACCATGATGAAGACACCCTCCGGCGCAAAGCAATCCGCCGGCGAACAGTACCTGTACCAGCCCGGTTTCGGCGACGAGCAGAGCTCCGAGGCGTTGCCGGGGGCGCTGCCAATCGGTCAATTCTCGCCGCAGAAATGCCCCTACGGGTTGTACGCGGAGAAATTCAGCAGCACTGCATTCACGGTGTCCCGCGCCGGCAACCGCCGCACCTGGCTCTATCGTATCCGGCCTTCGGTGGTGCAGGGCGATTTTCGGCGTATTGATGACGGCCTGCTGCGCAGCGGCCCCATCACCGAGGTGGACTCGCCGCCGAACCAGTTGCGCTGGGATCCGATCCCGATCCCGTCCGCGCCAACGGATTTCGTGCAGGGACTCGTGACGCTGGCGGCCAATGGCAACCTGGCGACACAGCAGGGTATCGGCATCCATGTGTATGCGGCGAACCGCTCCATGATGGGCCGCTATTTCTACAACGCCGACGGCGAGTTGCTGCTGGTGCCGCAGCAGGGCCGTTTGACCGTCTTCACGGAGTGCGGCGCACTGGCGGCCGCACCGGGAGAGATCCTGCTTATCCCCCGCGGCATGAAGTTCCGCGTGGACCTGCAGGACGGGGCGAGCCGCGGCTATGTCTGCGAGAACTACGGCGCCGCATTCATCCTGCCTGAGCGCGGGCCGGTGGGGTCCGATGGCTTTGCCAACAATCGCGACTTTCTCGCGCCCACGGCGGCATATGAGGACCGGCGCGGGGACTACGAACTGGTGTGCAAGTTCGGCGGGCGTCTGTATGCGGCGGAACTGAAACATTCGCCGCTGGACGTGGTGGCGTGGGTCGGCAACTCAGTGCCCTACAAGTATGACCTTGCGCGCTTCAACGTCATGAATTCGGTGAGCTACGACCATCCGGATCCTTCGATATTCACGGTGCTGACATCACCGTCGGATACCGCCGGCGTGGCGAACTGCGATTTCGTGATCTTCCCGCCGCGCTGGATGGTGGCGGAGAACACGTTCCGCCCGCCCTGGTATCACCGCAATATCATGAGCGAGTTCATGGGGCTGATTTATGGTGTATACGATGCGAAGGAGGAGGGGTTCGTTCCCGGCGGCGGCAGCCTGCACAACTGCATGTCCGCCCACGGCCCGGACCGCGATGCCTTCGACAAGGCATCCAACGCGACGCTGAAACCCGCGCGCTACGAGGACACCATGGCCTTCATGTTCGAATCGCGCTACGTGATCCAGCCAACACGATTTGCGCTGGAGTGCCCGCAGCGGCAGCAGGACTACGTGCAGTGCTGGCAGGGACTGGACAGTAATTTCACGGGTTGAGGCGTTGTCCGCGTGAACGCATCG
>MGYT01000095.1:26145-28777 GCA_001801865.1 Gammaproteobacteria bacterium RIFCSPLOWO2_02_FULL_61_13
GCAAAGCGCAGCGCGCACACTTTGCTAAACCGGGCAAGTCTTGCGAAGTATCGTTCGAGTTGAACGATTTCCTGCCGTACCGGCTGTCCACGCTGACCAACCGGATCAGCCGCGCGTTTTCTCTGCTTTACACAGACCGCTTCGACCTCACCGTGCCTGAGTGGCGCGTAATGGCAGTGCTGGGGCAGGAGCCCGGGTTGTCGGCGGACCAGGTGTGCGCCAGGACCGGGATGGACAAGGTGACGGTGAGCCGCGCGGTGTCGCGCTTGCTGGAAAAGGGTCGTGTGGAACGGGACTTCGCCCGCGCCGACCGGCGGCGCTCGGAGTTGCGGTTGTCGGCCCGCGGCCGCGCAGTCTACCGGCAGATCATCCCGCTGGGGCGGGAATATGAAGCGGGCGTGGTGGCGGATTTGTCGCCGGCGGAACGCCAAACGCTGGTGACGTTGCTGGAGCGGCTGCGCCCATGAGGATTCTGCCGCGGGTCAGCGGTGACGCGGCGAATTTCATGGACGTTCCGTGCCGAGTAACTCCCGCATCGCCTGCTCGATGATCCGCGTGGCCTGCGCGTAGCCGGTATCCGGTGCGACGCTGAGGGGTGCGCCGAAGGCAACACTGACTGCGCCCATGCGGTGCGGGATCAGTGCATCAGGCGGCAGTATGCCTTCGGTGCCGGTGATGGCCACGGGGACGATCGGCACCTGCATTTCGACCGCCAGCATGCCGGCCCCGTTCCTGAGTTGTTGCAAGGGCAGGGTGCCGCGATTCATCGAACCTTCAGGGTAGATCAGGATGTTCCAGCCGTTGTCAATGAGCCGGCCGGTGTATTCCAGCCCCGGCTTGATATTTTCGCCGCTCTCCGTGGCAAACGGATACGCGTTGTAAGCGAGTTCCACGAGCGGCACCGACCAGCGGAATTTCCTGTACAGCACGGCCGTTGCCGCTGCAATGCCGACCCTCCTCCGGATCGCCTGCGGCATTGCCTGCAGGATCATGGGTGTGTCCAGAAAGCTGCGATGATTGGACATGAAAATGAAGGGTCCCCGGACATTTCGCAGATCGTCGGCTCCGGAAACACTAAGTTTGCATAGTGTGCTCAACCACGACTGAAACAATAGCGCCTGCGTCCACGGGCGTATCGCGCAGGCCCATCCGGACAGCGACCAGCGCGGATAGGGAGTGGTGGCCGCGGCGCGCGTCTGCCGTTGTTCGATCAGCGCCTGCAGATCTGCCACCGTGGTGGCGGGGGTGATCTGGGCTTCCTCGACGGACGCATTCAATGTTTCCTCGATGACGCAGACGAGTTCGATGCGCTGCAGGGAATCCAGCGCCAGGTCCGCAACCAACCGGGTCGTATCACTGATGCGCGCAGGATCCTGCCTTGTCAGCCCGGCCAGAAGCCGGATCAATGCCGTTGTCCGCGTGCGGGACTCCGCGGCCGGTAGTTCCCTGGATCGAAGCCAGCGCAACACTTCCGCCTTCCTGACCTTGCGTGTTGCCGAGCGGGGAAAATCCGGCTCGGGCCACAGCGACCAGCGCATGATTCTCTGGTGTGGAGCCAGGTGTGTATTGGCCGCTGCCACGATGCGCTCGCCGTCGCACCCATCGCCCAGGAGAACGGCGTGGACGATTGTGCGGCCTCCCTGCTCTTCGCCCACCACCGCGCTGTCGTGCACACCGGCAATCTTGTTCAATTCCGCCTCGACATCCTCGGGGAAGACATTTTCCCCGCCCGGGCCGAGGATCATGTACTTCCTGCGTCCCAATATGTGGAGGAACCCGTCCTCGTCGAGCCGGCCCGCGTCACCGGTCCTGAACCAGCCGTCCGAGAATGCCTGCTCCGTACGCTGTATGTCGCGATAATAGTTCTTCATCACATTCGGACCGCGCGCCAGGATTTCGCCATCTGCCGCGATGCGGATTTCAACGCCGGGCAATGGAATCCCGACCGAACCTGTGCGGTGCGCGTCGTGCCGGTTGCTTGTCAGCACCGGGCTGGTCTCGGTCAGCCCATACCCCTGAAGCACCTCGAAGCCGAGCGCGCGCCACTTGTTTTCAATCACCGGGTCCAGCGGTGCGCCGCCGCAGACGATGGTACGCAGCGTGGTGGAGAGTCGCGTGCGAATGCTGCGCTGAAACAGCGGACGCAAGGCCCGGGGCACGAAGGCGAGCTGGCTGTCGATGCGATTCATCACCGTCTGCAGGAACTCCGGCACCGCGACCAGGTAAGTCGCCGGTGTATGCTGCAACGCCTCCCGGATGGCGCGAGAACTTGTCGATTGCAAATACGTGACAGCGCTGCCCTGAAGGAGGGGATAGAGCATGCTGGTCATCTGCCCGTACATATGGAACAGCGGAACGACCGTGATGACATGATCGGTCTCAGCCAGTGGAATGACCTTGCAAATCCCGGCAACATTCGCCAGCAGGTTGTCGTGCGAGAGCACGACCCCCTTGGGGTCCCCGGTCGTGCCTGATGTGTAGACGATCACTGCCGGCTCCGCTGCCAACGTGCGGAGTCCCGGCAACTCACCCTCCGGCTGGTACGTGCCGCCGGCAATGCGTTCGACGGAAAGGCTGGGCAGCGGACGCGCCGGCCATGGATAACCGGCCAGTATCAGCAGCAGTGCAGGTT
>MGYT01000095.1:28788-28934 GCA_001801865.1 Gammaproteobacteria bacterium RIFCSPLOWO2_02_FULL_61_13
CGGATCCGATCCAGTTGTTCGGCCGGGCTCTGCGGATTGAGCGGCACCACGACCGCGCCGCAGGCCAGGATGCCGAAATAGGCCGCCACCCAATGCGGGGAATTCGCGCCGCAAAGAAATACCCGATCCCCTCGCACCACGCCGGC
>MGYT01000095.1:28994-29386 GCA_001801865.1 Gammaproteobacteria bacterium RIFCSPLOWO2_02_FULL_61_13
CATCACCCGGTAGCGCGGGCGGAATTGCACAGCCGGCCTCGACGCAAAGCGCTGTGTACTTGCCACAAACACGCTGTACAGGTTGTTGGCCGGGACGGTTTTCAGCGGGTGGTTTTCCATGGATTCGAAAGTGCCTCCGGGGCGCGCCCGGCTATGCTGATTTTAGGCCGCTGAATGCCCGTATGGGAGGGATTGGCGATCTTACCAATGATGCGGCCAAGGCGATGGCCATACGGGTGATGCCTGTTCGCCAATGGAAACTGCGGCCACCAGCACATAAAGTAGTTCGATGGATATCCACCGCATAGTCCATGAATGCCTACCCGGCGGGGAGGCAGTCCTCGTGGGGCGGTGCTTGCTGGCAGCGGGGCCTTCCGTGGTCGTGGTTCGCG
>MGYT01000096.1 GCA_001801865.1 Gammaproteobacteria bacterium RIFCSPLOWO2_02_FULL_61_13
AGCGGCGTTTGCAACGATTATCATACGCAACGTCGCGGGTATTCTAATAATTCTGTGGACGTGCCTTCGAAAACACTCTTACCCGGCACGCCCCATTTTTATCATCATGAGTGGAACACGGCACAAGCGCGCCATCCTGGCACCTTTAAGATATCTCATTTATAAGATTACAATGAGCCTGTAATGTCCGCCCATCGGTGAGTTCGCCGATACAATTTGCCAAAGTTTGACGATCCGCTGGGTGGCGTTATTCCAGGGAGGGCCTGGCCCGAGTCCTGAAAATGGCTTGTGGAACAGCGCGTGATGATATTCCACAATCACGCCAGCACGGCCAGTTGTTCCGCCGCCTCGGGGTGATCAGCCTCCAGCAGCTTGAGTGCCCGCTGCGCGCCGGCCTTGGCCATGGCGCGCAGGGGTTTTGCCGCGGCGGCCATGGCTTCCGCGAACATGTAATCCTGGTCCTCGGCCATGGCCGCGGCCAGCAGCGCCGCCTGATGCACGTCCTTCTCGCGTTTGGGATTGTCCTTGCCGCTGCGCAGCGAATAGACCGCGAGCTTGTGCACGCAGTAGCGCCCGGGATGAGGCACGACGATGGGCACAATGCGGTCCCGTCCCAGCAGCACCGAATCCATCGGCGCCTTGAGCAGATAGGCAAAATGCGGCAGTCCGGTGGCGTGCGCGCCGAGTTCCGGTACGGGCACCGTGCCGTAGGACTCGCCCCTGGCCGGCACCAGCAGGTCAACCATCAGATTCCGTCCCCTAACCTTGAACGAGGTCGAGGGTTCGCCGCGCTTGAGCTTGGGCACTTCATGGAAGGGCAGACCGGTTTCCTTCAGCAGCTTGAGCAAGCCGCCCCGCGGCAGGGCGGCGATCTGTATGAGTTCGGCGCGCGCGACGTCCACGTCCTCGGTCATGGCAAACGGCATGGCTAGAACGCCGAGTTCGTTCAGGATGGCGCCGAAGGCATGCGTGCCCACCAGCAGACCGCCTTTGCCGAAAATGCCGGCATTGAACAGCGCGGCCACCGTCACCAGCGTGGAATTGTCGGCGCTGTAGAAGCCCACCTTGCGCAGGTCGCGGCAATAGCGGGCAATGGTCTCGCTGTCGCGGATTTCAGCCCGCGCCGAATCGACTTTCTGTACGGTGTCTGCGGCGCCTTCGGGGCCGAGGTATTCGGTGACCCGTTTTCCAGCCGTATAGCGGTAGCGATAAACAAAGCTGCTGCCGTTGCGCTTCTCGACCTGGATGCTGCCCGCGGAGGCGAGCGGCACCGCCGCCTGCGCGCGTGCCAGCGCCTTTGCCTGTGCGTAGGCGGTGCGGAAGGACAGGTCGAAGCGGCGGATTTTCACGGCAGTCGGGGGCGCCGGTTTTGTGGAATATGATGTGATTATATTCCACAAAACCCAACAGTTCATCCATCGCCGCTGCAATGGCGCCTTCTGTCCGTGCCCTGCCAGAAGTCTCCTGCAAAAACCTCGGAGATACCTGCGGACCCACGAGCCTCACTCCTGCCTATTCCTCGGCTTTGATGCCAGCCGCTTTCACCACCCCGGTCCACTTCTCGACCTCCGAGCGCAGTTTCTGCCGGAACTGCTCGGACGTACCGCCTCCCGCGACCAACCCGCGCTTGGCGAGATCTTCGCGGACCTGCGGCAATGACAGCACCTGGTTAGCCGCGGAGTTCAGCCTTGTTACGACTGCCTGCGGCGTGCCGCGCGGGGCCAGGAACATGAAGTAACCCTGCTGCTCGACTTTGGGAATGCCCTGCTCTCCCAGCGTCGGGTAGTCAGGCTGAAGGCGCGCGCGCACCGCGCCCGCCGACGCAAGGATCTTCAGCTTGCCGCTCTGCATGAAGGAGGCAATGGCTGGATAGCCCGTCATGATCACCTGCACCCTGCCTGCCACCATGTCGGGCATCGCCGGTCCCATCCCCTTGTAGGGCACATGGACGATGTCCGTGCCGGTCTGCTGCTTGAACAATTCCATGGCGAGATTGTGCGGCGCGCCGACACCCGGCGAGGCATAGCTCAGCGAGCCGGGTTTCTGTTTGGCCAAGCGCACGAGGTCATTGGCATTGTTCGCCACGAGCGCCTCGCCGCTGACCACCAGGAAGAAATCGGTCCTCCCAAGTTCGACGATGTGCTCGAAATCATTGAGCACGTTGATGCTCTCGCGTATTCCCAGCGCCCGCCACAGCGCGAGGTCGTCCCCGCAGATCAACAGCGTGTAGCCATCGGGCGCCGCCTTCTTCACGAAATCGGCACCAATGGCGCCGGCGGCACCGATGCGGTTTTCGACGTATACCGTACGGCCCAGTATCGAGGCCAGGCGGTCGGAGATGGTGCGCGAGACCAGATCAGTACCGGCGCCGGGCGCATTGTTGACTATGATCTGAATCTGCTTGGCGGGCCACTCCTGGGAAAAGGCAGCCCCCGAAATTGCCATTCCTGTTGCCAGCCAGGCCGCAGCTATTGATCGCCAGAGTTCCATGTGTGCTCCTATATTGCCGTAATCAAGACGCGGGCTCCGAATGACGAGCAGCATTCGCCGGAATCAGCGGGGCCGCCCGGTCAACTCCAGCATTGTTATCTTCCCGCATCGCACTGCGCGATCGCCCCACGTATTTCATTAATCGCGCGCTTTCGACCTAACCCGCATTGCGATCGGCCGGGCGCAGGCGCTATGTCCAATGAGCGCGATGCTCCGCGGCGCAATATGAACTGCAAACATTGCCATCTGCCCGCTGTGCGAAATGGGGCAGGATTGAATTTCCTATCGTTTTATAGTTGGAAACAATCGAAGAACATGAAACCACCATCGGGCATGTAATGCGACGCACGAAACATTACGTACGTCATAACACAGAGGCATTGCGCTCCGAAATCACCATCGCCTGCAGGTATACATTTTATTCCGGCAAACCTTGGAATATTCCTTGGGATATCAAATCGCCATGGCATACTTGATTGAGTAATCGGCCCATGAGTTGGTGGCGGATTACTGAAAAACTTTTTGTTTGGCAGTTGAATTGGGAATCCGATAACAGGATGTAAAACTATAAAACTTTACAGAGGAGACGGTCGCAATGAAGAGAAGATTCGGGCTGATGGTTGTTTTGGGTTTGGTGGGTCTTTGGGTCCTGGGTTGTGCGGGTCAACAAGACGTCATGAAGCAGGGGCCATCATTCGTGGTAACCACCCCTGTGGTAGAGCTTCGCCCGGGTGGCAAAGTGTTCATGTACGGTACGGGCTTTACGCCGAAGCAGGAGATCATGTTGCTGCTTAAGGATGCTGGTGGTGGGTTGAGCAGCATCGCCTCGAACCTCAAGCCGGCGCCTGTGCCCAACAATGAAGGTGCGTGGGCCGCAGAATGGGACTATTCTTCATACGTGAGAGTAGTCAAACCCGGCACAGCGATGTTCACCGTTGCCGACAAAGATTATAAGACACTGGGCCATGCACCCGTTGTCTTTGTGTCTCCGCCGGCAAAACCCGAGGCAAAACCCGCGGCAAAACCCGCGGCAAAACCCGCGGCAAGGCGGTAATCATTAGTTTTTCAATCATTGAGTAGCCGTACCGGGAAAGGCAGGGTCAGATGGCTCTGCCTTTTGCCCGAGTTGCTACCGGAAGCGCGTCTAGCTTACGGCGAGTGGGTCGTTCCGACCTCCCGGGATCTGGCCAAATTATCAACCCGCACCTACATGTGCTTGCGGCCCGCGAGATCTTCGGCGAGCGATGATGCTCGGCTGGCGCTACTGCTGCGGATTTTCTGCGTACAACCGGGTGCACGTTGCGGGTGAGGACCGGGAAAGCCGCATGAAACCCGTCGGCTACATGATCCGCGCGCCGATATCTTTGTAGCGGATGAGCTATGACCCGCCGCCGGCACTGTGATCTACCGCTCGAAGATGCGCCAGTGGCTCAAGAGATACTTCAGATGATGCCCGGTGCCCAGTGGCTGGAAGTGCTCTGCAAGCGCATCACCGACCGGCACGAGTACTTGGTGCGTTTCGTGGGGTGGTGCTTTTAGGTCCGATCTATCTGCTCGACGTAGGGTCCCGCCAGAGTCCGCTCTCACGGCATTGCAGGCAATTAGACCGGCAAGCCGCGACAGGCTGGCTTGGGTTGCTGCCGTTCAGGCTAAAGAAATTCCCTCGCAACAGTGCCTACTTTTGCAATGCCGGGGGAGCTATCGCTGCCGCAGCGGCACTGGTGTCTGAACCGCGACTTCGCTACTTGATCTGACCTACAGTTGGAAAACGGAGCCGGTGTGAAACGCAAACCAGCCCTCAAGAATATATCAGTATAGATATTAAGATTGTCCTGAAACGTCCACCATTGCTCGTCTGCGCCGATAGTATCTCGCCAATTATTGCCATCAATCCATTCTGTAACAACGCCCTCAGGCGAGCCCGCGCGCCAGGTCAGCCTGAATATCGGCATAGGCTTCCAGCCCCACCGCGACGCGCAGCAGATCCTGCTTGATACCGGCGCGCGCGCGCGCTTCATCCGAGATCCTGCCGTGCGTGGTGGTCCCCGGGTGGGTGATGGTGCTTTTGGTGTCGCCGAGATTCGCGGTAATGGAAATCATGCGCGTCGAATCGATCACCCGCCATGCCGCCTCGCGCCCGCCCTTGACCTCGAAAGATACGATCGCGCCGCCGGAGCGCTGCTGGCGCATGGCAAGGGCGTGCTGCGGATGCGAGGCAAGGCCCGGGTAGTACACCCTTTGCACGCGCGGGTGCGATTCCAGCCACTGTGCGAGGGCCAACGCGCTCGCCGATTGCGCGTCCATGCGCAGGCGCAATGTATCGAGGCCCCTCAGGATCACCCAGGCATTGAACGCCGAAAGCGTCGGGCCGGCGGTGCGCAGGAACCCGGTCACGCCATCCATGAATTCCTTGCGGCCCAGCACCGCTCCGCCCATTACCCTGCCATGCCCGTCCAGATACTTGGTCGCCGAATGGATGACGATGTCGGCGCCCAGTTCGAGCGGCTTTTGCAGTGCCGGGCTGCAAAAACAGTTGTCCACCGCGAGCTGGGCTCCGGCCTTTTTCGCCACCGCCGCCAGCGCGGCGATATCGAACACCTCGGTCAGCGGATTCGACGGAGTTTCGATGAACAGCAAGCGCGTGTTCGGCCGCACCGCCGCCTGCCAGAGGGTGGGCTCGGGCTTGTCAACGTAATCCGTCTGGACACCGAACTTGCCCAGAATATTGGTGAACAGTTGCGTGGTCGCGCCGAATACGCCTGAGGAGCAAAGCACCTGGTCGCCGGATTTGA
>MGYT01000097.1:0-483 GCA_001801865.1 Gammaproteobacteria bacterium RIFCSPLOWO2_02_FULL_61_13
GAGCGTGCGAGATTACTCAGCCGAATTCAGAATTGAAATAAAACCGGTACCTCTTCGATACGCCGGATTCTTTCGAGACAAAGGTACGTTTAGGTTTAAGGTTCAAGTCTCAGGTGAGAACGTTCAACCGAAATTCATAAGCGTGGATTTCACTTGGAACGGAGAGTGGGGCAAATACGAGGCCAAAATTGCTGACACTCACGGCTAACCCAGCGCCGCACACGGACACGCGCCATAAAACCGGCGCGTGCCGGTGGGCTCTACGTTATGCCGCAAGATGGAATCTCTCTGCATAGATTCCCCCTGCTTGATATGCTGCCCGAATGAAAGTCAGCGAAATACTGCGAATGCTTCATGATGACAAGTGGTTCTTAGTCGCAACACAGGGTAGCCACAGACAATTTAAGCACTTGGTGAAGCCTGGTCGAGTAACCGTGCCCGGCAAACCGTCTGACGACTTGGCACCTGGCACGCTTAACAGTA
>MGYT01000097.1:644-786 GCA_001801865.1 Gammaproteobacteria bacterium RIFCSPLOWO2_02_FULL_61_13
AGAGTTTCATCTCAATGGCATGCGCGAAGATGGCACCCCTATTCCGCCACCCGCTAGCCGCGTCGAGTACGTCGACATTGCGGCATAACACCCTGCTGCATGTGATGCGCCTTCGGTCCGCCCATGATCAGGAAGTTGGCAG
>MGYT01000097.1:901-1788 GCA_001801865.1 Gammaproteobacteria bacterium RIFCSPLOWO2_02_FULL_61_13
CAAAATTATTTCGTCGCTGAGGGCATGCCCTCTTATGTGCCCGAGGCGCGGACCATCGTGCCCAACATCAACCGTCTGGCCCGGGCCATGCGGACGAAGGACGGGCTGGTGATCTGGATCCAGACCGAAGCGCGCATTGCGGACCCGCAAGATTGGGCCAACCGCAAGGAAGGGGTAAGCGCGGCGGGCTGGGCGAAGCGACAGGCGCTGCTCGCGAGGTCCGGCGGGGGATTCCCGCTCTACCCCACCTGCGAAGTCCTGCCCGAGGACAAGATCGCGATCAAATACCGCTACTCTGCGTTCATTCCGCATCCATCTGAGTTCGACGCCCTGCTGCGCGGGCATGGCATCGACACGCTTCTCATCACCGGGACGACCACCAGCACGTGTTGCGAATCGACGGCCCGGGACGCTGCCAACTGGGACTACCGCACGATCATGGTCTCGGACGGCACTGCCGACCACACGGATGCGCTGCACAATCACACGCTGGGCAAGTTCCTGTTGACCTTCGGTGACGTGCAGGCGACCGACGAAGTGCTCGCAAAGCTGGGGGAGAAGACGCAGAGCGGCAATGCGCAGTCAGCCCGCCTGGCGGCAGGGACGGGGCATACGGCCTAACCATGCGTTCGACGGCGGGCGCGAGCGCCGTGCCTTGCAAAGGGCTTGCTGCACGCGCTGGCGCGCGTTAGCTTTAGCCGTCTCAACTCCGCGATGGTAGGAAGTTGCCATGATTGATTGGTCTTCATGTTCTGCAGTTGAGCGCGATCCCGAACGTGTGAGTGGTGCTTGGGTGTTTGCCGGTACTCGCGTGCCAGTCGCAGCACTGTTCGAGAATCTTGAAGATGGCGCATCGGTGTCTCAGTTTGTGGAATGGTTTCCGGGCG
>MGYT01000097.1:1798-6758 GCA_001801865.1 Gammaproteobacteria bacterium RIFCSPLOWO2_02_FULL_61_13
CGACCCGGCGAATTTCCAGTGCTCGATCCCCTGAGCGGGCGTGCAAATCCTTAAGAATTGACACGCCAATCATCCCATTACCAGGATTACAACTGGCCGGTAGCGCCCGCCGATTGGAAATATCGGCAAGACAATTTGTTCAATTCTAAATAACAGAATCAGGTCCGCGACTCGATCTGCACCTCGGGCGCGAACATTTCCTCCACGCCCAGGCGGCGCGCACAGACCCCCTGCTCGTGGGTGAACTGGCAGAAGGCGTCGAGCGTCCCGCGGTTGGGCTCGATGCCATAGGGCCAGAAGTCATCTCCCATCTGCGCGCGCACCAGTTCGACGTGATGGGCCAGCCACGGAATCGGAAAGTGCGAAGCGGTGGCGTCGCGAATCCGCCCCATGGCCCGGTGCTTGGCTTCGCTGAACGCCTGGTATAGGTTCATCGCCGCCCAGCGGTGCTGTTCGTAGAGGTCGCGCCGCAGCACGATGAGATGCATGATCGGAAATATTCCGGATGCTTTCCAATAATTCATTTCCTCGCCGAATACATCGTCGAAGGCGCGCTTGATGCGCGGATCGTGCTCGAGGAACGGACGCGGCGGCCGCGCGCTGATGATGGCGTCGAGTTCTCCGGCGAGCAGCAGTTCGGAGAGCGACCGGGTCGGCATGGGCGTAATGGAAAATTCCGGATGCGCCAGTTGCAGCTTGTCGAGGCGACCCGGTTCGTTGACACCGGCCTGCACCCACTGGATGGAATGCAAGTCCACCCCGTAGTGGTGCTGCAGCAGAGCTCGCGTGTATATCGCGGCGGTTATTCCCCATTCGGGTACGCCGATGCGCCGGCCGGCCAGGCCGGCGGGCGAGGCAATCCCGGCGTCAGCGCGCAGGTAAAGCGCCGAATGGCGGAACACGCGCGAGGTGAACACCGGGATCGCGATCATGTCCGGTACGCCCCTCGAGAGCAGCGCGGCATAGGGGCCCAGGCCCATTTCAGAAACCTGCCACTCGCCAAAGCGCATGAACCGGAACAGCAGTTCCTCGATCGGGGTGCGCAAGGGCACGATGTCGATGCCCTCGGCGCGCACTTCGCCGCTGAGAAGATCGCGCACGTGTTCGTATTCGCCGATGGCCAGCGACAAACTGATATTCGCCATGGGGTCAAGTCTTGTAATTCTCAGTTCAACTTAACCACGCGCGCCTCGCGTATCACCCGCTCCCATTTCTCGGTCTGGGTCCGGATCAGCTCGGCTAGTTGCTCGGGCGAGTTGGTGACCGACTCGAAAAGGTTCGGGGTCAACATCTTTTCCTGGAAGCCCGGATCGCTGAAAAGGCGCCGCACCTCGGTGTTGAGCTTCAGGTCGATCTCGCGCGGCGTTCCTCCGGTTGCGAACAGCCCGAACCACGAGGTCGCCTCGAATCCCGGCAAATCGCTTTCCGCGACGGTCGGCACCTCGGGAAACCGGGCAAGGCGCCGGGCGCTCCCCATGGCGAGAATCTTGATTTTGCCCGCTTTCCACTGCTGCAGCGCCGAACTGACATTGACGAACATGATATCCACGTGTCCGGCGACTACGTCATTGAGCGCCGGCGCCGCGCCCTTGTACTGAATGTGATTGAACCTGACTTTAGCCATCGTCTCGAACATCGCCATGTTCAGATGTGCGCTCGAACCGACGCCGAAGGACGCGTAGCTGCGCCCCTCCGGCTTCGCCCGCGCGAGACCGATCAACTCCTTCACGCTGTTCGCCGGTACTGAAGAGTGCGCCACCAGGGCCTGGTTGATGACGATCAATCCGGTAATGGGCGCGAAGTCCTTGACCGGGTCGTAGGGCAGCTTGGAGTAGAGACTGGGGTTGATGACGAAGGTCGGCTCCGGGGTGAGAAACAGCGTATAGCCGTCCGGCGCCGACTTGGCCACATGCTCCGCCGCGATGATGTTATTGGCGCCCGCCCGGTTTTCCACCACCGCCTGGTGGCCCCAGGACTTGGTGAACTGCTGGCTCAATGCGCGGCCCAAGGTATCGGTCACCCCGCCGGGTGCGGCAGGGACCACGATACGGATCGGCTTGGACGGGTAAGCCGGCTCCTGCGCGGAGGCGGCGGCTGTACCCAGGCAAGCCAGGACCAGCAAACTGCGAACACTGATCCGACTGAGTGATTCGAAACGGCGGCGTTGCAGGCTCATGCTGAATTCCTTCCCGTTGCAGGGTTGCGGACCGCAGCGTCCCTCACGCGCCGACCTTGGGCAATCATATAGCGACGCCGGCCAATGGGCGCCGCGACCGGTACATCGGCAAGCAGCGCCTGATGCGGCCGGGTTTGCGCATGCTCGCCGGCCACGGGTACACTCGCTCCGGACAATTGACCATCGCGCATGAAGTAGCGCGCGCGACGACAAAAGGAGAAGCCGGGTGATCAAGGCGATCCGCATTTACCAGCACGGTCCAGCGGAGGTGATGCGCTGGGAGGATGTCGAAATCGGCGATCCGGGTCCGGGACAGGTGCGCCTGCGCCACACTGCCGTCGGCCTGAATTATCGCGACATTTATGTGCGCAACGGGGTCAACGCACTGAAGTCGTTTCCCTCGGGCATCGGCATTGAAAGCGCCGGGGTGATCGAAGCCGTCGGGCCGGGGGTGACCGGCATCACCCTCGGACAACGCGTCGCCTGCGTGGCCGGACCGGACGACGCCTATGCCGAGGCGCGCCTCGCGCCGGCGGCGCGCGTGGTCCCGCTGCCTGACGAGATCGACGACAGCACCGCGGCATCGATGATGATCCGCGGCATGACCGCGCGCTATCTGCTGCGCGACACCTGCGCGGTAAAGCCGGGGGACGCCATACTCATCCATGCCGCGGCGGGCGGTGTCGGCTTGATCGTATGCCAGTGGGCCAAGCAGCTTGGCGCAACGGTTATCGGCACCGTGGGAACCCCGGAGAAAGCCGAACTCGCGCGCGCCCACGGTTGCGACCATCCCATCATCTACACTTCGGAGGACTTCGCCGGACGCGTACGCATGATCACCGGCGGCGCGGGCGTCGCGGTGGTCTACGACTCCATCGGCAAGGCAACTTTCGAAGGCTCGCTGCGATGCCTGCGCCCGCGCGGGGTACTCGCCTCCTTTGGAGAATCCTCCGGCGATCCCGAACCGATCGCGCCGCGGCGCCTGGGGCAACTGGGCTCGATATTCCTTACCCATCCGAGCCTGCCCGACTACACCGCGACCCGCGAGGCGCTGCTCGCCGCCGCCAACGATCTTTTTGACATGGTCAAAAGCGGCAGGGTCAAAATCCGCATCAATCAGACCTATCCCCTGGCGGAAGCGGCGCGGGCGCACCGCGACATGGAATCACGCAAGACCACCGGTTCGACGGTGCTTATCCCCTAGTGAGGGCGCGGTTGCAGCGGTCGCGATAAGGGTTCCCGCCGCAACAAGAGGATAATAACTGCACCCCCTACAGTAAGTGGGATGGTGCTGCACCGAGCGCCAAGGCGCGCCTTTCAATGACTCTAACGTGAGGAAGTCTTCCATGCCCTTACCAGGCGTTTCCGGTGATCGCAAGACCAGACGCGACCCGGCCCCGGATACAGACCTGATTCCCGCAGGACTGATCAAGGAGGTGGCGAAGAAGTTGATGTCGCGCGCAGCCATCAGCATCCCCCAGGATTTCAAGCAGGGCGTGCTGCAGTTGGAAAAGCAGGAAAAGAACCCGCTCTCGCGCTTCGTCCTCAAGCAGATCAATCTCAACTACGACATCGCCGAGGCCGATGGCCGGCCCATGTGCGGGGATACGGGGCTGCCCCGCTGGTATGTCAAGATGGGCAACGAATGCCGCAGCGAGGGCGGCTTCTTCGCACTGGAGCGGGCCCTGCGTGAGGCCACCGCCGAATCCACGCACGAGATTCCGCTGCGCCCCAACCGGGTGCACCCGATCACGCGCAAGGACTATGACAACAACCTCGGCACCCATGCCCCGGAAATCCAGTATGCCTTCGAGCCCGCGGGGGAATGGCTCGACCTGACCACGGTGCACAAGGGCGGGCTGTTCGGCACCGACTACCGCATGCTGTTTCCTGCCGATGGCATCCCCGGCATCAAGAAGTTCTTCCTCGATACGATGGTCGAATTCGGGCGGCGCGGCATGGCCTGTCAGCCCGCAGTCGTGGGTATCGGAATCGGTGGGTGCAAGGACACCACCATGCGCATCGCCAAGGAGGCCGCCTGCCTGCGGCCGGTGGGCGACCGCAATCCCGACCCGCAACTGGCCGCGCTCGAACTGGAGTTGCAGACGCTGGGCAACTCCATCGGCATGGGGCCCATGGGATTCGTGGGCAGCGGCATGGTGGTGGATGCGCACCTCGAGGTCGCCTACGCCCATACGGGGGGCATGCCCTGCGCCATTCACACTTTCTGCTTTGCCTCGCGGCGGGCCACTGCCCGTATCGCGCCCGGCGGCGAGGTGACGTTCCGCGGCGATCCGCAGTGGTTCACCGACTACTACCGCCGCGAGGGCATTTGAGCGCGCGCGCAACCGGAGACCTGGCGTGAGCATTACCAGCATTGAGCAAGTGGAAATGAACCAGGTGAGCCTGAAATGTCCGGTAGAGGTCGAGGACCTGAAGCGGCTAAAACTGGGCGACCTGGTGTATCTGGATGGCGTGATCTTCACCGGCCGCGAGGGGGTCTACCATCGCCTGCTCGACGAGGGCATGGAACTGCCCGTGCCCTGGAACCATACCTCCAACGTCAATTTCCACTGCTCGCCCGCGGCGAGCCTTGGCCCCGCGGGCAGTTACGCGGTCAAGGCTGTTACCGGGACCGCCTCGTTTCGGTTTGGCAAGTGGATGAAGGCATTCTTTGCGAAGTCACACTGTAAGCTCATCATCGGCAAGGGCGGCATGTCCTCGGAGGATTACCAGCGGCTGTTCGTGCCCGAGCAGGCGCTGTACCTGACCACGGTGGGCTAC
>MGYT01000097.1:6967-7056 GCA_001801865.1 Gammaproteobacteria bacterium RIFCSPLOWO2_02_FULL_61_13
CCAGCCGGTGTTGCGTCGTTACGGCGAAGAAACCGATCGCGGCAAAGAGGTGATCTGAGCGCGCTATTATGCCGAGCGCTTGGCCACCC
>MGYT01000098.1:0-20055 GCA_001801865.1 Gammaproteobacteria bacterium RIFCSPLOWO2_02_FULL_61_13
CATATGCATATCGCAAGCGCCGCAATTGCGAGGTCTAAGGAACTTCTGATTAACCCCGTGATCAGATCGGATAGGCATGATATCTGACGCGGAGGGCGGGATGATGAAACAGATAACGCTGGCAAGCACGGGTTTCGAGAAGTACGGCAAGACGACGCGCCGGGCGCAGTTTCTGGCGGAGATGGAGCGGGTGGTGCCGTGGGCGGAGTTGTGCGCGTTGATTGACCCGGTATACCCCAAGGCGGGTCCGGACGGTGGCCGGCCGACGGTGCCGCTGGAACGGATGCTGCGTATCTATTTTCTGCAGCAGTGGTTCAACCTGTCGGACCCCGGGGTGGAGGAAGGGCTGCACGATTCGCTGGCGATGCGGAGCTTTGCCGGTATTGACCTGAGCGAAGAACGTGTTCCGGACGAGACGACGGTGTGCAAGTTCCGGCACCTGCTGGAACGGGAGCGGCTGGGAAAGAAGCTGCTGGTGGCGGTGAACGACTACCTGCGCCGGCAGGGTATCAAGGTGACCACCGGCACGATTGTCGATGCCACGATTATCAACGCGCCGACCTCGACCAAGAATCGAAAGCAGGAACGTGACCCCGAGATGCACCAGACGCAGAAGGGCCAGCAGTGGTACTTCGGCATGAAGGCGCATGTGGGTGTGGACAGCGGCGAGAAGCTGGTGCACACGGTGTTGGCGTCCGCGGCCAATGTGGCGGACAAGCAGGCGTTGCCGTACCTGTTGCACGGTAAGGAGACGCGGGTCTGGGGCGATGCGGCCTACCAGGGGCAGACTGAGGTGATTCATCAACGCGCGCCGCATGCCAAAGACTTCACGAATCGCCGCTGTCGGCATCGGGGCCATGTCGACGAAGTCGAACGGGCCAGAAACCGGACCAAGTCGCGGGTGCGAGCCAAGGTTGAACACGTCATCGGCGTCATCAAGCGGGTGTTCGGGTTCTGCAAAGTCCGCTACCGGGGCTTGGCCAAGAACCTGCACCGGCTGGAGGTGACCTGTGCGCTGGCCAATCTGTTCATCGTCAGGCGCCGCTTGTTGCGAGCCTAGGGGACGTGTGTCTGGAATTCGGGAAATGGGCATAAGCAATCCACATTGGGCAACACCATCGCCCTCGACAGGGCGCATAACCCTACGCCTTGAGGAACTTCCGCATCATGGACCCGATGAATAACCCTGTTTTGACCGGTTATTCAGACGTTCCTTAAAAGTGGAAAGTAAAAAGTGAAGGCGGAGGAAAAATCACTCGTGCCAATGGTGTCACTTCCACTATATTCTACTTTTCACTTTTAACTTTTAACTTTTCACTGTAGGTCCACCCAATTCCATGCATCTCCACGATTGCCATAATATTTCCGACCTGCGAGTAATAGCCCAGCGCCGCCTGCCGGCGCCGATGTTCCATTATCTTGATGGCGGCGCCGATGATGAGTGGACCCTGCGACGCAACACGCTGGCTTTTGACGACTACGAATTGCTTCCGGCCCAGTTGCGTGGCGTAACGGAAGTTGATGCAACCACCTCATTACTGGGACTGAAACTGGACTGGCCGATGCTGCTGGCGCCTACGGGCATGTCACGCCTGTTCCACCATGGCGCCGAACCGGCTGTAGCCCGGGCGGCGGCAAAATTCGGCACGCTGTACTCGCTGTCCACCGTCGCCACGACCCGGCTGGAGGACGTGGCCGCGCTGACGACCGGCCCGAAGATGTTTCAACTGTACATATTCAAGGACCGCGGGTTGACCGTTGAATTCGTGCAACGCTGCAAGGCCGCGGGTTATGCCGCGTTGTGCCTGACCGTAGACACAGCCATGGCCGGAAATCGTGAGCGCGACAAACGCAGCGGCATGATCCTGCCGCCGAAATGGACCGCGGCGAGCTGGTGGAGTTTCCTCACCCATCCCGGCTGGTCGTTGCAGGCACTGCTGCACCCGGGATTTGAGCTGGCCAACGTTTCCCATCGGGTTCCCGCCGCGCAAACCTCGATGTCGTTGTTTGATTTCATCAATGGCCAGTTCGATCGTTCCGTGACGTGGAAGGATGCGGAATGGCTGGTCCGGCAGTGGGATGGCCCTGTGGTAATCAAGGGCTTGATGTCCCCCGCGGACGCCCAGCATGCCGTGGACGTCGGCGCGCGCGGCATCATGATCTCCAATCACGGCGGGCGGCAACTGGAGGGGACACCGGCGCCGGTGGATTGCGTGCGACCGATTCGTGATCGCATTGGCGCGGCGCTGGATGTGATTGTTGATGGCGGCGTGCGGCGCGGTACCCATGTGATCAAGGCGCTGGCCCTCGGCGCCAGTGCCTGCGCCATTGGCCGGTCTTACCTTTATGGCCTGGCGGCCGGTGGCCAGGCGGGTGTGGAACGGGCGCTGGAGATCCTGCGCTCCGAGATCCTGCTGGATATGACACTGCTGGGGACGCGCAACGTGGCCGAGATTACGGCGGAACACGTCCAGCATCGTCCCGGGCGGAAATAGATTCCTGTAGGGCCGGATTCATCCGGCCAATGGAATAGAATGATGCTCCATGGGAATTGAAGATCTCATCGCCCGCCGCGAGCGCCTGCTGGGGCCGGGCAATCCGCTGTTCTACGAAAATCCCGTGCACCTGGTGCGTGGCGAGGGCGTATGGGTGTTCGACGCCGACGGTCGGCGCTATCTCGACTGCTATAACAATGTGCCACATGTGGGACATTGCCATCCGCGCGTGGTCGAGGCGTTGGCGCGGCAGGCGGCGACCCTGAACACCCACACGCGCTACCTGCACGAGACCATTCTGGATTACGGCGAGCAACTGACGGCGATGTTCGATGCCCCGCTCTCCACGGTCGCCTTTGTCTGTACCGGCACCGAGGCCAATGAACTGGCCATGCGCATGGCCAATTTTTATACCGGCGGCACCGGCATCATCTGCAGCAACTGGGGCTATCACGGCAACTCCGCCGCAGTGGCGCAGATCAGCACCATCTTTCCGCCGCCGGAAGGCATCGGCAAACACATCCGGATGATCCCGTCACCGGGCACCTATCGCGGTCCCGATGGTGTGACCGGCGCAGCGCTGGCACGCCACTATGCCGACGAGGTGAAGCGCGCCATCGATGGATTACACGCCGATGGCCTCCGCCTGTCTGCAATACTCGTGGACACGATCTTTTCCAGCGAGGGACTGCCGGATGTGCCTCCTGACTTCATGCGCCTGGCGGTGGAACATGTGCGCAACGCCGGCGGACTTTTCATCGCCGACGAAGTACAACCCGGGTTCGGCCGCATGGGAAATCACCTGTGGGGTTATCAGCATTACGGCGTGGTGCCGGACCTGGTGACGCTCGGCAAGCCCATGGGCAACGGGCACCCGCTGGCAGGCGTGATTGCGCGGCCCGACATCATGTCCGCGTTTCGCAACCAGGTGATGTACTTCAACACCTTTGGCGGCAATCCGGTCTCCTGCGCCGTGGGCAAGGCCGTGCTGGATGTGTTGAAAGACGAACGGCTGGTGGATAACGCCCGCGTCGTGGGCGATTACGTGATTGGCGGCCTGAAGCGCCTGCAACAGAAGCATGACCTCATCGGCGACGTCCGCGGTCGCGGCCTGTTCTTCGGCGCCGAGCTGGTGCGCGATGGAAAAACAAAGGAACCCGCCACCGAGGAAACAAAGCGACTCGTGAACAGCATGCGCGAACGCGGCGTGCTGCTGAGCCGCATCGGGCAGTATGACAATGTGTTGAAGATGCGCCCGCCCATGCCGTTTTCCCGGGACCATGCAGACCTCGTGCTGCAGACCCTGGACGAGGCGCTTTTCGCGCTGTGACTGATGTGCGGCCCGGCAAAACAATTGCATGATTCCCTGTAGGGCCGGCCGCTCCGGACGTCCTGTCCCCGGCTCTGGCTCCTGCTTCGCTCTCGGTCTCCGCTCCCGGCTCGACCCTACCGGTTACTTCCCTGTAACCGTACCGCCTGCATCCATGCAGGCGTCTCGCGGCATACCCCACATCCTGTGGGTAGCTGCAGCCGGCCACCGGGGATCGCGGCGGGATAAATCCCGCCCTACAAAAACTCCGCCCTGGGAATTGAAATTGATATGGGTTCTGATTTTTACCTGCTAACACCCGCCGAACAAGGTGAGCGGCTTTCAGCCCTGGCCCGTTCCGCCCTGCCCCACTGGAGCCTGGACGGCGCCGCGCTCGAGATCATCAAGATGCGCGAGAACGCGGTTTTTCGCGCGACCATGCCGGACGGGGAACGATATGCGCTGCGCATTCATCGGCACGCC
Organism: Gammaproteobacteria bacterium RIFCSPLOWO2_02_FULL_61_13; assembly: GCA_001801865.1. Taxonomy (GTDB): domain Bacteria; phylum Pseudomonadota; class Gammaproteobacteria; order Eutrophobiales; family Eutrophobiaceae; genus 2-02-FULL-61-13. Next base: position 4,288 of record MGYT01000098.1, read on the forward strand.
TATCACACCGATGCTGAATTGCATTCCGAGTTGTTGTGGATACGCGCGCTGGATGAAAGCGGAATTAATGTGCCGACCCTGATCCCGACCATCGCGGGAGACCTGTTTATCAAGGCCGGTCACGCCCGCGTGCCCGAAATACGGCAGGTGGACCTGTTCGCCTGGGTGGACGGGCGCCAGCTCGGCAGTGCGGAAAGTGGCGTTGCCGGTGACACGGCGGAGATTGAGCGTGTCTTTCACACCATCGGTGAACTCACCGGCCGCATGCACAACCAGGCCAGTGCGTGGCGCGTGCCGGCCGGGTTTCAGCGTCATGCCTGGGATACCGACGGGCTGGTCGGGGAAAGTCCGTTCTGGGGCCGCTTCTGGGAACTGGCCGCACTGACACCGGGTCAACGTGACCTGATTCAGCGGGGCCGCCAGCAAGCGGAGCGGGACCTGAACGCTCTAGGCCAGCGGCCGGAAACCTACAGCCTGATCCACGCCGATTTCACCCCGGAGAACCTGCTGGTGGACGGGGACCAGGTACGTGCCATCGACTTCGACGATGCCGGTTTCGGCTGGCACCTGTTCGACCTGGCCACGTCGCTGTTTTTCCATTTCGATGCGGAATACTTTCCCTCCGCCCGTGACGCGTTGGTAGAGGGATATCGCTCTGTACGTCCGTTGCCGGATCGGGATCTGGATCGGCTGCCGTTGTTCTTTGCGGCGCGCAGTTTTACTTATCTGGGCTGGGTCCATACCCGCCACGAAACCCAAACCGCGCAGGAACTGACGCCCATGCTGGTGGACCTGTCCTGCCGTGTGATCGACCAGTACCTGTCCCGGACCGGCTGAGAACCGGCGGCGAATACCGTGCCCCCATGACCCGTTCCGCCAAGCGTGCCGACATCGTCGAGCGCTACATGGGCGCGTGGAATGCGCAGGACGCACAGGCGGTGCGGCGCTGCTTCACACCCGATGGCTGTTATATCGACAGCGTGCATGAGCAGGAGATCGTGGGCGACGACATCATCGCCTACTGCGAAGAAAGTTTTGAGCGCTACCCGGACATGCACTACGAGATCATCAATCGCACCGGCTCCCTGGGCGGGACCACCGCCGTGCAATGGATCATGCGCGGAAAAGACATCGAGCCCATCTTCAACCTGCCGGCCACCGGTGACAATGTGTCCTTCGTCGGCGTGGACTTTCTCATCGTGCGGCGCGGCCGCATACAGACCTGCACATCCTACTATGACGTCAGCAGCCTGCAGCGGGGCACCGACCGCGCGCGCCTGTCCGCGGAACAGGGGCAGGCATTGGACAAATACGAGCGTACGCGCCTGTCGGCAACCGCAGTCCACGATATTCGCCGGAACCTTGAAGGCATGATCATTGCCGAGCGCGGCTACGCCAATCCGGAGTTGTCACTGGGTTCGCTTGCGCAGCGCATGGGGATATCCCCCACCTACCTGTCCCAGGTAATCAATCGGGAATTTCAGATGAGCTTTCGGGATTTCGTCAATCGCCGGCGCGTGGCGGCGGCCCAGGCTATGTTGCGGGACCCGGCCGGCACGGGGCAATCGGTGCTGCAGATCGGCTACGCCGTGGGCTTCAACTCCGCCTCGGCGTTTTACGCGGCCTTTCAGAGATTTGCACGCACCACGCCGCTGAATTACCGCAAGCGCTCTTCGCAGGCCGGCTGAAAGCCGGCCCCACAGGAAACTGGAAACCTGTGGGGCCGGGTTTATCCCGGCCAGATTCCTGATTCATAAGCCGGGAAGATCGCGTCCCCGGTTCGTGCTGTAATTCCTCTGGGGTGATTCGGTGTGATGCTTGGCAATGTAGGGCCGGCTTCAGCCGGCCGCAGCATCCCGGCGGGATAAATCCCGCCCTACACAAACCCCACTCCTGGAATCAACGCGGAGAAATACCGTCATGGGCGATGGGAATCCCTTTGATGTGATCGTAATCGGCGCCGGCCACAACGGCCTGACCTGCGCGGGGTATCTCGCGCGCGCCGGTCTGCGCGTCAAGGTGGTGGAGCGCCGCCATGTGGTCGGCGGGGCCGCTGTCACCGAGGAGTTTCATCCCGGCTTTCGCAATTCCACCTGTTCCTACACCGTCAGCCTGTTGAATCCCAAGGTGATCCGCGACCTGGAACTGGCGCGCTACGGCCTGGAGATCAAGACGCGGGAATATTCCAGCTTTGTGCTGGGTCCTGACGGGCAGTATATGCAACTGAACAATGACAAGGCGCGATCCATGGGTTTCCTGCGCCGCCAGTGCCCGGAGGATGCGGCGCGCTATGCCGAGTTTGAGCAGGTGATCGAAAAGGTCGCCGACGTGCTGCGTGACCAGGTTCTCGAGACACCACCCAATGTCGGTGGCGGACTGCGCGATTTATGGCGCGCCGGCAAGCTGGCCTGGCGATTGCAGAAACTTACGCCGGCATTGCAGGCCGAGGCCATTCGCCTGTTCACCATGAGCATCGCCGATTACCTGGCGCGTTGGTTCAAGGGCGACCTATTGCTCGGCTTCTCCAGTTACATTGCCATGGTCGGCAACATGCAGTCCGTGTATGCCCCGGGATCCGCCTACGTGCTGCTGCATCACATGTTCGGCGAGGTGAACGGGCACAAGGGACATTGGGGCCACGCCACCGGCGGTATGGGATCGATTACCCAGGCCATGGCGCGCTTCGCCCAGGCCCATGGCGCCGACATCGAGATCAGCGCGCCGGTGAAGCGCGTGATCGTTGAGGCGGGAACGGCCCGGGGCGTGGAACTCGTGGATGGACGCGTCATCCGGGCGCGCGCGCTGGCGGCCAATGTCAATCCAAAGCTGCTGTTTCAGCGGCTGGTGGACCGGCAGTACCTGCCACCGGCTTTTGCGCACCACATGGATCACTACCGCTGCCGCTCCGGGAGTTTCCGCATGAACGTGGCGCTGAACGAATTGCCGCGTTTCACCTGCGCCGCGGATCAGCCAGACTATGAACAGCATCTGCTCGGCAGCGTCATCCTGACGCATTCACTGGACTACAATCAGCGCGCCTATGACGACGCGCTGAAGATTGGCTGGTCGCGGGAGCCGATTCTGGAAATGTTCATTCCCTCCGTATATGACGACACCCTGGCCCCGCCCGGCAAGCATGTGATGAGCCTGTTCTGCCAGCATTTCAATCCCGAATTGCCGGGTGGAAGGAGCTGGGACGACGTGCGCGAACAGGTCGCCGATCACATCATCGATACGGTGAACCGGTACGCACCCAACTTCAAACAGGCCGTGGTGGGCCGCATGGCCCTCAGCCCGCTGGATCTGGAAAGGGAATTCGGCCTTATCGGCGGCGACATATTCCACGGCTGCCTGCACCCGGATCAGATCTACAGCCTGCGCCCGGCAGCGGGATTCGCCGACTACCGCACGCCGGTGACCGGCTTGTATTTATGCGGGGCCGGGGCACATCCCGGCGGCGGAGTGGCTGGTTGCGCCGGCCACAACGCGGCCCGCGAGATGCTTGCGGATCGCGGCCGCTGGCCGCAGGCGGCGTGATGTATTCGGTATGACATCAACCCGTCACCCCGGCGAAAGCTGGTATCCAGAGCGCACTTGCACTGGACCCCGGCCTCCGCCGGGGTGACGGTAACTGCACTGGAGTGTCGGTGCTGGGATTAGACACAAGCTGTTGGCAACTTTTGCGACGATTGAAATGAGGATATGACCATGACGCAAACCGCCCTCGCCTCTCTGATGCTGGCACACAACGCCGGCCAGACCCTGCAACAGGAGTTCTACACCGATCCTGAGATTTACCAGCAGGAGATGGAAAAGATCTTCCTGAAATCGTGGCTTTATGTCGGGCACATCAGCCAGGTACCCAATCGTGGCGACTACTTCCTGTTCCGCATGGATCGCGAGTCCGTCATCATCGTCAATTCCGGCAACGGCGAGATTCGCGGACTGCTGAACGTCTGCCGGCACCGCGGCTCGCGCATTTGCGGCGAGGATTCCGGCAATCAGAAGCTGCTGGTGTGCCCGTACCATGGCTGGACCTATGAATTGAGCGGCGCCCTGCGTGGCGCCGGCTACACGCCTGCCGATTTCGACAAGAAACAATTCAGCCTGAAGCAGGTGCAGGTACGTGTCTTCCACGGCATGATCTTCATCAACTTTGCCGCTGACCCGGTGCCTTTTGACGAAATGGAAAAGGATCTTGATGCCCCGTTGAAACCTTATCGTCTGGCAGCGGCGAAGGTGGCCCACCGCCAGAACTATCCTTTGGCCGCCAATTGGAAACTGGCAGTGGAAAATTATTGCGAGTGCTATCACTGCAAGCCGGCGCATCCGGAGTACTCCATCGCCCATGGGCGCGCCATCCCGCACGCGGAGATGGTCGAAGCGTTGCGGCCGGTCATGGAACGGGCGGAGCGTTGCGGGCTGACGACGCACTCGGTTGCTAAGGAATGGATCGCTTCCGGCCCCATCGGCGCGGATCACGCCTTCGATCGCTACCCCCTGTATGAGGGACATGTCACCGGCAGCCGCGACGGCAAACCGGTGGCGCCGCTGTTGGGCGATATCAAGGCCTACGATGGCGGCTGCACCGACATGCACGTCGGCCCGATGACGTTCTACCTGGCCTACTGCGATCATGTCGTCATCTATCGCTTTACGCCCCTTTCAGTAAACTCGTGCGACTGCGAGATCACCTGGCTGGTGCGCGGTGACGCCGTGGAAGGCAAGGATTACCAGGTCGAAGACCTGACCTGGCTCTGGGATGTCACCACCATCGCCGACAAACGCATCATCGAGGCGAATGCCGCCGGGGTTGGCTCACGCTATTATGAACCAGGTCCGTACATGCCCCTGGAGGACTTTGCGCAAAGATTCATTGCCTGGTACCTGCACGCGCTGCGAATGTAGGGCGGGATTTATCCCGCCGCGATGCCCGGCGGCCGGCTAAAGCCGGCCCTACTGGAAATTGTGCAAGGTCACTGCAAGGCAGCACACCAGGGCCGCGCACCGAACCTTCGGCACGATGGTAGACTGCCGGCATGCCCGGACAGAACCTTGATTTGACCCAGCACTGGGTCGGCTATCTGTGCCTCGGCATATTTGTGCTGGCCTATGCCGCAGTTATCATGGAAGAGCGCTGGCACCTGCGCAAATCCAAACCGGTGATGGTGGCCGCCGGACTGATTTGGGGGCTGATCGGCGGCGTCTATGCCATGCATGGCGACAAGCACAGCGTGGACCTGGTGGTGCGCGACAATTTGCAGGAATTTGGCGCGCTATTCCTGTTCCTGCTCGCCGCCATGACCTACATCAACGCCATGGAGGAGCGCGGGCTGTTCCTGGCTCTGCGTGGCTGGCTGGTGTCGCGGAATTTCTCGCTGCGCGCCATTTTCTGGCTTACGGGGTTGCTGGCATTCTTCATCTCCCCGGTAGCCGACAATCTGACCACCGCCCTGTTGATGTCCACTGTGGTCATGACCGTCGCCCGCGACAACCGGCCGTTCATCGTAATCGCGTGCATAAACGTGGTCGTGGCCGCCAACGCGGGCGGGGCATTCAGCCCGTTCGGGGACATCACCACGCTGATGGTATGGCAGGAAGGCCATGTCCGTTTCGAGGAATTTCTGGCGCTGTTCGTCCCCTCGGTCGTGAATTGGATCATTCCTGCGTGCCTGATGAGTCTTACGCTGTCGCCCGGGCACCCCAAACCCGTGCAGGAAACCGTGTACCTGCGACATGGCGCACTGGTCATCGTCGGATTGTTCGTGCTGACTATTGTACTGGCGGTGGCGGGGCACAATTACCTGCACCTGCCGGCAGTGATGGGGATGATGACCGGTCTTGGCTTGCTCAAAATATACGGACATTTTCTTGGCCGCCGCGATCTCCGTCTGATGACGGCAAAGGGAGCTCCGTCGACACCGGACACTTCCGATTTCGGTGAGCCGCCCTTTGTTGCGCTTGAGGCCGTGCCGGCTGCGGCACAGATTCATCACCGGCAGGCATTCAATATCTTTACCGCAATGCAGCGCGCAGAGTGGGACACTTTGATGTTTTTCTATGGCGTCATCCTGTGCGTGGGAGGGCTGGGAATGCTCGGCTACCTGGCGCTGGTATCAGAATTTCTCTACCTGGGCCTGGGACCGACCACGGCGAACATTCTCATAGGAATATTGTCCGCCATCGTCGACAACATCCCGCTCATGTACGCAGTGTTGACAATGAATCCGGATTTGAACCTGTCGCAGTGGCTGCTGGTAACCTTGACCACCGGCGTCGGCGGCTCGCTGCTCAGTATCGGCTCTGCCGCCGGCGTCGGCGTCATGGGCCAGGCGCGCGGCATCTATACATTTTTCTCGCACCTGAAATGGAGCTGGGCGATAGCGTTGGGGTATGCGGGGAGTATCTGGGTGCACCTCCTGCTTAATGGGTAGATAGACTGTAGTTGGCAGGTCATTCCACTGCGTTATGCATATGCGGCGACATTACAGGACGTCGGCCCATTCCGGCGAAGCGGCGAAAGCAGCGTGGATCAGGCCGGCGTGGGAATAGGCCTGGGGGAAATTGCCCCACATCCTCAAATTCGGGATCTCATAATCCTCGGAAAGCAGGCCCAATTTCGGGATGGCCGCATGTGCAAGATCCATGACGGTCTTGGCCTCGACCTTGCGGCCAACGTCGCCGAGCGCTTCAACCAGCCAGAACATGCAGACGATGAACGCGGCCGAAGGAGTCCCGAAGCCATCGTCCTGCCGATAGCGATAAAGCCAGCCGCCGATCGAGAGTCCGTCGCGAATTGCATCGATGGTCTTCACCAGTCGCTCGTCGTGAAGCGGGAGAAAACGGAGGCGAGCCATCTGCAGAAGCGACGCATCAAGGTCGCGGCTGCCGTAAGACGCGGCAAAACTGCCGATCTCGGGGCACCAGGCCCGGGCGATGATATCTTCACGGATCTTTTCGGCGGCCAGCCGGAATTCCTGTTCCAGGGGTGGTGCGTGGTGCACCGCGACACGCGCCATTCGGTCCGCGGCAGCCCAGCACATGAGGTTGGAAAAGGTCTGCGGTTTCCACTCGGTTCGGTATTCCCAAATCCCGGCGTCCGGGACACCAGCCAGAGAAACTGCCTTGCGCGCCAGGCGTTCAATCAGGTTCAGGGCCGCCGGCGACCGCTCGGCGCTGAACCGCTCGTCGGCAAATATGGGGACCAGCGCCAGCACCATTTCCCCGAAAAGATCATTCTGGCGATGCAATGACGCGCCGTTCCCGTCGCGAACCGGTCCATCTCCGTTGAACCCGGGCCAGTCTTGCAGGATACGTTCTTCCGGACCAACCGAGCCATCAACCCGGTACAGCGGCGCCAGATCCAGGTCCGGCGATCCCCCGACAATATTCAAAAGATAATTAATGAAGTGCTCACGCTCCTCGAAATGCCCGAGGAGCTGAAGCGCACCAAGCGAATAATATGCATCCCGCAGCCAGCAATAACGATAGTCCCAGGTTCGGCCGCTGCCGGGTGATTCGGGAATGGATGTGGTCATGGCGGCAATTATTGCGCCTGTGTCTTCAAAGCAATGCAGTTTGAGAGTCAACGCCGATCGGATGACGGCATTCTGGTACAAGGGAGGAATGCTGCAATGTTTCACCCAGCGACGCCAATACCGCTTTGTTTCTCCCAGCACTTTCTCCGACAGTGGCATCAGCGGCTCTTCCACGGGCGCGCCCCATGTCAGCACAAGGTGCCGCTTCTCGGTCAGCGTGAATGGCTGTCCACCCAGATGCGAAACAGGTATATCACTGGTCAGGCGCAGTTGGCTGTCAAACTTCTCAAATTGAATGTGATTTGATCCGCAAAGCCGCGCTGGCACCGATTTAGACCAGCCAAGACGTGGCTCGCAAGTCACGCGGATACGCGGTGCTCCTGAAATTGGCTCCACGATGCGAAAGAGCTGCGTGGGGCGAAACATCCGATCATGCAGTATAAAACGAGGCGCAAAATCCAGGATCCGGAACGAGCCGGTTTTGGTTTCAAACGTAGTTTCAAGAATATTCGTATTTTCGACGTAGCGCTGCACACCAACATCGCCATTCGCCGGCGCAATTGAAAATCTGCCCCCATCCTGCGCGTCAAGCAGGGTCGAGAAGACAGGTTCCGAGTCGAACCGTGGCAGGCAACACCAGACAATCTCGCCGCAATGGTCGACCAACGCGGAAAACTGGCAGTTGCCGATAAGTCCGACGTTCTCGAGGAGCATAAGCGAAGCCTAACAAAATTCCCTTGGAGCGAGAACAGGATTGTGCTAAAGGAATATCCTTATGTCTCCGGCTTTGCGATTTGTCGTCGGCCTTGTACTGGGTCTTGCGTTACTGACCTGGGGCGCCTTTGTGCTTGTGCAGACTACGACGCGCGAATGGATTGAGAAAGACGTGCGTCTCCGGGCGGAACTGGCCGTCGCCGGCGCGCGCCAGGCCTTGAGCGTAAATTGGCGATCGGATCGGAGCACGGAACTCCGCGAGATACTGACGGACATAACCCGCGACGATCGCATTATGGCTGCTGCTGCCTGCGATTCGGATTTCTACCGGCTTGCCCAAACTGCCGGATTCCCGCCACGGTTCAACTGCGATTGGATAGCTGATCAAGTCCGCAATTTGGCCAACCCAACCGTTCCGGCAAGCTGGCATCAAACGGAAAGTCTTCCCGGCGGCCCGGTCATGGTCAGTGCCATGCCGGTTCCGGATTCTGACCTGATTCTCGGGTTTGTTGTTCTGGTTCACGATCTCAGCTTTGCCGCTCGACGGGAAACCAGCACACGCCAGTTCATCCTGCTCGCTTTCGCGTTTCTCGCGGTTGCCGCCTCGATGACGACAATCATCGTTGCGCGACTGACGTCGCGAAGCTGGAGTGAGGAGATCCGGCGTCTCGCGCGCGGCGAAGCCCCGCGTGGACCGGAGTTCCGCCCCATTTTGCGCGACGTCCGTGAACTGGTGGAACGGATGATGGTCGAGAAGGAGACAGAGTCTGAAGGCGGCGCCTGGACACCACAGCGGCTCAAGTCAACCCTGACTCGTCATCTGCACGGTGAACGGGTCGTCATCGTGGCTAACCGCGAGCCGTATATTCACGAACGGCAACCGGACGGGAGCATCAAGGTCGTGCACCCCGCAAGCGGCCTGGTCACAGCCCTTGAGCCCGTAATGCAGGCCTGTTCAGGCGTGTGGATTGCCCACGGCGGGGGATCCGCGGATCGTGACACCGTGGACAGGAACGATCGCATCAGCGTACCGCCGGGGGAGAACACCTACTTTGTCAGACGCGTATGGCTGGAGAAGGAGGAAGAGCGCGGCTATTACTACGGATTTTCGAACGAGGGCCTTTGGCCGCTCTGTCATATTGCCGATGCGCGTCCCACTTTCAACACCGAAGACTGGCAGCAATACCAGGCGGTCAATCGAAAATTCGCCGACGCAGTCTGCGCTGAAGTGGATTCGGAAGACCCTATCATCCTGGTGCAGGATTACCATTTTGCCCTCCTACCGCGCCTGATTCGCGAACGACTTCCGCGCGCAACGGTCATCAGTTTCTGGCACATACCCTGGCCCAACTCGGAGCGCTTTGGAATTTGCCCCTGGCGCAGGGAGCTCCTCGAAGGCATGCTTGGCAGCAGCATCATCGGCTTTCACACGCAAATACACTGCAATAATTTCTTCGATTCGGTGGACAGGTTTCTGGAAACCAGGATTGACCGTGAACAAAATGCCGTCGTGCAACATGGGCGCGCCACGCTGGTGCGTTCCTATCCCATCTCACTCGAATGGCCCGTGCGCTGGGTCAAATCCATTCCATCAGCCGCGGAATGCCGCGCCGGTGTCCTGAACGAGCTTGGGCTGCCCACCGACGCGTTGCTGGGCGTCGGCGTGGATCGGCTCGATTATACCAAGGGCGTCGAGGAGCGACTGCTGGCGGTCGAACGATTGCTGGAAAGACACCCGGAGTTTCTTGGAAGATTCAGGTTTGTCCAGTTGGCCGCCCCCAGTCGCACATTGATAGAGCGATACCGCAGGTTGAATGAAACCGTCGAGCTGGTGGCCGCGCGAATCAATGAACGGTTTGGCAAAAATGGCTACAAGCCGATCCTCCTGTTCCGATCCCACCATGAGCCGTCCAATATCTTCCGCTTCTACCGCGCCGCGGACCTCTGTTATGTCTCCAGTCTCCATGACGGGATGAATCTTGTAGCCAAGGAATTCGTGGCTGCCCGCGACGATGATCGCGGCGTCCTGATACTGAGCCAGTTCACGGGGGCCGCGCGCGAGCTCACGGAAGCATTGATCGTCAATCCGTATGACCTGGAAGAGGCCAGCTCTGCGCTCGCAGGCGCATTGACCATGACCCCGAATGAACAACGGGAGCGCATGCGCTCGATGCGTGCGTACCTGGCCGAGTTCAACGTCTATCGCTGGGCGGGGCGGATGCTGGTGGACGCGGCCCGGATTCGCCGTCGCGAGCGATTGAGTGGACGCATCTCCGAACGGCTGTCGCCGGCTGCATCTGCATAATGCGCAACATCCTTGACACCGGGAATTGCAATGTGCTGAGGGAATACGTCGGGTCGGACACGCTGATCGGCCTGGATTTCGACGGCACACTTGCACCGATTGTCCGGGAACGACGTCGGGCAGTACTCCGGCCTGCCACCAGATCGCTGCTTGCCGAGCTTGCCTCGCGCTTTCAATGCGTCGTGATTTCCGGTCGGGCCAAGGACGATGTAATACCCCGGCTCAGGGGCACCGGGGTAAGCGAAATTATCGGCAATCACGGCATCGAACCATGGAGTGCCTCCCCTGAACTGGAGAAGGCTGTGCGGCAATGGCTTCCATTACTAAATGAAGGCCTGGGGCCGTATCGTGGCGTGGAAATCGAAGACAAGCGTTACTCCGTGTCCGTTCATTACCGTGGCGAGACCCGAAAGCAGGAGGCAATCCGCAAGATCGAGTCGGTGGCGCGAAGCCTGGGGCCGGTCCGGGTGATCGGCGGGAATCAGGTTGTGAATATCCTTCCATTATCGGCGCCAAACAAGGGGCTTGCCTTTGTCCGGCACCTGGCACGCTCTGGATGCAGCAAGGCTATATACATTGGCGACGATGATACCGATGAGGATGTCTTCTCGCTTTGCGGCCGAGGGCAGACATTGACCATTCGCGTCGGGCTGAATCATGACTCGCTTGCGGAATATTACCTGCGCCGGCAGCAGGATATCGATCGCCTGATCCTGCGCCTGTTGGACTTCCACGATGGCCGCAGGGTTGTTTCTCATTCAACTGGCCGTTGACTAATGCAATTGCGCTGCGCGGCCGGCGCGCCACCCGGTCGGGCACGCCGAATTGAAACGCACCGGTCCACCTGGATCCTGATGAACGATTACGTGACATTGCTGCTGGGCCTTGCATGTGCCGGCATCGGCGGTGAGCTCTTTGTTCGTGGCGCGGTGGGCCTCGCCCATTGGCTGCGGATTTCTCCGGGCATCATCGGCGCCACGATCGCGGCATTCGCCACCTCCAGCCCGGAATTGTCTGTATCAATAAGTTCCGCCATGTCAGGTGTCCCCCAGATTGCGCTCGGAGACGCGCTTGGAAGCAATGTGGTAAATGTCGCCCTTATCCTTGCCGTGGCGCTAACAATTTCCGGAATTCTATGCCCGCGTGACAGTATCAGACGGGACTTCCCCATGGCCCTGCTTATCCCGGTGATTACGGGCGTACTGATTCTGGATGGCACATTGGGCAGACTCGACGGGGTGATTTTCATGGGCATGTTTCTCGCCTGGCTTGTAGCGGCGATTATTGAATCCCGCAAGCAACGCAGCGCGACGGAGTCCGTGCTCGGGGAATTTCGTGTGGGCATGATCTTGCTATCCTGCTTGTCGGGTCTTACCTTGCTCTTGGCTGCCGGATACCTGATTGTCGTCGGTGCTAGAGGCATCGCGATGTCCCATGGCATGGATGAATTTATTATCGGAGCCACCGTGGTAGCGGTAGGCACGTCCGTTCCGGAATTGGCGACCGCGGTCATTGCCAAGCTCCGTGGTCACGACGAAGTGGGCCTGGGGACATTACTGGGCAGCAATGTCTTTAACGGCGCTTTCATCATTTCTGTGGCTGCCGTTATTCACCCCATAACCGTGGACTGGCAGGAGGTTGTCATTGCATTGGTATTTGGTTTTGTGGCCTTGATCCTCGCCTACCCCACCGGCAAGGGCTTCATTGAACGAAAGCGCGGCTTCTTCCTGCTGGCGCTGTATGCCGTGTACCTGACCGCCATCCTGCAACAGTAGGAGCAGACGTCAAGGGCGTGGCGCGCGGGATCTACACCTTTCTGGCGCACACCTGAAATGTAGTTGCCGAGATTTGCATTAACGATGAACAATCGTAGGGTGGGTTAGCGCAGCGTAACCCACCCTACGAAGTCTTTGTTCAACAATTACGCAAATTACCGCGCAGGTCTGCGGCTCCCCCCACGCTTTCCCGCCCGTCCCAACGTCGGCCGATCCTCACTGTGTTGCGTCCGGAACGGCGTCCCCGGCCGGCGCTTGCCCTCGGGCAACCCACCCGTCCCGCGCGGCTGCATGGCCGGCACCAGTTGGTGGCGCTGGCTGCCGATGAGATCGGTGCGACCCATGCGTTTCAGTGCGACCCGCAACATGGGCCAGTTCTCCGCATCGTGGTAACGCAGGAACGCCTTGTGCAGGCGCCGGACGCGCAGGCCCTTGGGCACGATTACCTCTTCACTGTCACGGGTGACCTTGCGCAGCGGATTCTTGCCGGTGTGATACATGGCGGTAGCCGTGGCCATCGGCCCGGGCAGAAACGCCTGCACCTGGTCGGCGCGAAAGCTATTGCGCTTCAACCACAACGCCAATTCCAGCATGTCTTCGTCGGTGGTGCCGGGATGGGCGGCGATGAAATAGGGGATCAGATATTGTTCCTTGCCGGCCGCCTTCGAGTATTTGTCGAACAGTTCCTTGAAACGATCATAGGCCCCGATGCCGGGCTTCATCATCTTCGACAACGGCCCTTCGCCGATGGCCTCCGGCGCGATCTTGAGGTAGCCGCCCACATGGTGGGTGACCAGCTCCTTCACATACTCCGGTGACTCCAGAGCCAGGTCATAGCGCACGCCGGAGGCGATGAGCACCTTTTTGACGCCAGGCACGGCACGGGCGCGCCGGTACAATTTAATGAGTGGCGCATGATCCGTGTTCAGGTTCTTGCAGATGCCGGGATAGACGCAGGACGGCCGCCGGCAGGCCGATTCGATGTCCCTGCTCTTGCAATGGATGCGATACATGTTCGCCGTGGGCCCGCCCAGATCGGAGATCACGCCGGTAAAGCCGGGCACGTTATCGCGAATCGACTCTATCTCCCGGATCACGGAGTCCTCTGATCGGCTTTGAATGATCCTCCCTTCATGCTCGGTGATGGAACAGAACGTGCAACCGCCAAAACAGCCGCGCTGGATGGCAATGGAAAACCGGATCATCTCGTAGGCGGGGATGCGCGCCACGCCGTAGGCGGGATGGGGTATGCGCTGGTATGGCAACTCGTACACGCGATCAAACTCGGCGGTAGTAAGCGGGATCGGCGGCGGATTCAGCCACACGTCCCGATCGCCGTGCCGTTGCACCAGCGCCCGGGCATTGCCGGGATTGGACTCCACGTGCACCACGCGCGACGCATGGGCATAGAGCACCTTGTCCTCGCTCACCTGTTCAAAGGACGGCAGGCGCACCACGCTGTGCCCGCGATCGGCGTTGGAAACCTGGCGGATGAAGCGCACGACATTCGTGCCCGCCTGGGGAGCGCCTGCCGCCGGGGCATTGGCCGCCAGCCGCTGGGCCTCGGACGCGTAGGGATCCACGGACGGATTCAATGCCCCCGGCGTATCCACCTGGGTGGAGTCGATTTCAATCCAGCCTTCCGGGGTGCCTTTGCTCACGCACACCGTGCCGCGCACATTAGTAATGGCGTCAATGGACTCGCCTGCGGCAAGGCGATGGGCGATCTCGCATACCTGCCGCTCGGCATTGCCGAAGACGAGCATGTCAGCCTTGGCGTCCAGCAACACGGACCGGCGCACCTTCTCCGACCAGTAATCAAAGTGCGCGGTGCGCCGCAATGAAGCCTCGATCCCGCCGATGACGATCGGCACATCGCCAAAGGCCTCGCGCGCGCGCTGGGCATAGACAATCACGGAACGATCCGGGCGCTTGCCGCCTTCCGCGCCCGGCGTGTAGGAATCGTCGCGGCGGATGCGCCGATCGGAGGTGTAACGGTTGACCATGGAGTCCATGTTGCCGGCGGTGATGCCGAAGAACAGCGCTGGACGGCCCAGCGCGCGGAACGGTTCGGCGCTGCGCCAGTCCGGCTGCGCAATGATGCCGACACGGAATCCCTGCGCCTCCAGCAACCGGCCGATGATGGCCATGCCGAAGCTGGGCAGATCCACGTAGGCGTCCCCGCTGATGAGAATGATGTCGCATTCATCCCAGTCCAACTCGATCATCTCCGCCCGTGACATGGGCAGGAACGGCGCCGGCGTCAGGCGCTCGGCCCAGTGCTTGCGATAGCTGAACAGGGGTTTTGCCGCTTGCATGTCAGTTCAACAGGTTCATTGCCGTGGTGATCAACAGCGCGTTGATAAAATCGATGAAAATAGTGCCGACGATGGTAACCACGAAAAACGCGCGCGGGGACGCGCCGTACTTCCGCACCAGTTCGCCCATGCAGGCCATCGCATTGGCAGTGGTGCCCATCATGAACCCGAAGTAACCGGTCGCGGTGACCGCGGCGTGATAATCCCGGCCCATGACGCGGAACACCACTGCCCAGCACAATACCGCCAGGATCACTATCTGCCCGCACAGGATGAACAACACCGGTAGCGCCAGATTCACGATTTCCCACAGCTTCAGGCTCAGCAACGCCAGCACGATGAAAAGTTCCAGCGCTATCGTCCCGATTTCGTCCATCCGCCCCGGCGTGATGTGTCCGCCGGAAAATGCGTCATCCACATTGCGGATCAGGGCGGCGCAAATCATCGGCCCGATGTACACGGGCAGTGTCACATCCATGGCGCTGAACCCGGCATTGATGAAGGTGCCGAGCCCCAGGGCCAGACAGATGACGACCACCGTGGACATCCAGCTTGCCGGCGGACTGCCGGAACCCACTTCGATCACTACCACCGCTGCATCGGCATTCACCGGCTGCGCCAGCCGGTGCTTCTGGATCAATCTTCCACCGATATGCCCGCCCAATAATCCACCCACGACGATGCCGAACATGGCTGCGCCCAGGCCCAGCGCGGTTGCCGATTGCACACCCATGGCCTCGAAATTCGGGCCGAACGCCAGCGCCGTTGCCGGCCCGCCGGTAAGTGACACCGCGCCCGGGATCAATCCGAGCAGCGGATTCAGGCCGAGCGCTGTGGCAACTCCGACGCCCCACAGGATCTGGAGGATCAAGCCCAGCACCGCAATCCCCAGGAAGATCATCACCTCGCGTCCGCCCAGCCGCAGTAACTGGAGACTGGCGTTCATGCCGATGGTGACAAAGAACGTCACCATCAGGATATCCCGGACCGTGGTGTCGAATTCCACGCCGATCCCCTGCCCGTGCAGGAGCAGGACCCCGATCGCGTACACCAGTCCGCCGACGATGGAGGGCGGAATGTGCATGCGGCTCAGAACCGGTATGCGCCGGGTGATGGCA
>MGYT01000098.1:20093-20244 GCA_001801865.1 Gammaproteobacteria bacterium RIFCSPLOWO2_02_FULL_61_13
CTGGAATGCGGAGAGTTTGATTAACAGCATGACGTACCTCTTCGGAATATCTGCGCGACGAGAATCTGGGGTCAGGTCTTGCAATCATGCACGCACGCCGGATTTTGACCTTTGGCGCAGACACTCGAACGTGCGTGCATGATTGCAAGAC
>MGYT01000099.1:0-1822 GCA_001801865.1 Gammaproteobacteria bacterium RIFCSPLOWO2_02_FULL_61_13
ATGGTGAGCGAGTGGCTGGGCGTGCCTTTCGAGAAGATTCGTTTCGTCCAGGGCGACACCGACCAGGTTCCCTTCGGCCGCGGTTCCTTTGCGGCGCGCGCCTCGATGCTGGGCGGCTGCGCGCTGCTGCTTGCCTCGCAGGAGATGATCGAGAAAGGAAAACGCATGGCGGCGCACCTCCTGGAAGCCGCCGCGCACGATATCGAATTCACCGATGGAAAATTCCGTATCACCGGCACCGACCGCGCGCTTGGCTTCTCCGACGTGGCGCGCGCCTTTTACCGGCCGGGGGGCATACCGAAAGACCTGTCGGTCGGACTGGAAGCAAGCGGTTCCTGGTCGTCCGAACCATCCAACTACCCCAACGGCTGCCACGTCTGCGAAGTCGAAGTCGACGCCGACACCGGCCAGGTCGCGATCGAACGCTACACCGTGGTGGACGACCTGGGCCGGGTGGTGAACCCGATGATCTGCGCCGGCCAGATTCACGGCGGGCTGGCGCAAGGCATCGGCCAGGCGCTGATGGAAAAAGTCGTCTACGAGCGCGACACCGGGCAACTGCTGTCGGGCAGCTTTTCCGATTACGCCATGCCGCGCGCCGATGACATGCCCTCGTTCACGGTCGACTACGTGGAAGTGCCCTGCAGGACCAACCCGCTGGGGATCAAGGGTGTGGGCGAGGCGGGCGCGGTGGCCACGCCGCCGGCGATAGTCGGCGCGATTCTCGATGCATTGCAGCCGCTGGGCGTGAAACACATTGATATGCCGACCACGCCGGATCGCGTATGGCGCTGCATTGCCGCAGCGCAGAAATTGCAATAAGGAAGACGAGATGCCGGAAACCGTCAACAAATTCGGCATCGGGCGACCGGTACGCCGCGTCGAAGACGGCCGCTTCCTCACCGGCCGCTGCCGCTTCGTCGCGGACGTGGAATTGCCGCGCATGTGCTATGGCGCGACGCTGATGTCACAGCATGCGCATGCGCGCATCACCGGTATCGACACCTCGCAGGCCAGAGCTGCACCGGGGGTGATTGCGGTCCTCACCGGCGCCGATGCCCTCGCCGACAAACTGGGCTCGTTTCCTTCGCGCTTCATGCCCGAAGACCTGGGTTTTCCCAAAGGCTACCGTACCTTGCGACCGGTGCTGATTCCCGACCGGGTTCGCTGCGTCGGCGAACGTGTAGCCTTCGTGGTGGCCGAGACCCTGGATACCGCACGCGATGCCGCCGAACTGATTGAAATCGACTACGACCCCTTGCCGGTTTCGGCAACACTCGCCGACGCGATCAAGCCCGGCGCCGCGAAAGTCTGGGACGATTGCGAAGGCAACATCTCCTTTGCCATCTGGTTCGGCGACAAGGCATCGACGGATGCCGCGTTCGCCAAAGCGCATCGCGTGGTGTCGCTCGATACCGGTTCGAACCGCATCAGCGCCAATACCATCGAGCCACGCGGCGCGGTGGGCGAGTACCACGCCGCCGATGAAACCTGGACGCTCTACACCAGTTCGCAGAATCCGCACGGCGCGCGCTCGATGCTGGCAGGGGAGATCTTCAGAGTTCCCGAGACCGCCATGCGCGTCATCACTCCCGATGTAGGCGGTGGCTTCGGCATGAAGTCCACGCCCTACCAGGAGGATGCGCTGGTGCTGTGGGCCTCGCGCCGCGTCGGCCGTCCGGTGAAGTGGGTGGCGACGCGCTCCGAATCGCTGCTGGGCGACGCGCATGCGCGCGACCAGTTGATACACGGCGCACTCGCGCTGGATGCGAATGGCAGGATTCTCGCGGTGCGCGCCGAGGGCTATCAGGATGTCGGCTCG
>MGYT01000099.1:1861-4974 GCA_001801865.1 Gammaproteobacteria bacterium RIFCSPLOWO2_02_FULL_61_13
CTCAAGTTCATCCCCAGCGTGTATGACATCCCCGCCGCGTATCTGCTGACGCGCGGTGTGTTCACCAACACTTCGCCGCTCACCTCCTACCGCGGCGCCGGCCGGCCCGAAGCGATCACTCTCATCGAGCGGCTCATGGACAAGGCGGCGCTCGAAATCGGCATCGAGCCCATCGAGATGCGCCGGCGCAATTTCATCAAGCCGCAGGCCCTGCCCTACAAAACGCAGACCGGCTTCATCTATGACAGCGGCGATTTCGAGAAGCTGATGGACCGGGGCATGGCGCTGTCGGACTGGAACGGGTTCGCCGCGCGGCGCGCCGAATCCGAGAAACGTGGCCTCTGCCGTGGCCGCGCTCTCACCTATTACATCGAAATGGGCGGCCGCTTCAATGACCGCATGGAATTGCGCTGCGATCCCGGCGGCAGCGTCACCATCGTGGCAGGCACCCATTCGCATGGCCAAGGGCACGCCACCACCTACGCGCAGATGATCTCCGACTGGCTGGGCGTGCCCTTCGAGACGATTCGCTACCTGCAGGGCGATACCGATCAGGTGCCCTTCGGCCGCGGTTCATTCGCGGCGCGCGCGTCGCTGGTGGGCGGCGCGGCGCTGCGCGAAGCGTCGCTGGCCATGATCGAGAAAGCCCGCCTCATGGCCGCGCATCTCATGGAAGCCGCCGCCACCGATATCGATTTTCGTGATGGCCAGTTCCGCATCACCGGTACCGACAAAACGATGAGTTTTACCAGCGTCGCGCGCGCCTTTTATCGGCCGGCGGGCATACCCAAGCACTTGAGCGTGGGCCTGGAAGCCTCGGGCTCCTGGGACGCCGACCCGCCCAACTATCCGAATGGCTGCCATGTCTGTGAGCTCGAAATCGATCCGCAGACCGGTGAAGTGCGCATCGACCGTTACACCGTGATCGACGACCTCGGCCGCGTCATCAACCCGCTGATCTGCGAAGGCCAGATCCACGGCGGCCTGGCGCAAGGCATCGGCCAGGCGCTCATGGAACACATCGTCTACGACCCGGAGTCCGGACAACTGCTCTCGGGCAGCTTTTCCGACTACTGCATGCCGCGCGCCGACGACTTCTCGCCGGTGAAAGTGGAATACGTCGAGATCCCCTGCACCACCAATCCGCTGGGCGTGAAAGGCGTGGGCGAAGCCGGCGCCGTTGGGTCGCCGCCGACTGTCGTCAACGCCATTCTCGATGCGCTGCGGCCAATGGGGGTGACGAATATTGAGATGCCGGCGACGCCCAACCGCGTGTGGAACGCCATCCGCAGCGCCTCGGTATGAACTTTAATTTGAAAGATTTATCAGTAGAGATGTCCTGCTGACGTGCATCATAACCGTATTTTAATTCTGTTTTCGGAATACCCAAGGAGGGGAAAATGCCGGCTTGATCATCAATCGCGCGTCGGTGGAGCAGCAGAACGAGGGCCAGATGATCCAGGGTACAAAAACGCGAACCCGTGATGTGAGTCATTGACACGAAACGCCCCATGTAATACTGTGGTGTCCTACAACTCCACAGGAACTGTCATGCCGACAAGCGTACGTCTGGATATAAAAACGGAACGGACCCTCGAGAGGCTTGCCCGAAAGATGGATGCGAGCAAGTCCGCGGTGCTGCGGGAGGCCGTGGATGCCCTGGCACGCCAATCGCTGCAGGCGGACAAGGCTGGAAGCCTGTTCGAGCGTGTGCAGGATCTGATCGGATGCGTTTCCGGCGGAGCGGCGAACCTGTCCACCCGCACGGGCGCGGGATTCCGGCGTGTGCTGGCCCAAAAAGGCAATCGCTAGGCGTGGTACTTATCGATGCGGGGCCGCTGGTCGCCCTTATAAACGCCTCCGACAATCATCACGAACGCTGCGCCAAGGTATTACGTTCATTGGAAGAGCCGTTGATTACGGTATGGCCCGCGTTTACCGAAGCCATGTACCTGCTCGGCTTTTCATGGCGCGCACAGGACGCGCTCTGGGAACTGGTGGATCGCGAGGGTGTCGGTCTGGTGGCTCTGGATGCGGGCAATCACCGCCGCATTCGTGAACTGATGAAGAAATACCGCGACCTTCCCATGGACCTTGCCGACGCGGCGCTCGTCAGCGTTGCCGAGCGGGAGGGGATTGCGCGGATATTCACCCTGGACCGGAAGGACTTCCAGCTGTATCGCCCGCACCGCATCGGAGGATTTCAGATCATTCCGGGCGAGCGATGATTCAACACCTCAAAAGCCGCGCCAGTATTGGCTTCCCAGCCGATTTCGCTCTGCTATAGCGAACCGCGCTTGCGCCAAATGTCCAAGCGCCTCCACCGTCGCCCTTCCTGAGGGCGGCGCGGCGGGATTCCTTCCCGCATCGGCGCGCTGCTTTGAGCGCTCCGCAAAAAAAGTCCGATCGCGCATGCTTGGCTGGCGCTTTAATCGTCTAAACTTTGCGTTGGGGGAAAATATGAAACGCAGAAACTTCATCAAGTCCGCAATCACGCTGCCCGCGCTCACCACGCTTGGCAGCTTCACCCACTCCACCGCCTCGCGCGCCGCCGAGGGCGTGCCTGCGTGGGCCAACGGCATGGAATGGAAACTGCACGAAATAACGCACCGGGTCGAGGTGCCGGCCGGCGACGGTGCGGCGCTCGCCTGGATCCCGCTGCCCTCGGTGCTCTCAGACTACTCGCGGCCGCTGGGCAACGAGTGGACCAGCAACGTCGGCGTGCGGGTCCTGCGCGATCTCAAGTACGGTTCCACGGCGATGCTCCATGCCCAGATGCCCGCGGGCGCCGGTGCGCGATGGGTGGAGGTGACCAGCCGCGTCATGACTCGAGACCGCGCGGTGGACCTGACGCGGCCGCAGCGCTTCGAGCCCGCCAGCGCAGGCGAACTGGCCGAGTACCTCAAGGCCACCGAACTGCTGCCCACCGACGGTATCGTCAGATCAACGGCCCGGAAGGCGGCCGGCAAGGCGAAAACGGATGTCGACAAGGCGCGCGCAATCTACGAATGGATTGTCGACAACACCTTCCGCGACCCGAAGACGCGCGGCTGCGGCCAGGGCGACATCAAGGGAATGCTGGAGACCGGCAACCTCAGCGGCAAGTGCGCGGA
>MGYT01000099.1:5134-6814 GCA_001801865.1 Gammaproteobacteria bacterium RIFCSPLOWO2_02_FULL_61_13
CACGACATCAAGCTGCCTAACAGCAAGGGCGCCGCCCTCGGGTTTCTCATGTACCCGCAGGTCGAGACGACCAGCGCGCGCAAGGACCCGTACGATCCGGACAACGTCAAGTACATCATCACCAGCAAGCTGGCATGACGCTGCACATGCGCGCAAGGCGACGCGTGCTCGCGGGGATGGCCTGCGCCGCGCTTGCGGCGGCTGCGGCCTCGCTCGCCGCGCCGGTGGCTGCGGCGGCGAAGGCGGCTGGAGCGCGGTTCACGCCATGGAAGGGCCGCGCCACCCCGCCGCTCGTACTCAAGGACGCCCGGGGCCGCACGCACGACCTTGCCGCCTACCGGGGCCGGGTGGTGCTGGTGAATTTCTGGGCCACCTGGTGCGAACCCTGCCTCGAGGAAATGCCCTCGCTCGAAGCACTTCAGGATCGCCTCAAAGGCCGGCCGTTCACCTTGCTCACCGTGAACATGCAGGAATCCGAAGGCAAGGTGCGGCAATTCCTCCAATCAACTCTGTTGCAGGACGACAGCCTCGTAGTGCTCTTCGATGGCTTTGGCACCGCCGCCAAGGATTGGAAGGCGCGGATGCTGCCGGTGTCCTTCCTCGTCGGACCGGACGGGCGCATCCGCCATACGCTGCTGGGCGCGGCCAACTGGAGCGCGGCGGAAATCGTGTCACAGATTGAACGCCTGATGCCGGCTAGCGCTCGATCTTGATCCCCGCCTCGCGCACCAGTTTGCCGGACTTGGCAAGATACATCTTCAGCGCCTCGGCAAAGTGCTCCGGCGTCGAGCCGACGATGTCGATACCCTGAGGTAACAGGACCTGCGCGGTTTCCGGACTCTTCAACACACGGACAAACTCGGCGTTCAGCCGCTGGACGATCGGCGCCGGGGTGCCGGCCGGCGCGAGTATGCCGGTCCAGTTATCCAGGTCGAAGCCAGGCACGCCGCTTGCGAGCGTCGGGACCCCAGGGAGCAAGGGATTCTCGCGCCCGGCCATGGCCAACACGCGCAACTTGCCCGACTTGATGTGCGGAAGCAGCGAGTTGATCGCGCCAATCACCGAATCGACGCGGCCGGCCACCATCTCCGGGACAAATTGACCGGCACCCTTGAAAGGGATATGGAGCATTTTCGCGCCGGAGAGCGCCTGGAACATTTCCATGGCGAGATGGTGCGGCGCGCCGACGCCCGCCGATGCATAGGTGACGCCCTTTTGCTGCGCCCTCGCCCATGCGACGAATTCCTGCGTGTTGTCCGCCGGAATGGAGGAATTGATCACCAGCGCGAACGCGACGGCGTAAGCCATGGTGACGGCCTCGAAGTCCTTGATCGGGTCATAGGGCAGGACCTTGAAAAAGGACGCGTTCACGATATGCGAGGTGTTCGCGAGAATCAATGTATGGCCATCGGGGGCCGAGCGCGCGACGAACTCGGTGGCCGGATTGCCGCTGCCGCCCGCGCGGTTTTCGACAATGACCGGCTGACCCAGTGCCGCTGGCAGTTTATCGGAAAAGATCCGCGCGACCAGATCGTTGCTGCCGCCCGGCGGCAAGGGCACGACAATACGCACGGTCCGGTTCGGAAATGTCTGCGAAATCGACGGCTGCGCGTACGCGAAACCAATGACGACGGCAAGGATCATTCGGTACATGTTGCCCCCCCAGGATGCATTTCCAAT
>MGYT01000100.1 GCA_001801865.1 Gammaproteobacteria bacterium RIFCSPLOWO2_02_FULL_61_13
GGTTGTATCGTACGAAATGGATGACTCGTAGCCCGCCGCGCTTGCCCATGCCCGGTCGCGTCCAACGCAGTTTACGAACGCCACCCGAGCCGGGAACAACCTGACCGGCCTCCGGGTTTTGCATCATGAACTGCTGCAATTCGGCGTATTCATCGTCGTCCAGGTACACGGGACAGACCCGTTCGAACGCGGACGATTCGATGAACGTGAACACCATGTCCGAGTATACGCCTTTGGCGTATGGCGAGAAAGACCGGGCTTATGGATGGCGATTTCAACAGGATTGCGCCCTTGTAACAAAAGCCGCGCGGTGTCATCAGGCCTCCCCATTTAAGTCGCCCTTATCATCTATATAGCGCTTAACGCTCGATGTGAGGCGGGGCCGACGGTAACGTCGCCCATGAGCGGCCGAGCGAGCGGGCAACGCTCGCTTGCGACGGTCCGTCTCGATGGGCTGGTTAGCTCGCACTCCGGTGCCTCGGGTTACCCACCCGGGAGCAGTTGCACAATGTCAGAGGAAGGCAAAGAACCTCTTTGTGCACGCGCAATGCCTTCGCGGACTGCCTCCTGCGATGCAGAAAGAGTGAACCGCTTGGGCGGAGCGCCGAGGACACCCAGTGTGCACTCGAGCGATATGGCTCGCGGCCGATCAATTGGGACATCCATGACAATGTCGCAGAGATGCTCCGTTGCTCCTGGCGCCAGTACGACTCCCTGCGAGGCGACCACGCTCCACGTCGGAATTGGGCTGCGGCGTACTGAAAATGACTGGCGATCCGGTGTTTGAACGGTCAAGAGGTTCTGCGGGAAGTCCCCGAAGAACGCTGAGAGATACGGCCGTTCTCCCACCACTGACCCGAGATTGACTGCGATCAGGCCCAAGGCGATGGTCAGGTGCCCCGGGCGGGAATCTAGGCGCGCCGGATAGGACATCACGTTTAGGTCAGCGTTCGGCTGTGGCGCCCTGCCGAACATTCCGGCGAGGACATCGTGTGGGACTATTCCAAAGTCCGATCCGGTTCGGATGTGGTAGTGGTTCGTGACGACTGATCGGATTGGACCGATGACTGACTGTGGTACGAGCACTGCAACGTAGCCAACCGGCGCACGTCCAGGTTCGTCAAAGGAGACAACCTGAATGCCAGGGTGAGGGGGGATCGTTGTCCGGGAAATCGCGCTCTGCAACTTGGTGTTGAAGCCGCCCGCGTCGAGCAAGGGATGCTTGTCGGCAACCTCGTTGCCCGTAGCGTTGTCTCGACGGCAGTCAACTCCCCAGACAACGACGCCACCAGATGAGTTCGCAAATCCCGAGATCGCCTTCGACAGGTTCTTGTTGTCCTCTGGGGCCAACTGTCGCGCTGCGCCGTCGTTCGGTGAGCGCTTGAAGTCAAGGAACAGTGACTCAGGTTCGCGGTCAGCGATGAGTTCGTCCAATGCCGAACATTCGCCATCGCGGAGTCGGCTAAAGAGATCTAGTGCGCGGGTCATGTGCGTTGGGGATTATGCGACCTAACGTCCGCGTTGAGCGGCGCGCCGCCACGGACGTTTCCCAAACGCGCGCTGCTTATCGGCGCGTCCGTTTTCGAACGCGGGGTTAGCCTCGCGGCGGTGTCTTCTTGGGCGGGACGCGGGACTTGAGGTCATCGATCTTTGTCTCGTGGAGGTACACCGACTCAATGATGTGTTCGGCAATGTTGACAAGCGCAATGACGTCCTCATTGCTTGGCAAGAATGCTCTATGAGTTACTGCGTGACCGGCTTCAATGATGGTCTCCAAGCGTTCACGTTGAACTTTTGAGACATATCCAAGGCGCTCGAATTCAGCGATGTTCTTGCCAAAAGTTCCTTGATCTGTTGTTTTCGCGATCATGACGTTCTCGAGGAGAGACCGTATTCCTATCGCGGCGAGGCGGGGCTGATTGTTTTGAAGCGCGACATAGATCTCCCTCAAGAGTGGTTCAACAACTATGTCTTGAGCCGACAGATCGAACCGCAGATCGGCGAACCATGCCGGAGTTGGACGGAAGATCGCCGGTGGGAAATAGTTGACGGGCCTTTTGTCATCCTCGGAATTCCACGAGGTGTGTCGAAGCGCGATGTTGTCGCACCCCATGCACTTAAGCATTTCGTATTTGTCGCCGCCACTGATGCACGCCTCGTCATTATTCCACCTTGTCTCTTCGACATGGAGCACGGTGTGGTTGCGATCACCGCTGCATTGATTGCAATGTGCCTTGGTAGATGTCATGTGATGGCGGGGCTAACGTTCCCAGCAACCGGCGCGCGCCCGCGAACCCAAGCAAAGCACGGCGCTCGCGCGCGCGTCCGTGTTGACTGGGCGGTTAGGCGGCAGTTTGCTCATGGAGCGCAGCCTTGCACTTCGGGCATTCGCTCGCGCGACCAAGACCCGCGGGCCAAACAGTAGCGCTGCAGCGCAAGCAGAACTGAACGTTGCGCCAATAGAGGTAGGTCATGCCGAGGCAACCAGCCCAAATAAGCGCTATGAACCATGGCTCGACACCCCAAGACCAATAGGTTCCGAAGGCGGCGAAAAGCACGCCAAGGCCCAAGTCAATCCAAGCATGCCACTTGCGTCGCGCCTCCACTGACGCACGCTTGTGGAAGAGCAAGTTTGCGAGCGATAGACTCACCCAGACCACTGCAAAGACGCCGAAAAGTGCTTCGCGTGTCATATGCCGCCTAACGTTCGCGATGAGCGGCGCACGCCAGCGACGGCGCAAGCCGCGCTGGCATCGCGTCCGTCTCGATCGCGGGGTTAGAGTGCATGTTCAACGCGTATGCAGCCAAGTTATATATTTGCAAAGACCCTCCACGTCAGGAAATAGCGACTGATAGTTAACCCCAAGCAAATCCAAGCGGTGCAAGAAGTCAGCATGCATTTTGTTTGGCACCTTGATCTTCAATAAGGCGTCGTCGAACTCAAATTCCTGCTCGAGTGGCACAAAGCGATTAGTCGAACTCGAATACCGATGCACGGTAAACCAGCCGGACTGCGCAATGATGCGCGCGTTGTTGAGACCCGGCTTAAAAATCTTGGTACGAGACCCCTCGAATGGCGTTGGATCAGCTGCTCGGTCTAGAAGGTCTTTCTTCCCGCCAATGACGGCGAAGACGTATGTCGCGCCGTCTGGCCCGTCTGTCTGGCACGCAAACCACAGTGCCACCAAAGGATTAGATGTCCAGTCGAGTAGGCGTGTGGCCATACCAAAATTCTGAACGTAGACAAGCAGTTCCCAATCATCCGCCAGTCTCGCGTCCAGCAAGAGTGCACCGCGACGTCGGACCTCCTGGAGCATGGCCTGTTCGAGATCTGTCGTATCTCGCTTTGGATTGGGGCGCGCTATCTTCGGCAGGAGCGGCGAGTCACAATTTTGACCACGAAAAAGGATGATCTCGTCTTTTGCGATCATCTCCACCAAGCCGAGATAGTCCGCGAGACTGTTAAGCTCGTGATCTTCCATCGACGGTTGCCAGAAGTGCGCTCTAACGTCTGCGGTGAGATGCGCGTGCGAGCGCCGCTCGCGGAGCGTCATTTGCGACCGCACGGTTAGAGGGCTTGTAATTCACGCGCTCTCCTTTTTCCGCAGTTCAAATACTCGAACGATGACGTAAGCGATAAGCGCTATGACGAAAAACACTAGGAGGAGCCAGGCCGAACCTTGCAGCGTTTCGATGACCGTGCGATAGAGCTCGAGAATCCACCTGTCGGTCGTAAGAGCAACGACCTGCGCGTCCTTCTGCCAACGGTTCGGAGTAATGTATTTTTCCAGTTCATGGATCCGTACGCCGCTTGAAACACCAACGACGTAAATCGCGAACTTCATGTATCGGAGCCAAGCCATATGGATATCGTCCGCGATCAACCGACGGAGAATGCTGTCGATGGGGCGGGTGAATACGCGGACGACGATAAAGGCTACAAATAGCGCCAGTGCGAAGGTAACGATCAGTAACGTCAGGAACATGGCAGCCCTCTAACGACGGGGTTCAGGGGCGCGCGGAGACCATGCTGGCAAAGCACGACGTCGCTGTTCCGCGCGTCCACTGGAACCCCTGGTTAGCCGACAATGCAACGGTGACTCGCGTCTCATGATTTGAAATCAGTAATCTGAAACTCGTATCGATCTGGTACCAAGCTGGCGACTTTTAAGTCAACACCCCATCCCGAGTCTGCAACAAGCGTCTTAACGATCTCTCGATCGGAAGCCGGCATCTCTGCTCCAACAATCACAGATCGCAACGCGCCCTTCGGTAGAGCCAAGAAACCTCCCTTGGTTGTGGGTACATCCGGAAACACGAACGGATGTTCGGATGCGATCAGCCTAAATTCGTCTTCATAGCACCAGACAGCCGATTTGGTGAGTAGAGGCTGAAGGTTCTCGTCCTCATCAGTGGCGGCGATACTGAACCGCGGATAGCTGTGGAGGTACGCGACTGGCAGAGCACCACAGAACAACTCGTTCTCAACAGAGAACTCCAGACACACTCCCCGGCAAGATGCCGCGTAGTGCGCCCACATGAGAGTGGAGTCGGGATGCGTGCTCAAGCAATAGAGGCGATACTGTTCTTGAATCGCTTTTTCCATTGCGGCGGTCATTTCATCAATCATCCACTCCAGCAACTTGCGGTTGCCGCGTACCTCCTTCTCTCTTCGAACGTGCTCTTCTTCCGACAGAGAAGTGTTATGAGTGCGATCACAGTGAACAAGCCAACGCACAGCACGGTCGTAGTCCGCTGGATCGTCCAGGGCAGACTTGTTGAAAAACGGCCGACAATCCCATGGGTCATTGAAGTCACGAGGCCTCGAAAAGTAGAGCGTCCCGTCGGTGAAGATGCGAGCTAGTCGCTCTGGTTTCTCAAAGCTTTGATAGTGGTAGAGCCGCTTGATACGAAGCGCGGCGGCTGTCTTGGTTTTCATACCGAGCTAGGTCATGGCTACACGGCGACTAACTCGAAGTCGACCCCCCAATGACGCAGTATAAAGCGTCAATGGGACGGATAAAACCAGGCCCCCGACCCCAGCGTCGGATTCCGTCGAAATGGAATCGAGCAAATGTATCCAGCAGAGTCATCGCTTTCACCCCCATCCCGGCCTTCCCCCCTCAAAGG
>MGYT01000101.1:0-2493 GCA_001801865.1 Gammaproteobacteria bacterium RIFCSPLOWO2_02_FULL_61_13
CAACGAACCCGGGCGTCGACAACTGGAGGTCCCCGCGCCGCGCCGCGGGATACTGCGCCTGGAACGCTTGATTATCGAGACCCGTTATCCGTTGGGACTGTTCCGCGCCTGGTCCTATCTGGACGGCCCATCATGCACGGTCTACCCGCGGCCGGACGGTGGTTACACGTTGCCACCGTCGCAGGAACTGGAAACTGACAGCGACGCGGGCCGCCGGCCCGGCAGTGATGATTTCGCCGGCTTTGCCGCCTATCGTCCCGGCGATTCCATCCACCGCATTGATTGGCGCGCGCTGGCACGGGAACAGGGGTTGCTGGTAAAGCGTTTTTCCGGGAGCGGTGGCCGGCGCCTGGTATTGTCCTGGGATCTCCTGCCTGATGCGTCACCCGTTGAGGCGCGACTCTCCCAACTCTGTCGCTGGGTGCTGGAGGCGGAGCGGCAGGGATTTCACTATGCGTTGAAACTGCCTGGTATCGGCATTGATCCCGGCACCGGCGTGGAACATCGGCGCGCCTGCCTGGAGGCACTGGCCCATTTCGGCCAGGCGGGCGCGACGCAGCCGGGAGCGGGGAAGACATGAACGCCGCAGTCTGGCGCAACCGACTGCCGGGGCTCACTGATGCGCGCATGGCCTGGCTGGTGAGTGCCATTGCCACTGCCGCACTGCCGCACGCGGTGCGTGTTCCAATCTGGACCAGCATCATGTTCGGCGCTTTCTGTCTCTGGCGCCTGGCGCTTGCCAACCCGCGTGAACCCATATTCCCGCGCGGCGCATCCGGGTTCCTGCTGCGCCTGCTGTTGGGCGGCGGCATCCTCGCTGGCGTGCTTGCCAGCTACGGCACCCTGACCGGGCGTGACGCCGGTGTCGCCTTGCTGATCCTGCTCGCGGGGATGAAGTTGGCGGAGTTGCAGGGCGGGCGTGATTATTTCGTCGCCATCCTGATCGGCCTGTTTTTGCTGCTGACGAATTTTTTCTTCATTCAATCAATGCTGAGCGCTGCGTATCTTGCCTTCTGTCTGGCATTGTTTGTCGGTGCGCTGATCAGTGCGAACGATGACCGCCCGCAAGTGCTTTCAGGGCCGCGGCTGAGGCTTGCCGGCATCATGCTGCTGCAGGCGCTACCGCTCATGTTGCTGCTGTTCCTGCTGTTTCCCCGGGTTAGCGGCCCGCTCTGGGGCATGCCGCGGGATGCACGCGGCGGCAGTACCGGTCTCGACGAACAGATGACCCCCGGCGCCATCAGTCAATTGTCGCTGTCCGACGAGGTTGCCTTTCGCGTGGAATTTGATGGCGCCATGCCGGAACGCTCCGCGCTGTACTGGCGCGGACCGGTGCTGTGGTTTACCGACGGCGTTAAATGGGTGCCGGACTTCATGCATGCGGGCACGCCGGAATTGCACACCACGGGTGACGCGCTGGAATACACCGTCACGCTGGAGCCCACGGGCAAGAACTGGATCTATGCGCTGGAACAGGCGCCGCGGGCGCCGGCACAGGCCGCGTTCACCCACGATCTGCAATTGCGGACGCGCGTCCCGGTGCAGAACCGGCTGCGCTACCGTCTTGCCTCCTACCCGGATTATGAACTCACCGGCGCCAGCGGCGACGAGCTGAAGCGCGCTCTGCAACTCCCGCCTGGACGCCATGAGCGGGCACTGGAACTCGCGGCGCAATGGCGAACACAGGAGCCGGACGCGGCGCGCATCGTCGAACGCGCGCTGACGTTGTTCAATCGCGAGCCGTTTTATTACACGCTGAGTCCGCCGGCGTTGCTTGACGATGCGGTGGATCAATTCCTGTTCGATTCACGCCAGGGGTTCTGCGAGCACTATGCGGCGGCATTCGTGGTTCTGATGCGTGGCGCCGGGGTCCCGGCGCGCGTGGTCACCGGCTACCAGGGCGGCAGGCTGAATCCGGTGGGAAACTACCTGGTCGTGCGCCAGCGTGATGCCCATGCCTGGAGCGAGGTGTGGCTCGGCAACCGCGGATGGGTGCGGGTGGATCCCACCGCTGCGGTTGCCCCAGAACGCATCCGCCTGGGCATCGACTCGGCACTGCCGGAAACCCTGCTGGATGTGCCGCTCGCCTTTCAGGACAGCGTCATCGCCAGAAACCTCTGGGAGCGCATGCGCTTCACCTGGGACGCCGTCAACAACCAGTGGAATCAGTGGGTGCTGGGATACGATCAGAACCGCCAGGCCATGTTTCTGCGCCGCATCGGCTTTGAAAAAGTCGACACGCATGATCTCGTGGTGTGTCTTACGCTGACTGTCGCAAGCGTATTGATAGTGCTGGCGGCGTGGATGTTCCGCAATCGATCCCGCGGCGGCGACCCGGCGCGACGCATCTATGATCGATTTTGCCGCGTGTTTGCGCGCCAGGGTCTCGCGCGCCGGCCGGTGGAAGGCCCGCTGGCCTTTGCCGTGCGCGCCGGGCTGAAGTTCTCCGCCAGCGCGGACGCAATTCGCGACATCGCGCGATTGTATGCCGAG
>MGYT01000101.1:2508-14927 GCA_001801865.1 Gammaproteobacteria bacterium RIFCSPLOWO2_02_FULL_61_13
TGCATCAACTCGGCATGGGTGCCGATCTCGGCGATGCTGCCCCGCTCGAGCACGATGATGCGATCGGCGGAGGCCACGGTGGACAGGCGGTGCGCGATGATGATGCAGGTGCGCTGGCCGCGGATACGCTCCAACGCAGACTGGATCTGACGCTCGGATTCCGTATCCAGCGCCGAGGTAGCCTCGTCCAGGATCAGGATGGGGGCGTCCTTCAGCAACGCGCGCGCCAGTGCAATGCGCTGGCGTTGCCCGCCGGACACGCGCGATCCCCTTTCACCCAATACCGTGTCCATTCCCTGCGGCAACTCGTCAATGAACGCCAGTGCATTGGCGGCGCCGGCGGCGGCCCGCACTTCAGCCAGGGTCGCCGAGCGGCAGGCGCCGTAGGCGATGTTATTGCGCACGCTGTCGGCAAACAGGATCACGTCCTGACTGACCAGTGCGACGTTGGCGCGCAGGCTCGCCAGTGTGACCGCGTTCAGATCCACGCCGTCGATCAGGATTTGCCCGGGACGCCCCGTATAAAAGCGGGGCAACAGGTGTGCCAGCGTGGTCTTGCCGCTACCGGAAGCGCCGACGATGGCGACCATCTCGCCCGGGGCGATATGTAAACTCATTCCGGCCAGCGCACTGCGCTCCGCGCCGGCGTAGGTAAATTCCAGGTGCTTCAGTTCCACCTCGCCCGCGCTGCGCCCGAGATCGAGCGTGCCTGCATCCTCTTCGACCTCCGCATCCAGCAGGCCGAAAACGCTCTCGCAGGCCGCGAGCCCGCGTTGAATGTGCTCGTTCACCCGCACCAGGCGCTTCAACGGCGGCAACAACATGGCCACAGCGCCGAAGAAGGACACAAATCCTCCGACACTGAGATTACCCTCCAGGGCCTGCCTGCCGGCCACATAGATGATGAGTGCCAGGGCCACCGCAGTGATAAGTTCCACCGCCGGACTGCTGGCGGCGGATGCCACCACCGCCTTCATGCTGAAACGGCGGTTGGCATTGATAATCTCGCGGAAACGCTCCGCCTCCTGCTGTTGACCGCCATAGAGCTTGATGATGCGCAGTCCGTGCATGATCTCGCTCAGGGCATGATGCACGTCTGCCATGGATCCCTGCACGCGCCGGTTCATATCACGCAGGCGCTGGCGCAGGCGCACCACCACCAGCGCGATGATCGGGCCGGCCACGACAGCGACCAATGACAGGCGCCAATTGATCCAGAACATCCAGGCCAGCAAGCCGGCGACATAGAGCGCGTCCCGACACACCACCGTCACGGACTCCGTGGCAGCCTGCTTGATTTGCGTGACGTCGTAGGTAAACCGTGACAATACGCCGCCGATGCTGTGGGCGTCGTAATATGCGCTTGGATACAGCAGGATGCGCCCGAACATGGCGCTGCGCAGATCCATGACCACCTTGTTGGCGACGGAATTCAGCGGCACGATGCTGGCGTAGGATGCCAGCGCGCGCAGCGTGAACAGTGCAATGATGTACAGCGGCAGCCGCACCATCATCTGTGCGTCACGGGCGATGAATGCGTCGTCCAATACCGGCTGCAACAATGCGGCGACCATCGGCGCGGTGGCGGCGAGCACCAACATGGACAGCAGCGCCACGCTGAATTCGCGCCAGTACGGCTGCACGTAACGCAGCAGGCGCAGGTACAGCTTCAGGTCGGAATTTGTCAATGTACTAATGTCCCGGTGCAGGGCAAAATGGCGCCGCACTACGGCCGGCAAGGCATCCCAGTTCCATGTCCAGAAAACATCCCATCGTCGCGGTCACCGGTTCCTCCGGCGCGGGCACCACCGGCGTCAAGATGGCATTCGAGCAAGTATTCCGCAAGGAATCCATCAATGCGGCCTTTGTCGAGGGCGACAGCTTTCACCGTTTTGATCGCGGTGAAATGGACCGCGCCGTGGCGGAGGCTCGCGCCAGCGGCGGCAACATCACGCACTTTGGCCCGGAAGGCAACCTGTTCGAGGAACTGAATGCGTTGTTCCTGGAATACTCCAGTCACGGCACCGGGCGGCGGCGCAGTTACATACACAATGAGGAAA
Source organism: Gammaproteobacteria bacterium RIFCSPLOWO2_02_FULL_61_13 (assembly GCA_001801865.1). GTDB lineage: Bacteria > Pseudomonadota > Gammaproteobacteria > Eutrophobiales > Eutrophobiaceae > 2-02-FULL-61-13. Next base: position 4,569 of record MGYT01000101.1, read on the forward strand.
AGGCTGCGCGCAGCGGCTTTCCGGCAGGGTCGATCACGCCTTGGGAGCGGCTGCCCCACCCCACCGAACTGCTGTTCTACGAAGGTCTGCACGGCGGGCTGGTGTGCGATCAGCATGATGTGGCGCAATACGTGGATCTGCTCATCGGTGTCGTACCGATCATAAATCTGGAATGGATGCAGAAGATCCACCGCGACCGCGCGGTGCGCGGCTACACCCGTGCGGATGCCACCCGGGCGATCCTGGAACGCATGCATGATTACGTGCACTACATCACGCCGCAGTTTTCACGCACGCATATAAACTTTCAGCGCGTGCCCACGGTGGACACGTCAAATCCGTTCGCCGCGGAGGAAATTCCCACCAATGACCAGAGCTTCGTCGTGATCCACATTCGCGACCTGAGAAAGATGAGCGCTGATTTTCGTCATCTGCTGGAAATGCTGCAGGGATCATTCATGTCCGCGCCGGACACTATTGTCGTGCCGGCCGGGAAGATGATGTTTGCGATGCAATTGATCATCACCCCGGTCATTGCGCGGTTGATGGCCGAGCGCAACGCTGCCGCCTGAAGCAGTTGTTCAACAGCCTGCTAAGCAGGCGGATCAGGTCCCGGATGCGGCCAGCGCCAGGCCCCGGCGGTAAAACTTCAGGGCCCCGGCGGCATCCCCCTGCTGTTCCAATACCTGCCCGAGTTCATGGCACGCCTCCGCCCCGTGACGCAGGGCCAGGCTTTCCTCCAGCCAGGTCCTGGCTTGATCCGGTTCACCGGCGCGCCGGGCCAGCCGGCCCAGGGCCAGCAGCAATTCCGCATCACGGCCGTGGCGTTTGAGCCACCCCTCGGCTATGCGCAGTTGCCGTGCCGGATTCGCCCCCTCGACCCTGCTGAACAGCGCCGCCAGTGCCGGGTCCCATCCCTGGGCGAGCGCATGACTGAGAAGTGCCTCGCAGTCCGGGCTCGGGCCATGGCGCAGACGCAGACGCAGGTAATGCGCAATGAGCCCGGGGTCGCGACGCAGACCGGACCTTAGTTCCGACCAGACGGTCTTGAGTCCATCCTCACTGCCGGCCGCGCCCAATGTGCCCGCCGCGATGCGCCACTCCAGTTCCTGGGCGTGTCCCGCGGCGATGTCGCCCGACTTCTGCATGGCAACAAGCAGATGATGCGCGTCCGCCCACGCGCCACGCTCCATTGCCGCAGCGATCTGCACTCTGCGCACCTGCGGCAGGGCTGCGGCATTCGCGTCGGTGGCGGCAAGCCGTTCCAGATCAGATCGGGCTTGCGGCAGTTCCGGCAGCAACGCCGCCCGGGCCAGCGTCAAACCACTGGCATCACGACCGGCTGCACCGGCCTGTTTCAAATAATGATCGCGGCGGCGCTCCGCACCCTGGGCATCGGCTGCCCGCGCCGCATACAGATAACCCAGCGCCGGATTACATCCGCGCGTGGCCCAGCGCTTGAAGTCCCGTTCCGCCATGGGCCATTGTCCCGCCAGCATGCACTGCAGGCCGCGCGCCAGCAGCTCTTCCGCCTGCAGCGCCCTGCGCTCCCCGCGCCAGCGCCGGATCAGTTCGGGCAGCCGCAACAGTCCGCGCAACAGGTTCAGCCCAAAATGGATCAATATCACCCCAACCAGCATTGCAGCCGCAAAAAAGGTGGCGCTGGTTTCCAGCGTCCAGCCGCCCCAGGTCAGCACCAGCCGCCCCGGATCGCGGCCAATGATCGTGCCGAGTGTGATGGCGGCCAGCAGCGACGCGAGAAAATACAGCAGCCATTTCATGGAACAGGCGCCGGAGCAGGACCGGGGGATGCAGGCGCCGCGCGCTCCCTGGTGAGGGCTCGCAGCGTCTCCAGGGATGAAGTGATGTCCGGCAGCGGCGGCGCCGGATCCAGCGTGGCCAATACTTGCAACCGATTCAGTGCATTGCGCACGCGCGGATCGCCGCCATCGAACCATCGCTGCAGCCAGTCCGTAGTTGATGCCGCCGCGTCGTGCAACGCGCGCGAGTCACGGCGCAACAGCGCCAGGCGCGCAGTCTCAATTCGAAGCAGGAGATTCTGGACCACGTAGTGCTGCTCGGCGGGAAACGGGGACAATTCCGCGGCAGTGCGCGTGACGACCACCGTGTCGCGCAGTTCCTGCCAGACGGCGTGCAAAAATCCGCGCCAGCCCTGTGCCGGCGACGCGCCGTCCGTTGTCGCCTCCGCCACGGCCTGCGCCGCAGTGCGCAGAGGTAGTGTTTTCGCGCCGGTGGTCAATTCACCCAATTCTTCAATCCACCGGCTGTAGTCAATGACCGGCACTTGTGCCAGCCGCAGCAGGTCCGCGTTAATCTGCCCGCGCACGGCATCCAGCCCCGGTGCCTGCAGGCCTGCCAGCCGATTATCCACCGCCTGCAGCGCGCCCTTGGCAGTCTCCACATCCTGCATCAAAGTCAGGCGCTGCTCCGCGAGGATCAACAGGTACTCCACCTCGGCCAATGCGAAATCCACATTGCCGTTGCTCTGGACCACCTGGTTCAATGCGGCCCGGGTTTCCGCCAGCGTCCTGTCCACACCGACATTGTGATTCGACAGTTCACCGACTTGCGCACGCAGGTCGGCGGATTCACGGGCAGCGGCTTCCATCCGGTCACCGGCCCGCCGCAGTTCCATGGCCAAATTCTCCGTGCGCGACTTGACCTGGCGCAACTCCTGCAACGACCAGGCGCCTGCGGCCAGAGCAATCAGGGCAACCAGGAACGCCATGCCCACCCACGGCCGGGATGAGCGTCCGGGCCGCGCCACGCCGGCGGCATGCCCGTCGGCAGGCAAATTCGTGCTCATTTATTGCTTCTCCAATTCAGCAGGGTCTGGAACAGGATCAAATCGGAGGCGCCCGCAGCGACCAGGATGGCGCCGGTAAAACCGGCGCGCCGCGCCGTTGTACACACACGATCGCTAATCACCACCAACGCCGTGCGCAACAGGAGTATGTGCTGCCCGGCTGGGGTCATCTCCAGTAACGTACGCACGCCTCCGGCGCTGGTCAACACTATGACATCGGGTGGTGTTTGCTGCCAGAGCCGCATTACGTAATCGTGATCAAGGTCGGGGCGCCGGCGCTGGTAAACCTCCGCGTATTGCACGCTCGCGCCGCGCCGTTCCAGTTCCTCGCGCAACAGCGCCTCGCCGCCCAGGCCACGGACAACAAGAATCGAGCGGCCGCGCACAGCCTCCGCCTGCAACTGCGGCAAGGTGAGCAGATCCGCGGCACCATGGGCCGGGCCGGGGCCCGTGCCGGCATTGATCCCGCCGCCGGACAATGCCCCGGCCGTGGCGGCGCCGACCGCGAATATCCGGCATTCACCAGTCGCCTGCGCCAATTCCGGCCGCAACTCCAGCGCGTACAGGACCGCATTGCGGCTGATGAAGATGCACAGGTCGAATTGCGCCACCTGTGCCAAAATCGCACGGGCCGTACCCGGATCCGGCGCCGCCACGATCTCCGTGAGCGGGAATTCCACCGCCACTCCTGCGGCGCCATGGATCAGATCGCACAAGGCCCGGGCCTGCGCCCGGGGCCGCGTGACCCAGATGCGGCAACCATCCAGCGCGCCGTTCACCCGCTCAGTCATGACCGATCTCACGCAGGATGTCGGCGGCACCCTGATCCAAAAGCCGCGCGCCGAGCTCCCGCCCCAATTGCTCCGCCTCGGCCGGCGCTCCCAGGATCCGATCGCGCAATAGCCGGCGGCCGTCCAGCGTGCCCACCAGGGCCTCCAACTCAAGGCCTGCGGCGGTGATGCGCGCGAGTCCGGCAATGGGGACATGACAGCCGCCGAACAGGGTACGATTCACTGCGCGTTCGGCCAGCACGCATTGCGCCGTAGGAACATCGTTCAGCACACCGATCAACGCCTGTGAAGTCTGATCGCCGGCCCGGCATTCAATGCCCAGTGCCCCCTGACCGATGGCCGGCAGCATGCGTTCAGTCGCCAGAAACTCGCGCACCCGCGTTTCGAGTCCGAGTCGTGCCATGCCGGCGGCGGCCAACACGATGGCATCCAGATCCCCGCCATCCAGCCGCCCCAACCGTGTGCCCACGTTGCCGCGTAGTTCCAGCACCTCAAGATCCGGGCGCAGCGCCAGCAACTGGCACCGACGCCGCAAACTGGATGTGCCGACGCGCGCGCCATGGGGCAATTCATCCAGGGCGCCGAAGCGGCTGGATATGAACGCATCGCGCACATCCTCGCGTTTGAGTATCACCGGCAGATCCAGGCCATCCGGCAGCAATACCGGAACGTCCTTCATGGAATGCACAGCCAGATCGGCATTACCGTCCAGCATCTCCTGTTCCAGTTCCTTGACGAACAGGCCCTTGCCACCCAGGGCCGACAACGGCTGATCCAGAAACCGATCTGCGGTCGTGGTTACGCCGCTGATACTCACGTCAAGACCCGGATGCGCGGCGCGCAGGCGCCCACGCACGTACTCGGCCTGCCACATGGCAAGCGGGCTGTTTCTGCTGACAATGCGCAACTGCATGCGATCCTGCTCCCGTGGCGCGATATAATTCCGAAAATCCCTGATTACCTTACTCCGGCCCCGGCCGGTACACACGGCCCCGAGGAGCCTGTCGGACCTATGATCCACCTGCTGCGACGCCGGGATACCGGTCCATATTCGCGCGAATTCTCCTTACATAGTCACCACTATGCGCGTCGAATTCGCCCAAATCTGTCCTCGGTCTCCCGCCGTCTCGCGACGATGTCCCTGGGTCCGACCGGCTCCTAGCATGAAACTCGGCGTCATCATGGATCCCATCGGCGGGATCAAGATAAAGAAGGACACCACCTTTGCGATGCTGCTGGCAGCACAACGGCGCGGTTGGACTCTCCATTACCTCGAGCTTGGGGACTTGTATCTCCGCGACGCCGAACCCATGGCCAGGATGCGCGTCGTCTCCGTCAGCGACGAACCCGCGGCCTGGCACCGCTTCCAGGATGAACTCGTGGCACCGTTGTCCCATCTGGACTTGATCCTGATGCGCAAGGATCCACCCGTGGATAGCGAGTATATCTACACCACGCAACTGCTTGAACTGGCGGCCCGCCGCGGCGTACTGGTGAGTAATGACCCGGCCAGCCTGCGCGACTGTAATGAAAAGCTGTTCGTCAACTGGTTCCCGCAGTGCATGCCGCCAACGCTGGTGACGCGCAGTGCCGCGCGCATTCGCGAGTTTGCCGCGGAACACACGGACATCGTACTGAAACCACTGGATGGCATGGGCGGCATGCTGATATTTCGCATCAACAAGGATGAGCCCAACGTGGCCGTGATAATCGAATCCCTGTCGCGCTTTGAAACGCGATTTGTGATGGCGCAAAAATTCCTTCCGGAAATAGCGCTCGGAGACAAACGCATTCTGATGATCGACGGGGAGCCGGTGGAGTTTGCGCTGGCGCGCATCCCGCGCGCCGGTGACTTCCGCGGCAACCTTGCGGCGGGAGGGTTGGGCAAGGGCGTGGCGCTGACGGATCGCGACCGCTGGATCTGCGCCCAGGTCGGCCCGGCCTTGCGCGAGCGCGGCCTGTTGTTCGTGGGTCTGGACGTGATAGGGGATTATCTGACCGAGATTAATGTGACCAGTCCCACCTGCGCCCGGGAATTGGACGCCATCTACGGCACCGATATCGCCGGTCGCTATCTGGATGTGCTGGCGCGCAAGCGGGCCGAAACTGCCGGGCGGTTTATAATGCCAGCGAGCAATGTCTGACCAGACATCAACACATTGAGTGCCATCGCCGCCCAGCGACCCATCATCACCCCGGCGGATCGGCTCGGGCTTACCTTGTGCCTGGCGGCCATCGCCCACGCGACCGTGATCCTCGGAGTATCCTTTGCTCCCGAGGATCAGCACCCACCGCGCCTCGACACCATGGAGATCACGCTGGTGCAACAGACCAGCCCGGAATCCCCCGACCAGGCCAAGCTGCTGGCGCAGGCAAATCTGCAGGGCGGGGGCGACTCGACCGACGACGTGCGGCCGTCCACCCCGACGCCGCCGCTTTTTCCGGACACCTCACCGGCCGTAACCATGCCCCCTGCCGCCGCACCGCCGCAGCCGGTTACGCAGAAGTCCGCGCCGGTAACCGAAACGCCGCCCGCGCCGGTGGAGACGCGACCATTGCTCACCACGGACAAGACCGGCGATTTTGAGGCGCCGGCGCAGTCAAGTAACGAGGAGAAAATCCGCGCCGAGCCTGAGCGCCGGCCCACGGCGACGCAATTGCTCACCAACAGTTTCAAGGTGGCCTCGCTGAGCGCGGAGATTAAACGCAAGCTCGAAGCCAAGGCGCAGCGCCCAAAGCAGAAATTCATATCCGCCAGCACGCGCGAATACAAATATGCTGCGTACATGGAGGCCTGGCGCGCCAAGGTGGAACGCGTCGGCAACCTTAATTATCCCGATGAAGCGCGGCGGCGCGGTTTATCCGGCAGCCTGATTCTGGATGTGGCGTTGAATGTGGACGGCTCGGTCAACGAGATCATCATCCGCCATTCCTCCGGAGAATCCGTACTGGATGATGCTGCCATCCGGATCGTCATGCTGGCGGCGCCATTTGCGCCATTACCCCAGAACATCCGCGTGGACACAGACATCCTGCATATCACCCGCACCTGGCAGTTCATCAACAACCAGGGCTTCCGCTAACCGCTTTGCGTCAACCTGCGCGTTGGGCAGGATGGGTGGTTCCGCTGCCGCCCTGACGCTACAATCCGCACATGGGTACAACGAATCTGACCAACCAGTTCCTGATCGCCATGCCAAACCTGGCGGACCCGAATTTTCATCACACGGTGACGTTTATCTGCGCCCACAATGAGGACGGCGCCATGGGCATCGTCATCAACCGGCCCATGGAACTGGCGCTGAGCGACATCCTGGCGCAGATGAACCTCACAGCCCGCAGCCCGGACGTGGACAACATGATCATTCATCAGGGCGGGCCGGTGCAGACGGATCGCGGTTTCGTGCTGCACCGCCCGGATACCAGCTGGCACTCTTCCATCAACGTCAGCGACGAAATCGGCGTGACCACGTCGCGCGACATTCTCGAGGCCATTGCCGAGGGGCGCGGACCGGAACAGGCCTTTATCGCCCTGGGCTATGCCGGCTGGGCGGCAGGTCAGCTGGAACAGGAAATAAAGGAGAACGCCTGGCTCAGCGGTCCCGCGGGCAGCGACATCATCTTCCGAACCCCGGTGGAGAAACGCTGGGAACGGGCTGCGCGCCTGCTCGGCGTCGACGTGGATCGGCTTTCATCTGACGTCGGACACGCGTGAGTCCCGGCACCCTGATCTGTTTCGATTACGGGGAAAAACGCATCGGGGTCGCCGTGGGGCAGCCGATAACCGCGACGGCTACGGCGCTGGAAATCATTGCGGTTCGCCACGGCCGGCCCGACTGGGAGCGGATTGAAATGCTGTTGCGCGACTGGCAGCCGCAGGCGCTGGTGGTGGGCAATCCCCTCAACCTGGATGGGACGCGGCAACCCTGCACCGACGCCGCCGACCGGTTTGCGCGCAAACTCGCCGGGCGGTTCCGGCTCCCGGTGCATCGGGCCGACGAACGTCTGACCACCTTTGCCGCCCGCCGGCAAATGCCCGGTCGAGTCAAGGTGGACGCCGAGGCGGCAAAGGTGATCCTGGAGTCCTGGCTTGCAGAACAACAGTCGCCGGCTCCGACCGCAACCGGCGCCACAGCGTGAACCGTCTCGGAGCTGACGAGATTGACGGACTGATCCGAGGTATGGCCCGGGAAACGCGCATTTGGCTGAAGGGCACCGGACGCGACAACCCGCTGATCATCGGGATCCACACCGGCGGCCTGTGGGTGGCGAGGCGCTTGCACCGGGAACTGGGTATCACCAGCCCGGTGGGGGAACTCAACATCGCCTTTTACCGCGACGACTTCAGTCGCATCGGCATGCATCCCCGGGTGGCACCGTCCCACCTGCCCCTGGCAGTGGATGATCGACACCTCGTTCTCGTGGATGACGTCCTGCAAACGGGACGCACTGTGCGCGCGGCCATGAACGAGATCTTTGACTGGGGGCGGCCCGCGAGCATCTGCCTGACGGTGTTGATCGAGCGGGGCGGCCGGGAATTGCCGGTCCAGGCGGATGTCGTCGGCCGGCGGCTGGACCTGCACCCGGATGAGCATGTTAAACTCACTGGCCCGGAGCCTCTGGCTCTGGAAATCAAAAAGTCGGAATGACGGCGCAAGACACCCAACTCGATCAATATGGCCGTCTGAAGCATTTTCTTACCATTGAAGGTCTGAGCCGCGATTTGCTGCTCGAAATCCTTGACCACGCCGAGTCCTTTGCCGGTGTCGGCGAGCGCGCCGTCAAGAAGGTCCCCCTGCTGCGGGGCAAAACCATCGTCAACTTGTTCTTCGAGCCGAGCACGCGCACGCGCACCACGTTTGAACTTGCCGCCAAACGGCTGTCCGCGGATGTCCTGAACCTGAATTCCACCACCTCCTCCACCAGCAAGGGGGAGTCCCTGCAGGACATGCTGCACACGCTGCAGGCGATGTATTGCGACATGTTCATCATCCGTCACGGCAACAGCGGTGCGGCGCATTTCATCGCCTCCCGGGTGTCGCCGGATGTGCGTGTGATTAACGCCGGCGACGGCCGACATTCCCACCCGACCCAGGCGGTGCTGGACATGTTTACCATCCGGCGCCACAAACCCGATTTCCCGCGGCTGCGCGTCGCCATCGTCGGCGACGTGGCCCACTCGCGCGTGGCCCGCTCCGAGATCCATGCGTTGCGCGCGCTCGGCGTTCCGGACATACGCGTGGTCGGACCCAAGACCCTGATCCCTGCGGGTATCGAGTCCATGGGTGTAACCGTGTACAACGAACTCGAATCCGGGATCCGTGACGCGGACGTCATTGTCATGTTGCGTCTGCAACGGGAACGCATGCGCAGCGCGCTGCTGCCCGGCGCGAAGGAATATTTCAACTGCTTTGGCCTGACCAACGCGCGCCTGCGGGTTGCGCGCGAAGATGTCATCGTCATGCATCCGGGTCCGATAAACCGTGGCGTCGAAATTGATTCGGAAGTGGCTGACGGCGCCCGCTCAGTGATCCTGCAACAGGTGAGTCATGGCATCTCCGTGCGCATGGCGATCATGGCCATGATCATGGGCTCATTGGCGCCGGGCCGGGAGGCAGGCTGATGCGTCTGAGTATCCGCGGTGGCCGTGTGGTCTGTCCTGCCTCGGGCCAGGATCAGGTGGCGGATGTGTATGTGGCCAATGGGCGCGTGGCGGCCATCGGCGCGGCACCGGCCGGATTTCGCCCGGATCAGGAGATCAACGCCGCCGGCAAACTGGTGCTGCCTGGATTGGTGGATCTGTGCGCGCGCCCGCGCGAACCCGGTGCTGAACACAAGGCCACCATTGCCAGTGAATGTGCAGCGGCGGCCGCGGCGGGCATCACTACCCTGTGCTGCCCGCCGGATACGGAGCCGGTGGTGGACACGCCGGCAGTACTCGAGCTGATCAATCAGCGTGCCGCCGCTGCCGGCATGACACAGGTGGTGGTCCTCGGCGCATTGACCCTGGGTCTGGAAGGGGACGTGCTGGCGGAAATGCAAACCCTGAAGGCAGCCGGGTGCCGCGGCGTCAGCGATGCCGGCCGCGCCGTTACCAACAGCGAGGTGCTGCGCCGCGCGATGGAATATGCCGCAGGCTGCGGCCTGACTGTTTTTATCCAGCCGGATGATCCACAACTGCGCAATGGGGGCGCCATGCATGAAGGCGCCACCAGTACACGACTTGGCCTGCCGCCCATACCGGCCAGTGCCGAGACCGTGGCCGTGGCACGCGCCCTGCTGCTGGCGGAGGAAGCCGGCGCACGCCTGCATCTGGGCCGGATCTCAGCCGCCGGGAGCATTTGCCAGATCCGGGCCGCGCGCGAAAGGGGCGTCGCGGTCAGCGCGGATACCGGCATCTGCCATCTGCATTTGATCGATGCGGACGTGGACGGGTACGAATCACGCTGCCATATGGCACCGCCGCTCCGCGGCGCGGCTGATCGTGCCTCCCTCATTGAGGCCGTTGCCGGTGGCGTCATCGATGCCGTCTGCTCCGACCACCAGCCTCACGATGCCGATGCCAAGGCCGCACCGTTCAGCCTTACCGAGCCCGGTGCCTCGACCATCGACCTGTTACTGCCATTGCTGCTGAAGCTGGTGCATGAGGGGAAACTCCCGTTATCCAGGGCCGTGGCGGCCGTCACTGCCGCGCCGGCGCGCATCCTGGGCCTGGATCAGGGGCGACTGGAGCGGGACGGT
>MGYT01000101.1:14941-22486 GCA_001801865.1 Gammaproteobacteria bacterium RIFCSPLOWO2_02_FULL_61_13
ACAACAACCCGTTCCTGGGTCAACGTCTGCGCGGCCGCGTAATCGCCACTATCCTGCAAGGCCGGCTGGTATTCCAGCAATGACGGAGCCGGAGCGTTCGGGAACCGGATACCCGCCAACCCGCAACACGATCAACCTGGAATCAGCGCACGTGTTGGCGCATGAAACCTGCGCCGGCAGCCAGCGGATCCTGAAGCTGCACGCACCGGCAACTGCAGAAGTGGCCCGGCCCGGCAGCTTTGTGCACCTGCGTTGCGCGGCGTCCCTGCCGATGCGCAGGCCGATGTCCATCATGCGCGTCGATGTGGATTCGGGTGCGCTGGAGATTCTCTACAAGGTGCACGGCCTGGGCACGCGGTTGTTGGCTCAGGCCCGGGTTGGAGATGAACTCAGCCTGCTGGGGCCCATCGGCGTGCCCTTCAAGCTTTCCGGGTACCGGCGCTGGCCGCTGCTCATCGGCGGCGGCGTGGGCATCCCCCCCATGATTTTTCTGGCCGACCATATGCGCCGTTTGCGTCCGCAGATTGCCCCCCTGGTGCTCATGGGATCGGAAGTGCCGTTTCCGTTTGCCGCACGGCCGTCCGCCTTCCTGGTACCTGGGATACCCGGAGCATGCATTGCCTCCATGCCGCTGATCGAGGACTGGGGCATTCCTTCCCGCCTCGCAAGCGGGGCGGGATTCCCGGGTTGTTATAACGGTTTCGTCACCGACCTGGCCCGGGACTGGCTTGCTGCCCAGCCAGCCGGAGAACGGGCGAAGGTCGAGCTATTTGCCTGTGGACCCACGCCGATGTTGAAGGCCGTGGCCCGCCTGGCACAGGAGTTCGCACTGCCGTGCCAGATTTCATTGGAGGAATATATGGCCTGTGCCGTGGGTGGTTGCGCCGGCTGCGCAGTGCCGGTGTACACACCGGCCGGTGTGGCCATGAAACGTGTCTGTGTGGACGGCCCGGTGTTTGAAGCCGCCAGCATTTACCCTGTCTGACCCCCGGCCAGATTCACGCTCCTGGGTCGGAAATCTGGTTCTTACTGTGCGCTCGCATGGTGAATAACAACCACCCTGCCGAAACCATATTCACCGGGCCAAACCCTTCAATAATATAACTTGCTGAATTTATTAGTATTATTACGAGGAAACTCAAACGGCGATAACTGGCACGATCCCTGCTGTATAAGAAGTCAGGAGGCTGATCAGGCCTTCAACACAAACGGGAGATTGCACACATGAAATGGGAAACCCCAGCATTCAATGACATCCGCTTCGGCTTCGAAGTGACGATGTACATCAACAACAAGTAAGCATTGCTCTTGTTGTTAAAGAGGAAAGGGGCCATTGGCCCCTTTTTTCTTTCTGTGTCCTAATTCGGAAATGGGCTTTCAGCGTCGCTCTTTCATCAGATCCCGGATTTCCGTCAGCAATTGTTCCTCGCGGCTGGGTGCCGGCAGCGGGGCCGCAGCCTGTTGCTTCTGCAATTGGTTTATCACCTTCACCGCAAAAAACACCGCTGCCGCGATAATGGTGAAATCCACAATGGTCTGGATGAACTGGCCGTAATTCAGCGTCACTGCGGGCAACTCGCCCCCCGCTTCCTTCAGCGTCACCGCCAGATTCCCGAACTCAACACCACCCACCAGAACGCCGATTGGCGGCATGATGACGTCGTTCACCAGCGAGGCGACCACCTTGCCGAATGCAGCAGCCATGATGACGCCGATGGCCATGTCTACAACATTGCCGCGGATGGCGAAGGTCTTGAATTCGCTTAGCAGGGACATGCCTGGCCTTCCGTAGCGTTACCCGAAGTTGATCCGGGCCTCCAGATTGGCGCGGGAATCGGCGTTGTTCAGCGCCTCCTCGAGACTGACCCGCCCTTCCTTGTAGAGGTTGAACAGCGCGGTGTCGAATGTCTGCATACCGCCGGCGCCGCTTTCCTGCATGGCTTCCTTGATGTCACTTATCTGCCCCTGGAGGATCAACTCGCCGATGTGGGGCGTGTTAAGCATGACTTCGATGGCGGCACAGCGCTTGCTGTCCACGCCCACCACCAGGCGCTGGGAGATGACCGCACGAAGGTTCAGCGACAGGTCCATGAACAACTGCTTGTGCGACTCCTGCGGGTACAGGTTGATGACGCGCTCCATGGCCTGGTTGGAATTGTTTGCATGCAAGGTGGAGACGGCCAGATGACCGGTGTTGGACAATTCCATGGCTGCTTCCATGGTTTCACGCTCGCGGATCTCACCGATCAGGATTACGTCTGGCGCCTCGCGCAACGAAGCCTTGAGCGCATTGCGATAGGACAGCGTATCCACACCGACCTCACGCTGGTTGACGATGGCCTTCTTGTTCGGGTGACTGAACTCCACCGGGTCTTCGATGGTCAGGATGTGGCCCATCATGTTGTCATTGCGATGGTCGATCATGGCTGCCAGTGTTGTCGACTTGCCTGAACCCGTGGCGCCCACCATGAGAATCAGACCACGCTTGTGCATGATCAGGTCCTTGAGGATCTCCGGCAACCCAAGCTGGTCCAGGGTCGGGATCTGCTGCGGGATGCGCCGCATCACCATGGCCACGTCGCCACGCTGGCGGAACACATTGACGCGGAAGCGCGCGCCGCCATCGGGCAACGGAATGGCAAAATCACATTCCATGGTGTCCTCGAACTTGGCAATCTGGTGCTTGCTCATGACGCCATAGGCGGCGGCCTTGCAGACATCTCCGGTCAGCATGGTCTTGCCGACGGATTGCGCCTTGCCTTCAATCTTGATCTTTACCGGGGCGCCGACCGTGAAAAACAGGTCGGAGGCGCTCTTTTCCACCATCAGTTTCAGATACGGAAGTATATCCATGCCGGGGGAGTCTCCGGTTTGCGACGCGTCAAGTGTTTGGTGCAGAGGGCATAAAGGGTTTTCAGCGCATCATGCCCTTCTTTTCTGCTTCCTCATCCTCTTTCAGGCTCATGTGTTCGAGCCCGCCCAGGGCGTCCTTGCCCTTGGAAGCCTTGCCTTCAAGTTTGATACGCAGGCGCAATTCATTCATGGAATCGGCGTTGCGCAGCGCATCGTCCAGTGTGACCTTGTCGGCCTCATACAGGTCAAACAGCGCCTGATCGAAGGTTTGCATCCCCAACTCGCGCGACTTGCCCATGATGGACTTGATTTCATGCACCTTGCCCTTGTGGATCAGGTCCGCAATCAGCGGTGAATTGAGCAGGATCTCAATGGCAGCCACACGCCCCTTGCCATCCGGCGTACGCAACAGCCGTTGTGCAATGACCGACTTGAGATTCAGTGACAGGTCCATCAGCAACTGCTGACGACGTTCCTCCGGGAAAAAGTTGATGATGCGGTCCATGGCCTGGTTGGCGCTGTTGGCATGCAATGTGGCCATGGCCAGATGCCCGGTTTCGGCGAAGGCAATGGCGAATTCCATCGTCTCGCGCGCCCGGATTTCACCCAGCAGAATCACGTCGGGGGCCTGACGCAGGGTATTTTTCAGGGCGATATCCCAATCATCCGTATCCACACCCACTTCGCGCTGCATGATGATGCAGTTCTTGTGCGGGTGCACGTACTCCACCGGGTCTTCGATGGTGATGATATGGCCGTGGGTATTCTGATTGCGATAGTCGATCATCGCCGCGAGCGAGGTGGACTTACCGGAACCGGTGCCGCCCACCATGATGACCAGGCCGCGCTTGGTCATGACGATATCCTTCAGCACCTCCGGCAGGCCGAGCTTGTCCAGGTTCGGCACCTCGGTCTCGATGGTGCGCAGGACCAGGCCGCAGTAGGTGCGTTGCACATAGGCGTTACAGCGAAAGCGGCCAATCCCCACGGGATTGATGGCGAAATTACACTCCTTGGTGGCTTCAAATTCCTTCAACTGCCGATCATTCATGATGGCGTAGACCATGGCCTTGGTATTGTCGCCGGTCAGCGCCGTCTTGGACACCGGCATGACCTTGCCATGGGCCTTGATCGCCGGTGGGAAACCCTCGGTGATGAACAGGTCGGAACCCTTCTTCTCAATCATCAGTTTGAGAAGATCGCGCATGAATTTAATAGCCTGATCGCGTTCCATGAAATCCCTCCCGCCGAAACCCCCGGCAGATCAGAAATTGTCTTTGTTGGTCGCCTTGCTGCGCGCCTCGGCCTTGTCCACGAGGCCCTGTTGCACCAGCTTCTGCAGATTCTGATCCAGCGTCTGCATGCCTATCTGCGCCCCGGTCTGGATGGCCGAGTACATCTGCGCAATCTTGTTTTCCCGGATCAGGTTGCGGATGGCGGGCGTTCCGATCATGATTTCATGGGCCGCGACGCGACCACCACCCTTTTTCTTCAGCAAGTTCTGGGATATGACCGCGCGCAGTGACTCCGACAACATCGCGCGCATCATTTCCTTTTCCTCCGCCGGGAACACGTCCACGATACGGTCAATGGTCTTGGCCGCGGACGAGGTATGCAGCGTGCCGAACACCAGGTGTCCGGTCTCGGCGGCGCTGAGCGCCAGCCGGATGGTCTCCAGGTCGCGCATTTCGCCCACCAGGATGACGTCCGGGTCCTCGCGCAATGCCGAGCGCAGCGCTTGGGCGAATCCGAGCGTGTCGCGATGCACCTCGCGCTGATTGATCAGGCACTTCTTGCTCTCGTGCACAAACTCGATGGGGTCCTCGATCGTCAGGATGTGGCCGTACTCGGACTCATTCTTGTGGTTCACCATGGCCGCCAGCGTCGTGGATTTGCCGGAACCGGTGGGACCGGTCACCAGCACCACGCCGCGGGGATAATCGGAGATGGATTCAAAAATCTTCGGTGCCCCCAGTTGCTCAAGTGACAGTATCTTTGACGGAATGGTACGGAATACGGCAAAAGAACCGCGGTTCTGGTTCGCCGCATTAACCCGAAAGCGGGCCAGATTGGGGACTTCAAATGAGAAGTCGCACTCCAGAAACTCCTCGTAGTCCTTGCGCTGCTTGTCGTTCATGATGTCGTACACGAGATCATGAACATCCTTGTGGTCCATGGCCGGTACGTTGATGCGACGTACATCACCGTCGACGCGAATCATGGGCGGCAATCCGGCGGACAGATGCAAGTCAGATGCCTTGTTCTTCACGCTGAAGGCAAGCAGTTCACCTATATCCATGTATTCCTCCGCTGGTGCTTAAGGTTTTCCCCCCGGCCGGAACGGCGCCCGGCCGGATGCAAACTTTAGCGGGATCGGGCCGGTTATATTAGAGTTTCCTGGCATCGCGACCCCCGGGTCAGGTACCGGTCCCGGGACCGTACCTGTCAACGCAGTATAACCTACCGATTTTGCATGCAGAACATTGCACAAAACCTTGCCGAAATCCGGGCTGAACTCGAAACCAGCGCAGCCCGTTATGGGCGCTCCGCTGCCGCCATTACGCTGCTGGCGGTAAGCAAGTCACAGGGGCCTGCGGCGATCCGGGCGGTCGCCGCCTGTGGCCAGCGGGAATTTGGCGAGAGTTACCTCCAGGAAGCGATCGCCAAGATGGGGCAGTTGTCGGACCTGCCCTTGACCTGGCATTTCATCGGTCCGGTGCAAGCCAACAAGACCCGGCTCATCGCACGGCACTTTCACTGGGTACACAGCGTGGACCGGGACAAGATCGCGCGACGCTTGGCTGAGGCCCGGGCGCCCGCCGCAGCACCGCTGAATGTTTGCCTGGAGGTGAACATCAGTGGCGAGTCGACCAAGGCCGGCGTGGCGCCTGCGGCAGCTGTCGAACTGGCCCGGTATATTGCCGCATTGCCGGGTCTGCGGCTGCGCGGCTTGATGGCAATGCCCGAACCCGCAACCACGCTGGACGTCCAGCGCGCTGCGTTTCGCCGATTGCGGGAGTTGTTTGCCGAGCTGCGGCAGGCCGGCCTGGACCTGGATACCTTGTCCATGGGTACAACCTCGGACCTGGAGGCCGCTATTGCCGAAGGGGCAACCATCGTGCGGGTTGGCACCGGGATCTTCGGCCCCCGTACCTGACCACCGGAGCATCAGCAACTTGTTAAACTGCGGCGCCATCAATTCATTTTGGAGTCTTGCATGTCTCTGCCACGCATCGCCCTGATCGGCTGCGGCAACATGGGCCGCAGCCTGGCTGGCGGCCTGATCCAGGCGGGCTGGAGCGCGGATGCCCTGCACGGCATCGATCCGGAACCGGAACAGCGCGAAAAACTAAAGTCGCAGACCGGGATCAGCGTAACTGCGGACGGCACGGCGGCAGTGTCCCGCGCTGATGTCGTGGTCCTGGCGGTGAAGCCGCAGGGCATGAGAGATACGGTCCGGGAACTCGCGGAGGCATTGCGCCAATACCGGCCCCTGGTGATCACCGTGGCCGCCGGTGTGCGCATCGAATCCATCCAGTCCTGGATTGGCGCCCCCGTGCCTCTGGTGCGCGCCATGCCCAATACCCCGGCATTGCTGGGTGCCGGCGCCACTGGGTTGTATTGCACTGCCGATGTCACTGCTGCGCAACGGCAATTGGCGGAGCGCATCCTGGGCGCCGTGGGCATCGTCCAGTGGGTGGAACACGAGGCGCTGCTCGACGTTATCACCGCGCTCTCAGGCAGTGGCCCGGCCTATTTCTTCCTGGTGATGGAAGGGTTGATCCGGGCCGGCGTGGAACTGGGACTGTCGCCAGCGCAGGCACTGACATTAACAGTGCAAACCGCTCTCGGTGCCGCGCGCATGGCCGCGGCGGGCGTCGCGGACCCCGCGGACTTGCGACGCCAGGTGACCTCCCCCGGAGGAACCACGGAGGAAGGGGTGCGGATCCTTGAGGAAAACGGGCTGCAGGAAATACTGGTACGGGCGGTACAGGCAGCGCGGCAACGCTCCGAGGAATTGGCCCGACAATTTGGAGAGGGGTAATGGTATTTCTGCGCGAAGCCCTGATCTATCTGATCAATACGCTGTTCGGGCTCTACCTGTTTGCGGTAATGCTGCGCTTCCTGCTGCAATGGGTACGGGCGGATTTCAACAATCCGGTATCGCAGTTCGTCGTGCTTGTGACCAACCCGTTGCTGCGGCCGTTGCGCCGCTATATTCCGGGATTTCGCGGCATCGACTTTCCATCGTTGTTGCTCATGTTGATGCTGAAGCTGACTGAGCTATTCCTGGTGTCCTGGATCGCGGGGGGACGGGCGCCGGGTTTGGCCGGCCTCCTGGTCCTCAGCCTGGCCGGATTGCTGCAATTTGCGATTTATGTATTCATGTTTGCAGTCTTCCTCCAGGTGCTGCTGAGCTGGGTGAGTCCCGGCGCTTATAATCCGGTCACTGTCATTATCTACCGGCTTACGGACCCCCTTCTGCGTCGCGCGCGCGCATTGCTGCCGTCGACGGGGATGCTGGATTTCTCTCCATTGATAGTCCTGGTCGGGCTGCAACTTTGCATCATTCTGGTAATCAAACCAATGACCGCGGCTGGGCAGCGGCTGGCCGGGGTGCTGTTTTAGCGAGGCCATGGCGTGGCCTGCGGCAACTGCGCGTCCCGCCGCAACCGGGTCTGCTATATTAGC
>MGYT01000101.1:22512-34965 GCA_001801865.1 Gammaproteobacteria bacterium RIFCSPLOWO2_02_FULL_61_13
AACCCGCGTTGCGCCACCTGGACCCGGCTGATACGAGGAGCAGAGTCATGAACCAGCCCATTCTGCGTTTACTACTCAGTGGTGCCCTGTGCCTTTTTTGTGCCGGCACGATGGCGGAGCAGTCCAGCACTTTTGGCGATTACACGGTCCATTACAGCGCATTCACCACCGACATACTGACGCCGGAAGTGGCGAAAGCCTATGGCATCCAGCGCAGCAAAAGCCACGCCCTGCTGAACATTTCCGTTTTGAAAAAGGTCATGGGGACCACCGGACAACCGGTGCGCGCAAAAGTGCAGGCGACGGCAACCAATCTCAGCGCCCAATTGCGGCAACTGAGCGTGCGCGAGCTGATCGACGCACAGACTGACAGCAAGGCCATCTATTACATTGCCGAAACGGCAGTTGCGGACGGTGAGACCTTGCAGTTCAGCATCACCGTCATGCCGGCCGAATCATCCGCTTCCACCACCGTCACTTTCGACCAGCAGTTTTTCACCAACTGACGCGTGGCCGGTCCCGGGGCGCGGGGTACGCCAGCCTGCCCCGTTTCAATCCCATGCATTCGTAATGGAATCATTCAAACAGCAGTTCATTGAATTTGCGCTCGCCGAAAAGGTGCTGCGCTTCGGCGAATTCACGCTGAAATCGGGCCGCCGCAGTCCGTATTTTTTCAATAGCGGCCGCTTCAATACCGGTGCCAGTCTGGCCCGTCTCGGCGAGTTCTATGCCAAAGCGGTGCGAAGTTCCGGGATTGAATTCGACATGCTGTTCGGACCCGCCTACAAGGGCATCCCACTAGCCACTGCACTGGCCATTGCCTTTGCCCGCAACCACAAGCGCGCGCTGCCGTGCAGCTATAATCGCAAAGAAGCCAAGGACCACGGTGAGGGGGGCGTCATCTTCGGGGCGCCGCTGGCGGGACGTGTGCTCATCGTGGATGACGTGATCACGGCGGGAACTTCCGTGAACGAATCCATTGCCCTGATCCGCGCCGCCGGGGCCAGTCCCGGCGGGGTCGTCATTGCCGTGGACCGTCAGGAGCGGGGGCAAAATGGCCGCTCCGCGCTCCAGGAGGTTGAACAAGGCCACGGAATCCGTGTCATAAGCATCGTGACGCTGGACGATTTGATTGCGTACCTGGAACAGAAGGGCGGACTGCAGTCCGAACTCGAGGCCGTGCGTGCCTACCGCGCCGAGTTCGGCATCAATACTCAGGCGCAAACCGCCCGCTCGTGATGCCATGGCGCCCTGGCGCTATAATCCCGCACCATGCAACCGTGATATTAGTCCAATGCAAACCACAGGTGATTCTCATGTCAGCCATCAAAACCGGTAAGTTTGTTATTGTTGCCGCAACCATGATCACCGGCCTGAGCCTCGTATTCCCGGCCAGTGCCGCAATCAAGTGCTGGACCAACAATGAGGGCGTGCGCGAGTGTGGCGAATCAGTGCCGCCGGAATTCGCCCAGCAAGGCCATGAGGTAATCAAGCAGAGCGGCGCGGTGGAGGAAACCGAGCGCGCCAAGACGCCGGAGGAACTGGCAGTGGAGAAGGCAAAGGCCGACGCGGAAGCGGAGATCAAACATGCGGAACAGGAAAAGGTGCGCCAGGACGGCATCCTGCTTGCCACGTTCAGCACCGTCGAGGACATCGAGCGCGTGCGTGACGAACAGATTACCGCGTTGGACGCCACCATCAGCGTCACCAAAACCCGCAATTCGAAGATCCAGCAGGATCTGGACAAACGCATTGAGGCCGCGGCAGCCGAGGAACGCGCCGGCAAGACCCCAAACGAGGCGCTGTTGAAAGATATCGAGTCACTGCGCCGGCAAACAGAAAATAATCAGCAGTTCATCGAGGCCAAACACAAGGAGCAGGAGTCGATTCGCCAGCAGTACGGCGACAAGATCCTGCGCTTCAAGGAATTAAAGGGGTTGTAGTCAGCCTCACATTTTCAATAACTAATTCGTCATTGAAAATGGCAGCGCGTCACTGCACTGCGGAGCCTCTGAACTTGTCCAGAGGGTTCTTAATGGAACAGTCCCGCGCGCAGCATCACCCATTGCTCATCCAGGAACTCGGTGGGGCGACGCCGGAAATCAGAACGCACATACTGGCAGATGCGTCCTTCAATCAGCGCCATGATTTGATTGGCGCTGGCATCTATCGAGGCCGCGGCACGCAGACCGTCGACAAGGTTGGCCTCACGCAACACCTGTTTTAGCTGGGTTTCCACCCGCTCGAAGAACCTCCCGACCCGGGCGCGCAGACGCTCATTTTCGCCCACCAGTGCATCGCCGAGCAGGATGCGAGTGATGCCGGGATTGCGGTCGGAGAAACCAAGCAACACCCGTGTGATGCGTTCACAACGCGTGACAGCATCCTGATCCTGCTCGAGGATACGATTCACCAGCGAGAACACGGAGTCCTCGGCGAAATCAATCAGCGCCTCAAACATTCTTGCCTTGCTGGCAAAATGGCGGTATAGCGCCGCTTCGGACACACCGACTGCCTGCGCCAGCCCGGCGGTCGTAATACGCGAACCCGGATGGGTTTCGAGTTCGCGCGCCAGAACCTCCAGTATCTGCTGCTTGCGGTCAACGCGGGCGCGGGCGCTCATGCCAGCCGCGCCGCCGGCCGGCTCGCACGGATCAACGTGCCGACTCCATGATCGGTCAGGACTTCCAGCAAAACCGCATGCGCCACCCGGCCATCGAGGATATGTACGCTGTTGACCCCCGAGTTCACCGCATCCATTGCGGCGCGGACTTTGGGCAGCATGCCGCCACTTATGACGCCGTCGGCAATCATTTGGGCGGCCTCCTTCTGGCCGATGCCGCGCACCATTCGCCCGTCACGATCCAGTACGCCGCAGGTATTGCTAAGCATGATCAGTTTTTCCGCCGACAACACCTGTGCGAGCTTGCTGGCCACCAGGTCGGCATTGATATTGTAGGACTGACCTGCTGCATCCACGCCCATGGGCGCAATTACCGGCACGAAATTTCCGCGAATGAGCAGGTCAATCACTGCGGTATCGATGCTTTCCACTTCGCCCACGTGCCCGATATCGATAATCTCGGGCGCATTCAATTCCGGGTTGTCGCGGGTGAACACCATCTTGCGCGCCCGGATCAGTTCGCCATCCTTGCCGCTCAATCCCACGGCGCACCCCCCATGGCGGTTGATGAGATTGACAATCTCGCCGTTCACCAACCCACCCAGCACCATCTCCACGACATCCATGGTTTCGCTGTCGGTCACACGCATGCCTTCCACAAACCGGCTTTCCTTGCCGATGCGTTGCAATAACTCCCCAATCTGGGGGCCGCCGCCATGGACCACGACCGGATTCATGCCCACCAGTTTCATCAATACCACGTCACGGGCAAAGTCACTCTTCAACTGGTCATCGGACATGGCGTTGCCGCCATATTTTATGACCATGGTCTTGCCACTGAAACGCCGGATATAGGGCAGTGCCTCGGCCAGCACCCTGGCGATCACCGCCGGCGCGGTGATGTCTGCGCCATGCGGGAGTGACGGGTCTGGCGCCGCGCTGCCGCGGGGACGGGTGGGTTCACTGGCTTGCTTCATGGGGTTAGTGTTTGGCGGCGGGCGGCCGAATCAGAACGGCAGTTGCAGGTCGGATTTGGCTGCCAGCAGCACGCCGCGGAATGCTTCCTTGATTCTTTGCAACGCGGCATCATTGTCCGCCTCAAATCTCACCACCAGCGCCGGCGAGGTGTTGGATGGGCGCACCAGTCCCCAGCCATCGGAAAATTCCACGCGAAAACCGTCAATATCGATGATGCTGGCGTCCTTGAATGCCGACAGTTTCTCTCCCATGGCGTGCATGAACGACCCATGCGCAGTCTCCGCCAAAGGCACACGCAGTTCCGGCGTGGCCACGCTTTGCGGCAACTCGGCAAATACGTCCACGGGCTTGCGTCGTGTGCCCATTAACACCTCCAGCAAACGGGCCGCTGTATAGAGCGCATCATCAAAGCCAAACCAGCGCTCCTTGAAAAATATGTGGCCGCTCATCTCGCCGGCCAAGGGAGCGTCGCTCTCTTTCAACTTTTTCTTGATGAGTGAATGCCCGGTGCGCCACATCAGCGCCTTGCCGCCGGCGGCCTCGATGGCCAGCCCAAGATGTCGGCTGCATTTCACATCATAAATGATCGAAGCGCCGGGATTGCGCGTCAGCACGTCGCGGGCCAGGATCATCAGCTGCTGATCCGGCCAGATTATCCTTCCGCTGGCATCCACCACGCCCAACCGATCGCCGTCTCCATCGAAGGCCAGCCCAAGATCGGCCTGCTCCGCGTGCACGCGCTGCACCAGCGCCTGCAAATTTTCCGGCTGGCTCGGGTCGGGGTGGTGATTCGGGGAGCGGCCATCCACGTCACAATACATTTCGATCACGTCATGGCCCAGGGCCCGAATCAACTGTGGCGCCACCGCTCCCGCCACGCCGTTGCCGCAATCAATGACAATCTTGAATGCACCACCCAGCGCGACGGGAATGTCGTCACTGATGCGCCGGATATATGCGGCCACCACATCCGCGCTGTCCAGCGTGCCCTGCCCGGAACCCAGATCACCCTTGACCACGCGCTGGTACAGGCCCTGAATTGCGTCCTCGGCCAGGGTCTCATCACCCAACACAATCTTGAGGCCATTGTATTCCGGACCGTTATGACTGCCGGTCACCATCACGCCGCTGTGCACGCCCAGTTCATGCGTCGCGAAATACAACACCGGCGTCGGCACCAGGCCAATATCGATTACATTGCTGCCGGCCGCGCGCAAACCCTGGATCAGCGCATCCGCCAGTTCCGGACTCGACAGCCGGCCATCCCGGCCAACGGCCACGGTGTGCTGGCTGCGCACACCGGCCTCCGCGCCGATGGCCTGACCAATTTTCGTAACCACCTCCGCTGTCAGGGTTTTGCCGACAATTCCGCGGATGTCATAGGCGCGAAAAATGCCCGGGCTCAATTCCGGTGCGGCCATCGGTGCCGCAGCGGCTTCCGCAGCCACAACAGACGCTGGCCGCGGTTTTGGAATCGGCGCCGATGGCGCAGTGGGTTTAGGTTTTGGCCGGGGAGTCGGTTTTACCGTGGCCAGTATCGGGTTCGGTTCAGTCGTATCTCCGACGACCACTTTCGGCCCACTATGCGTAACCATCCTGGTGATATCGTCTCCGCTCATACCCTTGGATACGGCGGCGATGGCACGCTTCTGTCCCAGGCCGGGCAGGTTGGGCACCAGCTTTTCCATCCCGGGATGAACGCCCTCCATGATCGCCCTGACGGCACCGGCATAAACCACATCGTTGCCGGTGGCCTTGGCTGCACTCCCGGTCCGGGTGCTGCGGCGACGCATAAAAGCAGCCGCGGCGACGCCCGCGACAACCACAGCCAACCCCGGGATCAACCAGGAATAGGTGGGGTCCACTTTTCCGGCCCGGCCCACCAACGATCCGGCGGCCGGAAAGTAGGCAATATTCCAGCGTGCATCGGGAACTGAGACGATAATCGGCTCGCCGGGACTGGCGGCTTCTCCCACGCTACCCAACACCACGGATTTGCCGCCATCAGCCTGGCGCAATTCCGCTTTGCCGCCGTGGACATCCGCCTCAGCGAGCACTTCCTTGAACAACGCCACATCGAGACTGAGATGCAGCAGGCCACGAAGCTGCCCGGCCATGTTCAGCGCGGGCGCAACCATGACGATGTGCTGCCCGGCGGAACCAAACAGATGCGCCTCCGCGCTAACCGGGGCGGTGGAAATTTCCGCACGGCGCAGCATATCCAGAGAGGCAAAACTGAGCGGTGGTTGGGCCGTGGGCTCCGGCTCGGTCCAACCCGGGGACAACAGGCGCAACTTGAGCGCCAGACGGAATTCCCCGGCATGCTGCTCCGCCAGACCCTGCAATGCGGAGGCGTCACCGGCTTCGAACGCAGCAATCACGGCTGCATCGCTCCCGAGCATCACCAATTGCTTGCGCATAGCGGAAAATGGTGCTGCGACTTTGGCGGCGATTTGCTGGGCCTGCGTCTTGGCAGCTTCGCTTGCGGCCTCGGCTTGACTCCGGATCTGGCCTTGATAAATCCAATATCCCGCCACTATGAGCGCCGCCAGCACGATTGCCCCACCGCCGAATGTCAACACCTGGCGCACGAGTCGCCGGCTGAAACGACGATTGGTAACCGGCCCTTCAATCATGATCGGTTCTCGTGTCGTGACCTGGCGTCAGACGCCGGTATGACCGAATCCGCCAGCCGCGCGCTGGCTGGAATTAAAATCCTGCACCACCTCAAATTGCGCCTGCACGACCGGCACAAAGACCATTTGCGCGATTCGATCGCCCGGATTGATTGTGAATACCTGTTGACCGCGGTTCCACAACGACACCATCACCTGCCCTTGATAATCCGAATCGATCAATCCCACCAGATTGCCAAGCACGATGCCTTGCTTGTGTCCCAGCCCCGAGCGCGGTAGCAACATCGCAGCCAATCCACTATCGGCGATATGCAGGGCGAAGCCAGTTGGGATCAATTCACTTGCGCCCGGGGCCAGGGTGCGCGGGGCGTCAATGCAGGCGCGCAGATCCATGCCGGCGGAACCCGGTGTGGCCGGCGCTGGCAGGGGGATTTCCCCGCCCAGGCGCGGGTCAATGAGCTTGACCTGGATGCTTCGCATGAAAGCGATCCGCGACCAACGCCACCAGGCGCCGCGCCAGTTTCTCCTTGCCGGCCCGCGGCAGCGATACACCGCCGCCCTGCCAATAGACCTCCAGGGCGTTGTCTTCGCGGTCAAACGCCTGCTCCGCGCTCACATCATTGGCGGCAATCATGTCCAGGCGCTTGTTGATGAGTTTGTCCAGGGCCTGCTCGCGCAGACGTTCCGTCTCGGCAGCGAATCCGACGGTGAACGGGGGCCGCGGGCGGGCTGCCACTTCGCCCAGGATGTCGGGATTTTTTTCCAGTGTCAGTTCCACGCGGGACTGTGTCTTTTTGATCTTCTGACTGCTGACGTCAACACTGCGGTAATCGGCCACAGCGGCCGCGGCAATGAAAATGTCCGTACCGTCAATTTCGGTGATAACCGCATCCCGCATCTGCAATGCGGTATCGACGGTGACGCCGCGCACCTGCTCCGGCAACGGTAATGCCACCGGTCCGGTTATCAGAGTCACTTCCGCACCGGCCTCGGCAGCAGCACGGGCGACGGCGTACCCCATGCGGCCCGAGCTGCGATTGCTGATATAGCGCACCGGGTCGATGGGTTCCCGCGTCGGACCGGCTGTGACCATCACGTGCAGACCGGAAAGCTGCCCGCCGTTGAATTGCGCAGCCAGTTGTTGAACCAGATCCCGGGGCTCAAGCATGCGGCCGGGCCCGGTTTCGCCGCAGGCCTGTTCTCCCAACGCCGGGCCGAGCCGCCGGATGCCGCGCTGTTCCAGGGTCTGGACATTGGCCTGGGTTGCCGGATTCATCCACATCTGCCGGTTCATGGCCGGCGCCACCAGCACTGGAACGTCCGCCGCCAGGCACAGGGTGGCAAGCAGATCATCCGCGAGGCCGTGGGCCAGCCGCGCCAACAGATTTGCGCTCGCCGGCGCTACCAGCACCACATCGCTCCAACGAGCCAGATCAATGTGTCCCATGGCTGACTCTTCGCCGGTATCCAGCAGTTCACGGCGCACGGGATGGCCGGACAGCGCCTCCAACGTCAAGGGCGTAATGAATTCCTGCGCGGAGCGGGTCATGACAACGCGCACGGTTGCCCCTTGCTCACGCAATTGGCGTACCAGATCCGCGGCCTTATAGGCGGCAATACTGCCGGTGACGCCGAGGAGCACCCGTTTGTTGGCCAAAACGCCCATAGAATTCAAGTTTAACCCAAGTTGTTAAAGTACAGTTAAGGCGCACTAACCACGCTTTGCCGCCGGAAGTTGGCCCGGTATATAGTGCTGTCTGGTCCCGCCCTGAACAAGGAGGTTCACTATGCGGATCAAGGAATGGCCGGCTCACGAGCGGCCACGGGAAAAGCTGCTGCAACGCGGACCGGAATCCCTTTCCGATGCAGAACTCCTGGCGCTATTCCTGCGCACGGGGCTGCGCGGGCGCACCGCCGTGGACGTGGCGCGGGACCTGTTGAGCCGATTTCAGGGACTGCGCCCGTTGCTGGATTCAGGACTCGGACCCCTGTGCGACACACCGGGGATCGGCCCGGCGAAATCGGTGCAATTGAAGGCGGCATTGGAACTGGGCCGGCGCTATCTTGAAGCAACGTTGCGCCGCGATGTGGTACTGGCATCTCCTGAGCAAACACGGTTGTTTCTGAAGGCGCGGCTTCGCTCCTACCAGCATGAGGTTTTTGCCTGCCTGTTCCTGGACAACCGGCACCGGGTCATCTGTTTCGAGGAGCTTTTCGGTGGCACTATCGACGGCGCCAGTGTCTATCCGAGAGAAGTGGTCAAGCGGGCCCTGCACCATAATGCGGCAGCGGTGATATTCGCCCACAATCACCCGTCCGGTGTGGCGGAACCCAGCCCGGCGGATCGTGCGATAACCCAGCGGTTGCGGGAGGCCCTGGGACTCATGGACGTGCGGGTGCTGGATCATCTGGTCATCGGCGACGACGAGGTGGTCAGTTTTGCCGAGCGCGGCCTGCTCTAACAGGTTGACACAAAAGCCCATGGTTGGGCTTTTGCCCCGCCCTTGGCGATACCACCGGTTCCCGGTACAATGCGCGGCCTTTTCAGCAACCCTATGCCTTTGAACGACCGGATACCCCCTATGTCGAGAGTCTGCCAGATCACCGGGAAAAAGCCCCTTGTTGGCCACACGGTTTCCCACGCCAACAACAAGACCAAGCGGCGCTTTTTGCCCAACCTCCATTCCCGGCGCTTTTGGGTCGCCAGCGAGAATCGCTGGGTGCGCCTGCGCATCAGCCATCAGGGCCTGCGCATGATAGACAAGCTGGGCATCGACCGGGTGCTGGCGGATCTGCGCGCCCGCGGCGAAGCGGTCTGAGACCAACAACATGGCAAGCAATCGCGAAAAGATAAGACTGGTTTCTTCCGCCGGTACCGGACATTTCTACACCACGACCAAGAATAAACGCACCATGCCCGACAAACTGGAGATCAAGAAATTTGATCCCGTCGTGCGCAAGCACGTGGCGTACAAGGAAGCCAAGATAAAATAAGCGCCGGGACTCCGCGCTCGTGCACAAAAGAAAACCCGTCTGGCGCGGGTTTTCTGCTTTTATGCCCCTGCGGGCGCGGCTCAGGCAGCCTGCAAGGTATAACTCCGTAGCTTGCGGGCAAATTCCTGTAATGCCTTTATGCCCGTGGACTCGGCGGCTTCACACCAGGTCCGCAGGCCTTCCAGCAGACTGTCGTGTGAGGCGGTTCGCTCCTGCCACAACGCCTGCAGCCGCTGCCGGTATTCATAGGCCACTCTCAACGCCGGATGGCGCTCCAACAAGGCCTCCAGGCGCTCCACTCCACTCGCATCCACCAACCGCTCATGCCGCCACAACAGGCGCCTGCCGCGGCGCAATAAGGCGCGCGCCGCCCGGTCCGCGCTCGCCCGTTCTTCCTCATACACCGTGCCTATGACATCGCGCGCGTACTGCGCCATCACGTGCAGTTGATTTTCAATAACGGCCTGCACGGTCTCGAGATCGATATGCTGTTTGCCACGGTCGATTAGCGGTACCGGCGGCAGCTTGCGTACCCGCGCAAGCCCCATTGCCTGCATGACGCGTATGTAACACCAGCCCAGATCGAATTCATACCAGCGGCTGGAAAAACGCGCGGAGCTGGCAAAAGCATGGTGGTTATTGTGCAACTCCTCGCCGCCGATGAGTATGCCGAAGGGAATAATGTTGGTGGATGCATCCGGAGACTCAAAATTACGGTAGCCCCAGTAATGACCGGCGCCGTTGATAACTCCGGCTGCGAAAAACGGGATCCACATCATTTGCACCGCCCAGATGGTCAGGCCGGGCGCGCCGAACAGACCCAGGTTCAGCGCCAGCATGATCAGGATGCCGTGCCACGAACGCCCGCCATATACATTGCGCTCCAGCCAGTCGTCCGGGGTCGCATGGCCGAATCGTACCAGCGTCTCCGTATTCCGCGCCTCGCGCCGGTACAGTTCCGCCCCCTCGGTCAGCACTTTCCTGATACCCAGTTGACGCGGGCTGTGGGGATCGTCCGCGGTCTCCACGCGCGCATGATGCTTGCGGTGAATGGCAACCCATTCGCGCGTCACGATGCCGGTAGTCAGCCATAACCAGAAACGAAAAAAATGGCTGGCGATGGGATGCAAATGTATGGCCCGATGCGCCTGGTGTCGGTGCAGAAAGATGGTGACGCAGGCTATGGTCGTGTGGGTCAGTGCCAGGACCATGATCAGATAAGCCCAAAACGGCAAATCGGCAAACATGCAATTTCCTCAGGCGTGAATTACCGGCCATGCTAAACAATCCCTGCGCCTTGAGCCAATCCCGCGTGAAACCCCAGCGCCGCTGACGCAGCTTGCCAGAACACCGTCAACTGCAATATATAGTTGCATCATGCTCGGAGAAACGCTCGCCGTCGTCACCCACGTCTCACGCAGCTACGGCGGTCATCGGGCGGTGGACAACATCAGTTTCGAGATCCGCCGCGGAGAAGTGCTCGGGCTGCTCGGGCCCAATGGCGCCGGCAAGACTTCGACCATGCGGATGTTGTGCGGTGTTCTGGCGCCGGAGTCCGGCCGGATCCGGGTCGGCGGCCACGATATAATAGAAGCGCCGCAGCAAGCCAAGGCATTGATTGGCTACCTGCCGGAACAGCCGCCGCTATACCCGGATCTCTCCGTGGATCAGTACCTGGACTTTTGCGCCAGCCTGCACCGCATGGCCCGTGCCAATCGTGCCGCTGCGCTGGACCGGGCGAAGGCACGTTGCGGCGTGCAGGATGTGGGCCGGCGCCTGATTGGTAACCTTTCCCGGGGCTACCAGCAACGGGTCGGCATCGCCCAGGCCATACTCCACGACCCGGCCCTGATCGTCCTGGATGAGCCAACCGTTGGACTTGACCCGGCACAGATCGTCGCCATTCGCGCGCTCGTGCGCGAACTCGGTGCGGCCCATGGCGTCCTGGTTTCCACCCATAATCTGTCGGAGGTCCGCAGTGTCTGCGATCGGGTGTTGATCATCGGGGCCGGCCGCCTGTTGCTGGACCAGGCCCTGGCCACGCTGGGCGAAAACAGGGATAGCACCGGTTTTGTCCTGGCCCTGCGCAATCCACCCGCCATGCAGAAACTCACCGCACTGCCCGGTGTTACTGAAGTCGTGCAAATCGATGCCCAGCGATTCCGTATCACCGGCAGGGAAGGCGCGGAAACCGCCATGGAAGCCGCAGTCGCCGCCGCACAGGGCGGGTGGGGGTTATTCGAACTCGTGCCCGCAACCGGCGCGCTCGAAGAAACGTTCCTGCGTTTGACCGGGGGTGACAGCCCCCCGCTGCAAGCAGGGCCGCAACCATGATGGTGCTGCGAATTGCACAACACGAACTGCGCCGTCTGTTCCACGGCCCGTTGGCATGGGTGGTGCTGGCCACGGTGCAATTCTTCGTAGCCCTGTTTTTCTTCGTGATGTTGTCGCGCTTTCTGCAGCCGTCAGGCTGGGCCGGCGGACGCGGACTGTCCGGCAGCGTCGTCTCCGGCACCCTGCAACTGACGGCCACACTGCTGTTGCTGCTGGCCCCGTTTCTCACCATGCGCCTGTTCAGTGAGGAGCAGCGCCTGGGGACATTACCGCTGTTGCTGTCCGCGCCCGTCACCCTGACCGAACTGGTGCTGGGTAAATTTGTCGGCGTGGTTGCCTTCCAGTGCACCGCCCTGGCGATGATCGCACTGATGCCGCTGTCGCTGCTCCTCGGCGCCAGTCTGGATCTCGGCCAATTCGCCGCCGGCATCCTGGGCCTGGTACTGCTGCTGGCAGCCTTTGCGGCCATCGGCCTTTTCGTCTCGACGCTGACTGCGCAACCGGCGGTTGCAGCGGCCGGCAGTTTTGCCGCGCTGTTCATGCTCTGGATCATCCACATCGCGGGCCAGGGAGGCAGTGACCGGGCCGCGGCTGTATTCACCTACCTGTCGTTGTTGCGGCACTATGAAAATCTGCTGGACGGGTACTTTCGATCGGTGGACGTGATCTATTACCTGCTGTTGATTGTCACCTTCCTGGCGCTTGGGATATGGCGCCTGGATGCCATGCGCAGCAATCCATGACGATTATGGGCTTGATTAAACTGCCATCCCCCCGGCATCGCGCGCACCTGGCATCCATGGGAACCGCGATGTTGGTCCTTGCGCTGGCGGGCCTGCTGGCGTGGCTCAGTATCCGTTTCCCGCTGGAGGCGGACTGGACCAGCGC
>MGYT01000101.1:34999-48473 GCA_001801865.1 Gammaproteobacteria bacterium RIFCSPLOWO2_02_FULL_61_13
CACTTGAGATTACTGCCTATGCGCGCGAAGAGCCGCCGCTTCGTGACCTCGTACGGCGCTTCACTGATCGTTTCCGCCGCCATAAGCCGGACCTTAGCCTGCAGTTCGTAAATCCGGACGTGGTACCGGATCAGGTGCGCAGCCTGGGGGTGACAGTCAATGGCGAGCTGGTCCTGAAGCATCACGACCGCGTGGAGCATGTGCGCACCGACAGCGAACAGGAGTTTGCCAATGCACTGCAGCGTATTTTGCGTGTCAACGAACGCTGGCTCGCCTTTGTCGAAGGGCATGGCGAACGTAGCGCCGTGGGCCAGGCCAATCACGACCTGAGTCTCTGGGCGCAACAGCTCAAGCAGCGTGGTTACCACTTTCAGCCGGTGAACCTGGCCGAAACTCAGGCGGTGCCGGACAATACCTCGGTTCTGATCGTGGCCGGCCCACAGACAGCCTACCTGCCCGGAGAAGTGAATATCATCCTGCGTTACCTGGACCAGGGCGGCAACCTGCTGTGGCTCACGGATGGGGGCGCAATCCACGGGCTGGAAGCGCTGGCCACGCGCTATGGAGTCAGCCTGCCCGCCGGCACGGTAATCGACACGGCGGGGCAATTGCTCGGACTTAATGATCCGACCGTCGCGCTGGTAACCGCTTCACTCTATGGACCGCATCCGGCATTAAAGGATTTCACGCTCACGACGTTCCTGCCCACGGCGGGCGCCATCGTGCCCTTGTCCGGGTCGGAGTGGGCGTTGACGCCACTGCTGTCCACCGGCAACCACGCCTGGCTGGAGTCCGGCACCTTGCAGGGAGAAATACGGATTGACACCTCCGACCTGCACGGTCCACTGACCCTCGGCGCGGCATTGACCCGCGCCGGACCCGGGAAGCAAGGAACTGAAGCCACGGAACAACGCGCGGTTATCGTTGCTGACGGCGACTTTCTTTCCAACACCTATGTCTCCAACAGCGCCAATCTGGAATTGGGCTTGCGGTTAATCAACTGGCTCGGTGGTGACGAGGACTTGATCGCAATTCCGGCGCGCAGCGCCGGCGATACCCAACTGGAAATGAATTCCATGCTGCTGGGCAGCCTGGGCGTCCTGTTTTTCCTGGTGCTGCCGCTGGGCCTGCTGACTACCGGCATCACCGTGTGGTGGCGCCGCAGCCGGCTCTGAAACGACCTTCCGCTTGCGCCGCCGCTCCGCATTAAACCTGAGCCTGGCCCTGCTGGCGGCTGGTTTCGTCGTAATCGTGTTGCTGATTCCCGCAGGCCAGGAGCCTGAAATACCAAATCGATTGGACTTTGACCCAAATCAGGATGTTCGATCCATACAAGTGGAGCGCGTGGGGAAACCGCGACTTGCATTTGTGCGTGAGGCGGGCGGCTGGCTCCTGCGCGCGCCCGTTGTGGCCCCGGCGCATCCGCACCGAATTCGGGACCTGCTGGCGCTCCCGACTCTGCCAGCCAGCGCCCGGCTTGAAATAAACGATGATGATCTACGGCGTTTCGGTCTCAATCCGCCGCTCGCGACGCTGTCATTGGACCAGGACACATTTGAGTTTGGCATCACCGACGGCCTGGACGACAGGCGGTATATTCGGTACCAGCGACAGGTTCATCTGGTACCGGACACCCTGTATCCGCAGTTGACCCAGGGCGCGAATTTTTTCATCGACACACGGCTGTTGAAGGAAGGTCTGCGGCCTGAACGCATTTCAGCGCCGCATCGGGTCGTATGGCTTGAGGGTGATGTCTGGCGCAGCGACCCGGCGCAAGCAACGGGTGAACCGCCGGCCGCTGCAATAGCTCCGGCATGGGAGACCGCACAGGCCTTGGCCGTGACCAGCGGCACGGGTGCAGACGGCGGGCAGCGGATCACACTCGCGTTTGCGCAGGGGATCACCATCGAATTCGATGCTGTGGAGCAGGATGAAGAGGTTTTTCTGCTGCGTCGGGATCTGAACCTGCGCTACCAGCTTGATCAGGATCACGCCATGGCACTGATGGTGACGCCGGGCGTAGTTGCGCCCGTCCCGGTCACTCCATGAGCGACACCACGGATGCCTGAATTACCCGAAGTCGAAACCACGCGGCAGGGAATTCTGCGCGCGGTCGCCGGGCGGCGCGTTAAGCGGGTGGTGGTGCGTGATGCCCGGCTGCGCTGGCGTGTGCCTGCCGGTCTCGCCCGCGCCCTCGCCGGGCAACGGATCGAAACCGTGGAACGGCGCGGCAAGTATCTGATCTTCCGCACCCCCGCAGGCTCCATGCTGATGCATTTGGGAATGTCCGGCAGCTTGCGAATTGTGCCCTCCGGGCGGGCCCCCGAGAAACACGAACACATCGATCTCATGCTCGACTCCGGTACGACGCTGCGCTTTCGTGATCCAAGGCGATTTGGTTCCGTGCTTTGGACCACGGCGGATCCGTTGCAGCACAAGTTGCTCCGGCAGCTTGGACCGGAACCCCTGGAGCGGGATTTTTCCGGGGACTACCTGTTCGAACGCGCCGCCGGCCGGCGACAGGGCATCAAGACCTTCATCATGGACAGTCACATCGTCGTCGGCGTTGGAAACATTTATGCCAGCGAGGCGCTGTTTGGCGCGGGGATCCATCCCGTCCGTGCCGCGGGTCGCATCAGCAGGGCGCGTTACCAGCGGTTGGCCGGGTCAATTCGCCGCGTGTTGCGCGCCGCGATCCGCAAGGGCGGCACCACGCTGCGGGACTTCGTCAACGACGCAGGCGAGCCTGGTTACTTCCGCGTCAAGCTGCAGGTCTATGACCGTGCAGGGCAGCCCTGCCGGCGTTGTGGAGAGACTGTGCGCGCCATCCGATCCGGGCAACGATCCACCTTTTATTGCCCGGCGTGCCAGCATTGAGCTGAGGGATTCCGAATCCGGCACCGGTTACTGTTTCTACTCCGGGTCGTGGATGGCAAATTCGGACCGATAGCGCCGGCCAAGTCTTTCCGCGTCGATAAGTGCGCCCACGTCCAGTTGTTCCCTTACCTTATTCAAGGCCCGCAGCACCTGCGCTTCTCCCGCCAGTGCCGCCGAGTACAACCACGCATAGCCCTGGACCAGGTCGCGCTCGACACCCGACCCCTTTATGTAGCACAGACCCAGCCGGTATTGAGCCTGAGCCATCCCCTGGCGCGCGGCCTTCAGGTACCACTTACACGCCTGACCGTTGTCTTTCGTCGTACCCTCGCCCTTGGCGTACGCCCGACCCAGGCGGTATTGCGCCCGGGCATAGCCGGCCTCGGCCGCCTCGGTGAACCAATGCACCGCCTCCACCGGTTCCTCGGGCACGCCCAGTCCCTCCGCGTACATGCGTCCGATCTGATAGCGCGCCCTTGGATAATCGTGGAATGAGGCCTTCAGGAACCAGTTCATGGCTTCCACCGCACTTTGCTCCACGCCGCGGCCCTCCAGATAACACAGGCCCAGTTCGAATTGTGCACGGCTGTACTCCTGGATCGCCGCCTTCCGATACCAGCGTACCGCGGCGGCTTCATCTTGCGGGACGCCGTGACCGGTTGCGTACATGTGTCCGAGGTTGAACTGGCCCTTCGGGTATTCCTGCTCGGCGGCACGGCGAAACCATTCCACCGCCGCCACGTCATTGGGCTTCGTGCCCAGGCCCCTGGCAAACATGTCGCCCATATTCACCTGGGCCTGCGGATTCCCCTGTCCCGCAGCCTGCGTGTACCAATGCATGGCGCGGGAATAATCCTGCTCCGTGCCGATGCCCTCGGCACACATATAGCCCAGATTAAAAGCGGAGGTGACATGACCGAGGTCAGCCGCGCGTAAATAACACTTGTAGGCCTTGCGCACATTCTTTTTCTGGCCGGTGCCGGTCTGATAACTCCAGCCCAGTTCGGCGATGGCGTCCCCGTCGTCGGCGCTCGCGGCCATGCGCAGCCACTGCAACGCCTTGTCAAAATCCTGCTCGACACCGATGCCGTGCAGATATTTCGAGCCAATTCGCGCCTGCGCGGCAACGGAACCCTGTTGTGCGGCGGCCAAATACCAGTGGGCGGCGAGACCCATGTCGCGGGCCACACCATAGCCGGCGTCATAATGCCCCGCCAGTGTCAGCTGGGCGTGACGATCTCCGCTCCGGGCCTGTCCCAGCAGGAACGTAATTTCGGTGTTCTCGCCCTTGGTATTTGGAGATGATCTGGAACCCAATTCCGCTTCCTCGCACTTGCTAACATGCTCAGTATGCCCTTTTTACCGCTTATTGCGCGCCCGAAACCGCGAACCAGGTCACCATGCTGAGCTATCGCCATGGCTTCCATGCCGGCAATTTCGCCGAAGTGCACAAGCACATCGTGCTAATCATGCTGCTGGAACACCTGCGCGCAAAGCAGACTCCATTCTGCTTCGTGGACACCCATGCCGGCGCCGGAAGCTACGACCTGAGATCCGCCTTTGCGCAAAAAAACCGCGAATTTGAATCGGGGTACCTGCGGGTGGCGACGCATGCCGGGCCACCGCCCCCGGTGCGGCGCTACCTGGATCTCACAGCCCAGGCCGGGACACCAGACCCGGATCGTCCCGGCGGGTTGCGTCACTACCCGGGTTCGCCGCAGCTGGCACAGGCGCTGCTGCGGCCGGATGACCGCATGATCCTGATGGAACTGCACAACACTGAGGCCCCATTGCTGCGCGACCTGTTCCGTGATGATCGGCGCGTGGCGGTGCATCACCGGGATGGTTACGAGGCACTGCCGGGAATGGTTCCGCCATGCGAGCGCCGTGGCCTGGTGCTGCTCGATCCCGCCTACGAACTGCGCGATGAATTCATCCGTACCACGGAGGCGTTGCTTGCGGCGTGGCGCAAGTGGCCGACGGGGATCTACCTGGTGTGGTACCCGTTGCATCGCAACCAACCGGTGGCTGCCTTTCACCGCAAACTGGTGCAGGGCGGACTGCGCAAGGCATTGGTGAGCGAATTGCATGTGGGGAACAGCGATGCGCCGAACCGGCTGGCGGGTTCGGGTTTGCTGATCGTAAATCCGCCGTGGCAGTTCGAGACGAAACTGGTGCCTTTGTCACGCTGGCTGGAGCCGGTCCTGGCACGTGGCGAACATGCGCCGTTCCAGGTCAATTGGCTGGCCCGGGAATGACCCCGGACCGGCCGGCGCAGACCGTCAGGCGGCGCCCTTACCCGCGCGCGGGGGCGTGGACAAGGCCCGGAAACACAAAAACCCTTGCATTTCTGCCCGTTTGTTGCTCAAACTACCCGCCGTTGCAAACGTGTAGGGACACTTCAGTAGCGCCGTTAGGTGGTTTTCTCTGTGTTGCCCCTCAGTTCTGCACACTACACTTTTCTAAAATTTTGATTGAGGATGGCAGCATGGCTAAAGGTACAGTGAAGTGGTTTAACGAATCCAAAGGGTATGGGTTTATCACCCCCTCCGATGGCAGCCCGGATGTTTTTGTGCATTTCTCCACGATTAACGGCACCGGCTTTCGCACCTTGAAAGAAGGACAAGCCGTGGATTTCGAGTCTGAAAAAGGCCCGAAGGGAATGCAGGCAACACGGGTTTCCGTCGCGAACTGATCGGATTCCTGTTTTTACAAGACAAACCCCGCTTATGCGGGGTTTGTTTTTTCTGCCCCGACCGTCGTCACCAGACAGCAGTCTGCCGTCAAACCCGAGGCGGCAAAGAACATGTTCAGGACTGGAGCCTGGTAACGCAGCGCAAACATCCAGCCTCTACAATGTGCCGCCTCCGGCGCGCCCTGCCGGGTCCGGCCGGATCCCACGCCCATGCAAGCAGAACCAGACTCCCAGGCAATCCGCGTACCGCGCTTCCGCCAGTTCGTCATGGGCCGGCTTTGCGAAAGCATGTCCGGGCAGATGCTCGCCGTGGCGGTGGGATGGCAGGTCTATCACCTTACCGGGCGGGCGCTGGATCTCGGTTTCGTGGGACTCGCCTTGTTTCTGCCGTCGGTTTGTCTGGCGCTGATTACCGGCCACACCGCGGATCGCCACGACCGGCGCCTGGTACTGGCGCTGTCATGCTGCCTCGATGCGGCGAGCGTGTTGATTCTCATCCTGCTGACACTGGGCGGGAATCAAGATCCGATCTGGATCTTTGCCGTGCTGGTCCTGGTGGGGACGGCCCGGGCATTCCAGGCCCCCGCCAGCTTTGCCATCCTTCCCAACCTGGTGGCACCGCGTCAGTTTGCCAACGCGGCCGCCTGGGTATCCACCGTCTGGCAGGGCGCAGCCATTGCCGGTCCGGCATTGGGTGGCGTGCTCTACCTGTTCGGCCCGGTGCCCGTGTTCAGCGCCTGCGCCTGCATGTCGCTGGTTTCCGCCGCGCTGTTTTATTCATTGCCACCCAGCACCGGGCCCATGCTGCGCGGCAATGTCACCTGGGAAAGTCTGCTGGCGGGTATCCGCTTCATCCGCTCGCAGCCGCTGGTGTCAGGCGCCATTTCTCTGGACCTGTTTGCAGTGCTGCTCGGCGGCGCCACCGCCCTGTTACCGATCTATGCCCGGGATATTCTGCACGTGGGGCCAGCCGGTCTCGGGCTGCTGCGCAGTGCCCCCGCCGCGGGCGCATTGCTACTCGGGCTCTGCCTGCTGCGTTTCCCCCTGCGTCGACACGCCGGGCGAACGCTGCTGATCACCGTCGCTGTGTTCGGCATCGCCACCATCGGCTTCGGCCTGTCAAAAACGCTCTGGTTATCGATGCTGATGCTGGCGATACTCGGCGCTGCCGACATGGTCAGCGTGGTAATTCGCCGTGTGCTGGTGCAACTGGCCACGCCGGATGAAATGCGCGGGCGCGTCAGTGCGGCGGAGTCGGTGTTCATCGGGGCGTCCAATGAACTGGGCGAGTTCGAATCCGGCGTCACCGCCGCACTGTTCGGCACCGTGCCGGCCGTGGTATTGGGCGGGATCGGTACTCTTTTGGTGGTGGGCCTGTGGGCGTGGAAATTTCCCACGCTGCGGCGCGCGGATCGGCTGGATCAACCGCTATCGCAATAGTGCACGGCGCGCGAATCTACTACAGGTAACTCAACCACCAGTCCCGCCGTTGTCGTTTCACGCCGGCAAACCATGCGCAGGGAAAATACAGCACGGTCACCACCACCAGCCACACAACATAAACACCGGGCAACCCCAACCCGTAACCGTCGGGGAAATTGAAAAATCCCGTGACCAACTGTGCAGGCGGATAACCCTGCAGCATACCCAGCAGCATGGCGCCGGCGTGCAGCAGATACAGATGCGCGACATAGAACAGGAAGGGCACACGCCCGAACATGACCAGCGCATTACCCAGCCAGCCGCGCCAACGCTCGGCAAAGGCCAGCAAGAGAAATGCCGGGCCCAGCGTCATCAGCACGTACTGCAATGACGGCGGATATTTGCTCGTATTCAGAAAACTTATGATGGCTGTCCGCCAGCCGCCCAAGGCGGTGCCCCAGTCCCTGGGTTCACCGTAAGCGTTGAAGCCGCGCAATAACAGGAACAGCACAATCATTGCGCAGCCCGTGCGCACCAACACGCTGTTCCGGGTTGCCTCGGGCAGCTTAAACAGGCGCGCCGCCCCGAATCCCGCGACCATCACACCGATCCAGGGCAACAGCGGGTAGACAAACCAGAAGGTCAGATTTCCGGATACTACGAGCGCCTGGCTGTGAAACGCGTACCAGACGGGTTGTGGCGTGGACGGGAATGTGCTCGCCGGCCAGAAACCATCCAGCAGATTGTGCCCGGCAATAATGATGATCCCCAGCGGCAACAGCAGTCGTGCGGGCAGCCAGACCAACCCTGCCAGCACAACCATGGCCGCGCCGATGGCCCAGATCACCTGCATGATGAATGCCACGCCACCTCCGGCATCCGGTCGACCCAGATCCGCAAAGGACCAGGCAAAGGAAATGACTATTAATTCCACCAGGATCAGCCACAGACCCCGCTGGCAAAGGAAGGCGGACAGTTCCCCGGTGGTCTTGCGCTCCCCCATGAGCCCGGCGGATACGCCCGCCAGAAAAATAAACGTGGGCGCGCAGATGTGCGTCACCCAGCGCGTCAAAAATAATGCCAGCGTCGTCTGCGAGGGATCGAAAATGTCGATGCGGGCGTTGGAATAAAAATCCCTGGTGTGGTCCAGCGCCATGATGACGATGGCAATGCCACGCACCAAATCAATGGATTGCAGCCGATAGCCCCGTGCATCGCCCTGCCCCCAATCTGCCATAACCCCCTCCAGCGCAATGCATTGCTCAAACCCGGGACAAATAATACCGCTGAATGATGCCGGCCAGACTAGCGCCGGCCCGCTAATGTTTTATTATTCCGCACCGGCAATGGGAGAGCGGAGGACAGGGCAATGGCACGCAACCAGAAGAAATCAAATTCCCGGGCGAAACCTGCCGCCAAAAAGGGGCGCCGACGCCGGGCAATGATCCTCGTCGCCACACGCAAGGGCGCGTGGCTGTTTCACGGCGACAGCGCGCGCAAGACCTGGCGCGCGGATGGGCCGCACTTTCTCGGCCACATCATCAATCACATCATGCTGGATCCGCGTGACGGACGGACACTACTGGCAGCGGTGAAAACCGGCCACCTGGGTCCGACCATTTTTCGATCCCCGGATCGGGGTCGCAACTGGAAAGAGGCTACCCGGCCCCCGGCGTTTGCCAGGGCCGGGGATGGCGCGCCGGGCCGCGCCGTGAACCACACGTTCTGGCTCACGCCCGGGCACGCCAGCGAACCGGACGTCTGGTATGCAGGCACATCGCCCCAGGGACTGTTCCGCTCCGCAGATGGCGGCATGAGCTGGAACCCGTTTTCCTACATCAATGACGATACGCAGTTCCGGGCCTGGATGGGCACGGTGCAGGACGGCACGCCTGACGGCCCGAAGCTCCACTCCATCATTGTCGACCCGCGTGACCCCGATCATTTGTATTTCGCCATGTCCGGTGGCGGTGTGCATGAGTCCGTGGACGGCGGCCGGACGTTCACGCCGCTGGTGCAGGGGATGCACGTGGTCGAGGGCTTCGAGGCAACTAATCTCGCGTTCCATGACCCCCATTGCATCCGCCTGTGTCCTTCGAATCCCGATCGGCTCTATCAGCAGAATCATTGCGGCATCTACCGTCTCGACCGGCCGTCCAGGCAATGGGTGCGCATCGGCATGAACATGCCAAAGCAGATCGGTGACATCGGTTTTCCGCTGGCGCTGCATCCACGCAATGCCGATACGGCCTGGGTGTTTCCCATGGATGGTTCCATGGTGTGGCCGCGCACCAGTCCCGGCGGCAAGCCTGCGGTGTACATGACGCGCAATGGCGGCAGGCGCTGGCAGCGGCAGGATGCGGGAATGCCGGCACGGGAGGCATGGTGGACGGTAAAGCGCCAGGCCATGGCCGCGGATTCCGGTGATCCCGTGGGCCTGTACTTTGGCACCACCAGCGGGGAACTGTGGGGCAGCCGCAGCGAAGGCACCCGCTGGCACTGCATCGCACGCCACCTGCCGGAAATCTACGCCGTGGAAACCGCTGAGCCAGCGTAGTCTGGTCGCGCTGGAAAGCCGCCGGCCTGATGCACGTCCTGATTCCCACTTCGCTGCATTCCTATACGCACAGGGCGTGGGTGGAGGCCGGCGGCGCGACGCTGGACGAAATGCTCTCCGACCTGGATCGCCAGTATCCCGGGATCCGCTTTCGCATGATCGACGAACAGGGGCGTATGCGGCCGCATATCCGCTTTTTCATCAACGGCGGGCAAAGTTTTGATCTCTCGCATGCATTGCGCCCCACCGACCAATTACTGATCGTTCAGGCGTTGAGCGGCGGCTGACCGAGGCAGGTCACCTCCAGCCTTGCCTAATCCGGCAACGGAATGAATTCCTCCTCACCGGGCACGCGCGGGAATCCTCCCGATCGCCACCGGTCCTTCGCCTGTTCGATACGGACCATGTCGCCGGCAACAAAATTCCACCAGATATACGTGGTCCCCACGGCCGCCCCGCCGATGAGGAAGCAGCGCGATGCCTCGCTCGCCGCGAGGCGGAATCCTCTACCCGGCGCCAGGACCGCCATGGTGTGCGGATGCAATTCGCATCCGCCCAATGCCACGCACCCCTCCACCACGTAGACCGCCGCCTCCTGTACACCCAGAGGCACATCGATCACGGCCCCCGCTTGTAACTGCATTTCGCCACACAGTGTCTCCATGGGGACGATCACCGGGGATCGGGCCTGGAACAATGTGCCGATGATCACGTGGATGCGTGCGCCGGGCCGTTCCACCACCGGCAGGTTCGCGGCGGCGTGGTGCGTGAACGATGGGGCGCAATCCTCCTGTCCGGCCGGCAACGCCATCCACATCTGGATGCCGTGCAGGCGGGATCCCGCCACGCGGTCTGTATCCGGCGACCGTTCCGAGTGCACGATGCCGGACCAGGCCACCATCAGGTTCACGGCCCCGGGCTCGATGTCCTGCACGTATCCCAGGCTGTCCCGGTGCCGGATACGGCCTTGGAACAGGTACGTTACCGTGGACAGGCCGATGTGCGGATGGGGGCGCACATCAATGCCCTGCCCCGGAGGAAATTGAGCCGGTCCCATATGATCAAAGAATATGAACGGGCCAACCGTCTGCCGTGCCGCAGCCGGCAACACGCGACGCACACTGAAACCGCCCAGGTCCCGCTCACGCGGGCGGATCACCAGCGCCACGTCGCCACGCCGGGTCGTGCATTCAGGCTCACTGGCCTCGTGAAAACTCATGGAAATTCGCTCCTTAATTTTCCCAGGTCCCAATTGTCTTCGCTTCTGGACACACTTTTCAAACCTCGCGACACTGAATCCTTCATGAAGCACGGGCGAACACCATGACAAAAGGAATCCGATTTCACCGCATCGGCGGGCCTGAAGTTCTGAGTTATGAAAATATCGAAGTCGGCCTGCCGGGCGAGGGCCAGGCGCTGGTCCGGAACACCGCCATCGGATTGAACTTCATTGATACCTACCACCGTTCCGGGCTCTACCCATTGCCGCTTCCGAGCGGCATCGGACTGGAGGCCGCAGCGGTCGTGGAAGCCGTCGGCAACGGAGTTACCCATGTCCAGCCCGGCGATCGTGTTGGTTATGCGGGTCCTCCGCCCGGAGCGTATGCCGAGCGCCGGCTGATGCCGGCCCAGCGGTTGGTGAAAGTGCCGGACGCCCTTTCCGACCAGCAGGTCGGGGCGATGATGCTCAAGGGTCTGACGGTGCAGTACCTGATTCGACGCGTGTACCGGGTACAGGCGGGAGAGACCGTATTGTTTCACGCCGCCGCCGGGGGCGTGGGACTCATCGCCTGCCAGTGGCTAAAGGCGTTGGGCGTCACCGTAATCGGAACCGTCGGTTCGGAGGCGAAGGCGGAAGTTGCCCGCACCCACGGTTGCGATTACCCCATCGTCTACACGCGCGAGAATTTCACCGACCGCGTCATGGAGATCACGGGCGGCGCAAAATTGCCGGTGGTATTCGATTCCGTGGGCAGGGACACCTTCATGGGCTCGCTGGATTGCCTGCGGCCGCGCGGGCTGCTGGCGCTGTTCGGCAACGGTTCAGGTCCGGTGCCGGCGTTTGATCTGAACCTGCTCGCCGACAAGGGTTCACTGTTCGTGACCCGGCCCGCGCTGGTGCACTACACGGCACAACGGGACGAGCTGGAAGCCGCGGCGGAAGAACTTTTCGACGTGGTCGGTTCCGGCCGGGTCAGGATCGAAGTGAATCAGACCTTTGCGCTCATGGATGCGGCGCTGGCGCACCGCGATCTAGAGGGCCGCAAAACAACGGGCTCCACGATTTTGATTCCGTAAGGCCGTATCGACCCGTCAACTGGCGAGGCGGGATGCGCTTTTGCGTTCGTGTTCCTTGAGCAGCTTCTTGCGCACGCGGATGGCCTTCGGCGTGACTTCCACCAATTCATCGTCGTCGATGAACTCCAACGCCTGCTCCAGGGTCATGCGTATCGGCGGTGTGAGGATGATGTTCTCATCCGACCCGGCGGCGCGGATGTTGGTCAGTTTCTTG
The DNA here is from genome assembly GCA_001801865.1 of Gammaproteobacteria bacterium RIFCSPLOWO2_02_FULL_61_13. Lineage (GTDB taxonomy): Bacteria > Pseudomonadota > Gammaproteobacteria > Eutrophobiales > Eutrophobiaceae > 2-02-FULL-61-13. The sequence goes on from MGYT01000101.1 coordinate 47,063, forward strand.
CCCTTGAGCGGATTGACCACCAGGTCATTGTCGCGGGCGTGGACGCCGATCACCATGCCTTCATACACCTCTTCGGCATGTCCGACCATCAGGCGGCCGCGTTCCTGCAGGTTGAACAGGGAATATCCCAGCGCCTTGCCCTGACCATTGGCGATCAGTGAACCGTTGGTGCGCTGGCCGATGTTGCTCGCCACATAGGGGCCGTAATGATCAAACACGTGATACACGAGTCCCGTACCTGAGGTGATTGACAGAAACTCCGTGCGCAGTCCGATGAGGCCGCGCGCCGGAATGACGTAATCAAGGCGCACCCGGCCGCGGCCATCGGGCGCCATGTGTTTGAGGTCACCACGCCGGCTGCCGAGCCTTTCCATGACCGCGCCCTGGTAAGCCGCCTCCACGTCCACGGTCAGTTGTTCGTAGGGTTCCAGCAGTTTTCCGTCCACTTCACGCAGGATGACCTCGGGCCGGCCCACCGCCAGTTCAAATCCTTCGCGACGCATATTCTCGATCAAAATGGCGAGGTGCAATTCACCGCGCCCTGAAACGCGGAATTTATCCGCATCCTCGCCCTGTTCCACCCGCAGCGCCACGTTATGCTTCAGTTCCTGCTGCAGGCGTTCCGCAATGTTGCGGCTGGTAACGTACTTGCCTTCACGCCCGGCGAACGGCGAGGAGTTGGGCTGGAATGTCATGCTGATGGTGGGCTCATCCACGGTCAGCGGCGGCAAGGCCTCCACGTGTTCGGGATCACAGATCGTGTCGGAGATTGCGAGCGGATCCAGGCCCGACAGCGCGACGATGTCGCCGGCCGAGGCCTCCTCCACCTCCGTGCGTTTCAGGCCGTGAAATCCAAGCACCTGCAAGACGCGGCCACGACGCTGCTCCCCAGTGCGGCTAATTACGGTCACTGAAGTGTTGGTTCGCACCGTGCCATGCTTGATGCGCCCAATTCCGATGACGCCGACGAAGCTATTGTAGTCCAGCGTAGAGATTTGCATCTGCAACGGCTCATCGCGATCCACCGGTGGCGGCGGCACATGATCGACAATGGTCTGAAACAGCGTCGTCATGTCGCCGCTGCGCACTTCAGGCCCGGCTCCCGCGTATCCCAGCAACGCGCTGGCATACACCACCGGGAAGTCCAGTTGGGCCTCGGTGGCGCCAAGGCGATCGAAAAGATCGAAGGTCTGATCCAGCACCCAGCCCGGACGCGCGCCATCCCGGTCTACCTTGTTGATGACGACGATGGGGCGAAAGCCCATCGCAAACGCCTTCTGGGTCACGAACCGGGTCTGCGGCATCGGGCCATCGACGGCATCCACCAGCAACAGCACCGAGTCCACCATGGACAGCACCCGCTCCACCTCACCGCCGAAGTCCGAGTGGCCGGGCGTGTCGACAATATTGA
>MGYT01000102.1:0-4652 GCA_001801865.1 Gammaproteobacteria bacterium RIFCSPLOWO2_02_FULL_61_13
GCAGAGCAACTCTCTGCGCGCGGGACGCAAAATTCATTTTGGAAACGGCTGTTTTTCAAATAAATCCCGTGGTGTGTTTTAGTTATCTCTCATCCGGGTGTCCTTGATACCGTGCCGAGCACGTTCAAGGTGGGCGAAAAATATAGCACAAGGCATTGGCTGTCAAATATATTTCCGGGATTGCGATGGGTGTGACCTGGTTCACAAATTGAGGAAAATCAGGTCTATTCCGGTACCCGTTGCTCACCGTAATTTGTACCCTTTTTGGGGTACTCAAACAGGGCCAAATGTGACACTTCCGGTCCAGATTCGAGCTTCAAATTCAACGGAAAAAGCTGACAAGAATGATTCGCAATCGGCGTCAATATACTCCTGGTTTTTATAACCTTTATGAGGAAATGGATTGCCCTCGAACGATGCACAGGTATAAAAACCGGGGGGAAATTGGTGGAGCCAGGCGGGATCGAACCGCCGACCTCTTGCATGCCATGCAAGCGCTCTCCCAGCTGAGCTATGGCCCCGAAACAAAGCTATAAGCGCCGATGTAGGGCGGGCTTTAGCCCGGCCGGGATCCTCGCCGGATAAATCCGGCCCTACAACACCGCCAGCATCTTGGCCGGCTGAAGCCGGCACTACAAGTGAAAGGCTAAAACTTCCATATAATCAAACGCATACCAATGGCGTCAGACCCCATCGGCAGTGGGCGGCAGACTTTACGGGAGCCGCTCAGGGTGTGTCAAGGGCCGGCGCGCCGGGCAATATACTCCACGGCCCGTTCCAGACGGGCCATCGACTGTTCCCGTCCGAGGAGCCGCAAAGTTTTGTCTATGGACGGAGACACCGTGCCACCGGTCACCGCGACTCGCACCGGTTGGGCGAGCTTGCCCAGCTTGAGCCCCGTTTCCGCGGCCACGGTTTCGAGCGCCTGATGCAGGGCAGCGTCAGTCCAGTCAGGCAATCCGGCCAATAAGGCGAGCAGACTTATCAAGGCGGGCTGTATTGCGACGTTCAGCTGTTTTTCCGCCACGGTCGGATCATAGGCGTGAATTTCCCGATAAAAACACAGGCTTTGCCCGGTCATGTCCACCAGTGTCCTGGTGCGCTCCTTCTGCACGGCAGCCACCAAGGCGGGATCCGGGCCATTTCCAGGGTCCACACCGGCTGCTTTCAGCCGGGCGGCCAATAGCCCACCCAGGCGGCTATCGTCGGCTGTCTTCAGGTAATGCTGATTCAGCCACAGGATCTTGTCCGGATTGAGGGCGGCCGCGGATTTGTTCACATCGGCCACGTCAAACAGCGCAATCATTTCATCCCGGGTAAAAATCTCCTGATCGCCATGGGACCAACCCAGACGCACCAGGTAATTCAACAGCGCCTCCGGCAGGAAGCCGTCATCCCGGTACTGGAGCACGCTCACGGTGCCATGACGCTTGGAAAGTTTCTTGCCGTCCGGCCCGAGGATCAGCGGGATATGCCCGTAGCGCGGCGCTTCTTTTCCCAACGCTTGAAAGATGTTGATCTGGCGCGGGGTATTGTTCAAATGATCATCACCGCGAATGACATGGGTAATGGCCATATCGTAATCATCCACCACGACGGTGAAATTATAGGTGGGCGAACCATCGGAACGGGCAATGATCAGGTCATCCAGTTCGGCATTGCGATACACCACGCGCCCCTGGATCAGATCGTCTATTACAACCTCGCCGTCCTGGGGATTTCGAAACCGCACCACCGGCTGCACGCCCTTCGGCGGCGGATCGAGGCGATCACGGCAGCGCCCGTTGTAGCGCGGCTTTCCGCCGCGGGCCATCGCCTCCGCGCGCATGGCATCCAGTTCCTCCTTGCTGCAATAACAGTGGTAGGCCTTGCGTAAATCCAGCATCTGCTTCAGGACCACCCCATAGCGGTCCATGCGCCGGCTCTGATAGAACGGCCCTTCATCACAATCCAGATCCAACCACTGCATGCCGTCGAGAATGACCTGCACCGCCTCCGGTGTGGAGCGCTCACGGTCAGTGTCTTCGACGCGCAGGATAAAAGTGCCGGCGTGATGCCGGGCGAAAAGCCACGAAAACAAGGCGGTACGGACACCACCGATGTGCAGATAGCCGGTGGGGCTGGGGGCAAAACGAGTGCGAACCACAGTCATAAGTTATAAGTTACAAGTCACAAGTGAAAAGTGGAATTTGAATTGGGTGCAAACTTGTTTCCGCGGTACTAATCCTGTAATTTTGGCACCAGTCGCGAGAGCATGTCTTTTGTTGTCCTTGTGACTTGTAACTTGTGACTTGTGACTTGTGACTATGTTCCGGGCGATTAGCTCAGCGGGAGAGCACTGCTCTCACACAGCAGGGGTCGCTGGTTCAATCCCAGCATCGCCCACCAATTTCAAATTATTCCCATCATCCCGGCCGGATAAATCCGGCCCTACAACATTCCCAGGAATCAGATTACGTCCCCGACCCGGCGAATCTATCCGCAGGGCGGGCTTCAGCCCGTCGGGATCATGGACAGATAATTCCGGCTCTACGACATTCCTGGCATCCCGGCCGGATTTATCCGGCCCGACACGGAAATACCCGGGGCAAAAATGCCCCCCGCTAGTGTTCTAGCGTGTACCCGAGCTCAAGCAACAGATCCTTGAAGTGCTCGGTGGACTGTTTGCGTTGATCGGGTGATAACTCTCTGCGCCAGCGGCCACTGCGTCCCGATTGAATATGCCGGTCGTTGATGAAATGTGTCGTGCTTTCCTTCAGTGTGCGCCTGGGATTCTTCCGGATTTGCACATCCACCTTTGCCGCCGCGACGTCGCGCATGACCTTCTTGTGCGCATCCAGGCTGGTGGCCTTTTCGATCGCGGCGACCACGTTCAGGGGCAGGAAAATTCCGAGCCGCTGCGCAATCTGAAACACGTACGCGCCGGGTGCTTCCACCAGCAGGTCGTAGGGAATGAACATGAGGCGCGGAAACTTGCGCGCAATACGGTAATGGGCAAAGGAAATATCGGCCAGTTCCATGCACTTTTCGAAGGGGTAGTCATGGAGCTTCATCATGGAGATGACCATGTCGCGCGGGTCGCGGAAATTGAAGAACGCGATGACATCCCGCCGTTGCAGCGCCTTCTGCACTTCCGGCAGAACATTGTGCGCGTGCATCAGCACATTGTCCTTGTAATCGTGCTGCGACAGGAACGCTTCAGTCTCCGGGTAGTTCGTATTCACCGAGCGGAATTCGACCTGCTGGCGGGTCAGTATCTCGCGCAGGATGTTGAAAACGAGGATAGTGCCGGAACGCGGCACGCCGAGGCTGAGGATCAACATGATTAACGAGCCAGTCCCAGGCCGGTTGTAGCCCGCCCTACCACCACCCCTGCATTGTCCCAATCCTGTGGGGCCGGCTTTAGCCGGCCATTTGCATCCCGGCGGGCTAAAGCCCGCCCTACAGTACACCTGACCATCACCATATCAAGCCCGACGCTTCAGGCGCACGGCGGCGCCGGGGGTCATCCGGCCGGAACGCAGGTCCGGCAGTTTCGTCGACCGCGCATCCACCGGTTCAAAGTGCGGGGCTAACAGGCGGTGCACATTTTCAACGCGTTGCTGCATAGTCGCGGCAGGCACGGGGAGCAGCAACAGAAAATGTGCGCCCGGGGCGGACACGGCGGCAAGATTTTCCACATAACGGATTCTCTCCGCGGCGGCAAGGCCGGCAAAAAACCCCTGGTCGATGATGGCGTCAAACCGGCGGCCGTCAAGGGCCGTGGACATGAGATCCCCCTGCGCGAATTCCAGGTTCGCGACGCCGCGGAAATGCAGCCGGGCGCGGGACACATTGTGCTCAGAAGCATCCAGCGCAAATACATCCAGACCGACTTCCGCCAGCAAGGCGGCGATCATGCCGTCGCCACATGATATATCCAGTAATTTCATGCCGCGCCGGAACCATTTCTGTTTCAGCGCTGCGTATATCGGCGTGGGCACCGCGTCGGTAGCCGACCACTTGCGCGGCGAATTCCCAGCCGGTTGCGCATCGTCCGCGTGGTAAATCCCGGTGCCCGGATTAAACGCGGCCCACAGGAAAAATTCTTCCACGCCCGAATTCACATATTTCAATTGCGTGCCGGCTAGCGGCCCGGAACTGCAGCGCCCGGAGATTTCCCAGCGGCTGCCGGTCTCATTGTCAATGATGCCCCCGTCACGGGCGCTGAATGTCAACGTGCGATCATCGATCCTGCGGCTATACGCGCTCGCCATCCAACTGCCCGGACATGCCAGGGCGACGATATCGTTTCCGCCCAGGGTGTCGTTCACCACGCCGCCGATGTCCCCCAGTACCGCCAGCGGATAACAACGGGTTTCGGCCCCCGACAACACGCCCAGGACCAGCTCGTAATGCGGCAGGCGCGTGTCCAACCTGGCCATGAGATCGCCCATGTCCGGGCCGATATACGGACTCCCCGGCGCACGACCTTCGCCATGCCCCTCGCGGGACTCACCCTTGCCGTCCGGCACCAGGGTCTCGGGATGCATGTGCAACCATTCTTCCCAGGTGCATTGCAGCAGCGGCAAACGCTCCATGGATCGGCCTTGCATCGGCCCCTCTATGCCTTCGCCGCTGAATCCGGTCCACAGGCTGCCGGTCTCGTAGTC
>MGYT01000102.1:4690-5025 GCA_001801865.1 Gammaproteobacteria bacterium RIFCSPLOWO2_02_FULL_61_13
TGAAAGTGTAGTGCTTGCCGTCAATGATCGGATCAAAAGCCGCCGCAGCGCTGCACACTTCGCACAGCGTAACCAGCAATTCCCTGCCATTGAGTACGAGGTTGGCAATGTGGTGGTTTTTCATGATCCACCACGGCAACGCCCACACACCGCCGTTGAACTCCACACCCAGAACGGCGTCGTCCGGGCGCATATGATCCGCGCGGGATGCGGCCAGCCAGTTGGGATCCGCAAGCGGGAAACACCAATGGGGCTGCTCAGCGCTGGGCACCTTGATGCGCCGCATGCGCGGGCCGGCAGGGCCTGCGGTTTCCAATGTTCCGTGTTCGTTCATG
>MGYT01000102.1:5034-5162 GCA_001801865.1 Gammaproteobacteria bacterium RIFCSPLOWO2_02_FULL_61_13
CGGTGGCGGCGCGTCCAGGTGGCGCATCATCTGTTTCCACGGGAGGTTGCTGGCGTGGCTGTTCCAACGCCGGACCAGGTGAGCCACATAGCGGCGCACAAGCTTTTCCGTACGCGCATTTTTTTCCT
>MGYT01000103.1:0-5145 GCA_001801865.1 Gammaproteobacteria bacterium RIFCSPLOWO2_02_FULL_61_13
GCCTACCTCGCGGCAGGACCGCTGGCGGAGTATGTACGCTTCGGCTTCGGGCTGAACCGGGTCCAACTGAAGGAGTCGGGCGAGCCCATCGGCATGTGCGGCATCCTGAAGCGGGACAGCCTGCCGGACCCCGACCTGGGGTATGCCCTCCTGCCCGATTATTGGTCCCATGGATATGCCTTCGAGGCGGCCGGCGCAATCATGAACCATGCGGAGCAGGTGCTGCGCCTGCCGCGCGTGCTCGCAATCACCAATGCGGACAATGCCGCGTCAATTCGCTTGCTGGAAAAGACCAAATTCCGCCTTGTGGGTCCGGTTCGTTTGTCGGCCGACGAGCCGGAATTGAAACTTTATTCCTTGGAACTGCCACGCCCCGCGGCCCTGCCGGCCTGAGCGTCGCCCGCCAGCGGGCCGTTGTATTCACGTGCCGGACGGTTCCCTTTCGCCCCTGTCCAGGGCCCCTTTCTGGCCCGGTTCCGGCGCCAGGACCACGGTGTTCTTGCCGCTTTGCTTGCCGGTATACAGGGCCGCATCCGCCAGCCGCAGCAATTCTACGGCCTCCATGTCGGACCGGGCGCCGGCACTGGCCACGCCGATGGTTACCGTGACAATGCCCGCAACCTGGGAGGTCTCATGGCGCATACCCAGGGCCATTACTTCCGTTCTCACCCGCTCCGCCAACGCCTGTGCATCCTCTGCGGAAGTACCGGGAAGTATGGCGGCGAACTCCTCCCCTCCGTAGCGCGCCACCGTGTCCACGGCGCGACGCAAGACATCGGTGACGACCTGCGCGACAGCGTGCAGTGACGCATCACCCTGCTGATGTCCGTAGCGGTCGTTGTAGCGTTTGAAGTCGTCCACATCGAGGATCAACAGGCTGAGCGGCTGATTGGTGCGCTGAAGCAACGCCCATGCCGAGCGCAGTTGTTCATCGAAGTAGCGGCGATTCTTGAGCCCGGTCAGCGCGTCCTCAAATGACAGGCGCTTCAATTCCTCGGCCTGTGCGTTGATGCGGTCCAGCAATGCATCGAACTCCTGCGCCAGTTTGCCGATTTCATCGTTGCGCGGATTATTGAGCCGGCGCGTGTACTCGCCGCTGTTGCGCAACTCGAAGGCATGCCGCGCAAGCTCCGCCACGGGGGCGAAGACCATGCGTCGCAACAGCAGTCCGGCGATGGCCAGGGTGAGGAAGAACAATGCAACCGTCCCCAATATTGTGTAAGTCAGGATTTGCCGGCCCTGTAAAAAGACCGCACGGGACAAATCGATGCCCAGCACCAGCGACGTCTGCCCGACCAGATCATGCAGTCGCGCCAGCAACTGCAATTTCGACGGGGAGATGAAACGCACCAGCGGCTCTTCGGCCGCATCCAGTTCCGTGCCGATATCCGGCTGGCCCGCCAGCGCCGGCAGTTCCGCGACCGGCACGATTTTCAGGTCCAGCTCCGTCTGGGCGCGCAACCGCTGCATGAAGTCATCGCTGAGCAGGCGACCGACCACCATCATGCCCTGCGGCGGGCCCTGTTCCCGGCTGTCGCGGATCTGGTGTACTGCCACCTCCATCAGGCCCTTGCTGGTCAACAGTATCCCCGCCGCGCCGTGCTCGTCGCGCAGCGCTTGCTGTGCCTGCGGGCGTAATTCCCCCACCAATGCCCTGCCCTGATCCGGATCCACAACATCGCCTGCCTTGTATCCGGCCCAAACCACCTGGCCGTCATCCCGAAGGTACGCCAGCAGATCGACCGTGGCGGCCACGAAACTGGCGGCGCCCAGATTCGCGTCGATGTATTCCTGGGTGGGTTCCTGTACGAAACGGAACGAATCATCCCAGACTGACCACTCGCGGGCATAAATGAGCAGGTGCTCAAACTCGCGATCCAGGGCGCGACTGACGCGCCTGACGTGATCCTGCGCCTCGCGCGTCTCCCATTGAACCAGCCTGGGCACCGTGTAGGTGAGTACCGCCATTGACAGCACAATGACCGAGGCAACCAGTACCAGCCCCAGCCCCAGCAAAAAGCGTGTCTGGATAGACACTGGACCCTGAGGTTATTCGCGAACGCGAATGATCACCGCTGCGATGCTGTCCATGGGGATCACCGCATCAAAGAACTCCTTTCCGGATAATTCTCCCAACTGCAACACATGGTCGCCGACGGTGATGACCTTGCCTGACAACTCTTCGCCGGATTGCAACCTGACTGTCACGCGATTGCCCTTTTGCGCGGCGAGAACAGAGGCCGTGGTATCGCCTTTGGCGGTGGTAAGCGGCGCTGCGGCGACGGTGACACTGAAGGCCAGAATTGTTGCAAAAACCATGGTTACCGCGGCTTGTCTGAACATGATGTCATTCCCTCCCGGGTTGGTTGTGCCTGAAGGGCAGATTCTAGCAGGCTGAGGTGGCTGCGAAGGCGCTGTTCAGCGGGCGCACACGCCCCATCTGACGCGTCGCGGTGGGCTATTTCCCGATCCCCACCAGCTTCAGGTAGGTCAGCACGAAATCCTGGTTTTTGAAGGGCTGGTGGCAACCGGCACAGGCCAGTTCATTGGCCTTGGGCTGACCCCTGGAGTCATACAGCGCGAACCCCCAGTCACCGGCCCGATCCGCCGCGACATAATCGGCGGGCCAGTCCGTGCGCTTCTGCATGACGGCAATGCCGGACAGTTCGCCGCGCTTGAAGTTACCTTCGCCGTCCTTAATCGGTTTGCCGGCTGCGTCCATGGCTGCCTTGTAGATCTCCATGACCAGCACGGAACCGGGTGCCGGCTGTCCGCCGGCCATGACGCTTTGCTGCGCCGTCTCGTTGGCGAAGATCTTCGCAATCTCCGGCTTGCCATTGGCGCGGTTTCGGGTGACATAATTTTTGAAACCCGTGCTATAGCCTTCCGGAAATGGCACCTGGTCGGGGCGGCCGCCGGCCAAGGCCATGGCTGATACAAGCCCAAGCAGCGCCAGCCCCAATGCACCTGATTTCATATTCATGGGGACGACCTCCAGAGGGGTGGGATGTACCCGGCTTGATTATCCTCCATCGACGGCGCGGAGGCACGTGCCACCGATCCACGCCACGTGCGGCCTGGCGCAGCGGCGTGCTACCCTGCCCTGAATTGCCCGACCGGCGGTGCAAATATGGCGCATGATCGGCGACTCAACCTGGTGCTGTGCTGGCATATGCACCAGCCCGACTACCGCGATCCCCGGTCGCGGGAATACCAGTCTCCGTGGACCTATTTGCATGCCATCAAGGACTACGTGGACATGGTCGAGCACCTGGAGCGGGCGCCGGGCGCGCGGGCGGTGTTCAATTTCACCCCCATTCTGCTCGAACAACTCGCCGATTACGCGCACCAGTTAACCGGCCATCTTCAAAACGGACAGTCGCTGTTGGACCCCCTGCTGGCGGCGCTCGCCGCGCCGGAATTTCCGGCGCAGGACGAGCAGCGGCTGACACTGCTGAAAAACTGCCTGCGCGCGAACCGCAAGCGCATGGTCGATCCCTTCGAGCCGTTTCGCCGGCTGGTGCAGATCGGCGAACGCATGGCGACGGAAACTGGCGGCGCGCGCTATCTCAGCGATCACTTCCTTGCGGAACTGGTGACCTGGTATCACCTCGTGTGGCTGGGTGAGATTGCGCGGCGATTCGACCCCGAGGTAAAGGCGCTGCTGGAACAGGGAACCGGGTTCACCCTCGCGCAGCGGCGCCGGCTGCTGGCCATCATTGCGGAACAGATCTCTTCCATCGGTGTCCGCTATGGCAAGCTCGCGGATGCAGGGCGCATCGAACTCTGCATGTCACCCTGGGGCCATCCGATATTGCCGCTGTTACTGGATTTGGGTGTCACCCGGGAGGCCATGCCCGATGCTGCTCTTCCAGTCCTGTCCTCGTATCCGGGCGGCCTGGAGCGGGCACGCTGGCATATCGAGCACGGCCTGCGCAGCTTCGAGAATTATTTCGGGCGCCGGCCCTCGGGTTGCTGGCCGTCGGAAGGCAGTGTCAGCACGGCGACCCTGCGGTTGCTGGCGGATGGCGGGTTCCTGTGGGCGGCGACCGGGGAAGCAGTGCTGCGCAACAGCGCACGGGCCAACGGCATCGCCGCGGATCATCCCGACCTCGGCAATTCCCCCTGGCACCTGCCGGGATCCGGTCTGAAACTTTTCGCGCGCAACGATGCCCTCTCGGACCGCATCGGATTCACCTATTCAGACTGGCATGCAGACGACGCGGTGGGGGATCTGATCCACCGCATCGAACAGATCGCCCGGCACTGCACGCTGGAGACAACGCCGGTGCTCTCGATCATCCTGGATGGCGAGAATGCCTGGGAGTATTACCCCAATAATGGATACTACTTACTGTCTGCGTTGTACCGGCGTCTGAGTGAACACCCTTTCATCCGGCTGACTACCTACGCGGAAATTCTCAAGGAGACACCGGCCCGGGAACTGCCGCGACTCGTCGCCGGCAGTTGGGTCTATGGCACCTTCTCCACGTGGATTGGTAATCCGGACAAGAACCGGGCCTGGGACATGCTGGGCGAGGCCAAGCGCGCCTTCGATGCCCGCATCGCACAGGGCGATCTGGATGCCGCGCAACGGGAGGCACTGGAGCATCAACTGGCGAAATGCGAAAGCTCCGACTGGTTCTGGTGGCTGGGGGATTACAACCCCGCGGCGTCCGTGGGCGCGTTTGAACGGCAGTACCGGTCTAACCTGACCTATCTGCATGAACTGGCCGGGAGCAAAGCGCCGGAAAATCTTACCCTGGTGCTTTCCCGCGGCAATGAAGTGACACAACAGGCCGGCACCATGCGCGCCTCCACCCCCACCGACGGAAAAGGTTGATGACTACCAGACCCGTGGATAAGGAACCGGGTTGGCTCGACCGGCGCCGGACCGGGCTATTGTTGCCGTTGGGTTCCCTGCAGTCCGACGCGGGTGCTGGTGTCCTCGGTAAACAGGCCCACGATTTCCTGCGTTTTCTCGCCGACACCGGCGCCAGTGTCTGGCAGATGCTGCCGGTTCACCCACCCGACGCCGGCGGCTCGCCGTACCAGAGCAATTCGGCTCATGCGGGCGATCCGCGGCTGATTTGCCGGGCCTCCGGCAAAATTGACGCTGCGGGATTGCCGGAGTTCCGGCAGGCG
>MGYT01000103.1:5154-6917 GCA_001801865.1 Gammaproteobacteria bacterium RIFCSPLOWO2_02_FULL_61_13
CGCGCTGTTCTGTGCGCTGAAAAAGCATTTCGCCTTGCAACCCTGGTGGCTGTGGCCGCCGGAATTCCGTGATCGCGTACCGAGGGCACTGGGTGCGTTTCGCCGCGACCACGCGGCGGAGATAAAAAAGGTTTGCAGCGAACAGCACGTTTTCTTCAGTCAATGGCGGCGATTGCGCCAGGAGGCCGCAAAACTGAGAATACTTTTGCTGGGAGACATGCCGCTGTTTGTCTCCCACGACAGCGCTGACGTGTGGGCGAATCAAAAACTGTTTCAACTGGACAAGACTGGGCAACCCACGGTCGTGGCCGGCGTGCCGCCGGATTATTTTTCCGCCACCGGGCAACGCTGGGGTAACCCCGTGTTCAAATGGGCGCGTCATACCGCCCAGGGTTTCGGGTGGTGGATAAACCGCGTGCGCACGGAACTGGAAATGTTCGATGTGATCCGCATTGATCATTTTCGCGGACTGGACGCCGTCTGGGAGATACCGGCCAGCGCGTCGACGGCCGAGTCAGGAGCATGGCGGCCCGCGCCGGGACGTGAATTGCTGCGGGCGCTGCATGCGGCATTCAATCCCTTACCGTTCCTTGCCGAGGACCTCGGCACCATCACCCAGCCGGTCACAGACCTGCGCCGGGAATACAAACTGCCGGGTATGCGCGTGCTGCAATTTGCCTTTGGCGGCGGCCCGGCCAATCCCTACCTGCCCCACAATCATGAGCCTGATTCCGCCGTGTACACGGGCACCCATGACAACAACACGACGCTGGGCTGGTTCAAGGAACTGGATGCGCCTGCCCAGAAGCAGGTGATGGAATACCTGGGCTTGCCTTCGAGTCCCATGCCGTGGCCGTTGGTGGATGCCGCGCTGGCCTCGGTGTGCCGGCTGGCCATCATCCCGGTACAGGACATCCTGGCGCTGGGCGCCGCCCATCGCATGAATCCCCCCGGCACCGTGACCGGCAACTGGCAGTGGAAACTGCCGGCGAAAAAACTGACGCCGGATCTGGCCGCAAAAATGAAGCACCTGAACCAGATTTACGGCCGGGGTTGAATGCCGCGAAGCGATCGAATCGTAAAATAAATTGCTCCCCCGGCAATGCCTGCATATATGCAGAGCCCATACAACCCCTCGATGGACAGCAGCAGATGTAGATGGTTGGTCGGGATGATGGGATAAAACGGTTCCACATCGCCGTGCATGATGCTGTCCAATAGCACATGACTGAATGTTCCGATAAAAGCACTGGTAATACAGACGCTGGTGGTCAGATTCCCGGATACCGCAAACAGCTTTTTCTGATATTCAGTGAAATTTTGTCCGCACATTTTCATGATGACTTTATAAATCCATTTTCCAGTCAGGGCGCAGAAGATTGCAATCAATGTCGCACCTATGTAGGTATGCGAGAAACCATGTAACTCACCTTTTCCGGTCAGCATGGCCAACAGGGGCTGTATATCCATCCAGACCTGGGCCCAGCCGAATATGATGAGGCTGAAAAAACCTTGAAGTATGGCCTTGATTAAAATCCCCGGCCCCATGTGAAAAGGTGTTACAGGCATGTTCGGTTGTAGCCGGTCAGTCGCAATGACCCGATTGTCCGGCGTAGCGCGCGGCGCCGAGCAGCCCCGCATCGTCAGTAAGAATAATGTGTACCGGCATCGCCGCCAGCAGGTCCCGCATCACGCCCTTGCTAGTGAAGGCCTGCATAAACTCCGCGGCAGATAACAACGGCAACAGTCGCCGTACCATGCCG
>MGYT01000104.1 GCA_001801865.1 Gammaproteobacteria bacterium RIFCSPLOWO2_02_FULL_61_13
CAGTGTCAGTGTTGGTCCAGGAAGCCGCCTTCGCCACTGGTGTTCCTCCCGATATCTACGCATTTCACCGCTACACCGGGAATTCCACTTCCCTCTACCACACTCTAGCCTATCAGTATCGAATGCAATTCCCAGGTTAAGCCCAGGGCTTTCACATCCGACTTAACAAGCCACCTACGCGCGCTTTACGCCCAGTAATTCCGATTAACGCTCGCACCCTCTGTATTACCGCGGCTGCTGGCACAGAGTTAGCCGGTGCTTCTTCTTTAGGTAACGTCAAGACTCCGCGGTGTTAACACGGAGCTTTTCTTCCCTACTGAAAGTGCTTTACAACCCGCAGGCCTTCTTCACACACGCGGCATTGCTGGATCAGGGTTTCCCCCATTGTCCAAGATTCCCCACTGCTGCCTCCCGTAGGAGTCTGGGCCGTGTCTCAGTCCCAGTGTGGCTGATCGTCCTCTCAGACCAGCTACGGATCGTCGCCTTGGTAGGCCTTTACCCTACCAACTAGCTAATCGGACGTGGGCCCATCCAGAAGCGCGAGGTCTTACGATCCCCCGCTTTCCCCCGAAGGGCGTATGCGGTATTAATCCGAGTTTCCCCGGGCTATCCCCCACTATTGGGCAGGTTCCCACGTTTTACTCACCCGTCCGCCACTCGCCACCCATGCGTATTGCTACGCACTGTGCTGCCGTTCGACTTGCATGTGTTAAGCATGCCGCCAGCGTTCAATCTGAGCCAGGATCAAACTCTTCAGTTTAATCACTACACGATCCAGTTGCCCGGATCGTTATTCAGGCTCGACGGTCTCGTCTGACTTTACTACTCGTCATGGCTTGACCACCGATAAACTTCTACCGGTGACGCAAGCGCCTGACGTTAAGCGCCCACACAGATTTCTTGATCAGGAATTTTTAAGGAGCCGGGCGTTAATGCCCGAAGAGAGCGCGGGATTATACAGACCAACCCACTCTGGTCAACCGTTTTTGGCGGCAACGCATATGAATGCCCGATCAGCAAGAAAAGCATATGAAATCATAGGCTTGAAAAGCTATGAGGAGTTAAATCAGCTTTACGCGAGCCACTCGCCGTTTACCGACCTGAAATATATGCTCGGTTCCCCCAGCAAGGCGAAGTCGCGTGTCGCTGATACGTTCCCCATCGATACGCACCGCCCCCTGTTGAATCATTCGAATGCCATCGGAAGCCGTCGCGACCAAGCCCGCGGCGCGCAGGACGTTTGCGATTGGCAGCGCAAGCCCTTCCGTTGCCACTGTTTTTTCTTCGATGTGTTCCGGAAGCGCACCCTTCTGAAATCGCTCAATAAACTCCCGCTTGGCGCCTGCTGCTGCGGCATCACTGTGAAAGCGGGCCGTTATCTCCTCGGCGAGATGAAACTTGATGTCCCGTGGATTACCTCCTTGTTCTGCCTCCTGTCGAAATCGTGCTATCTGGGACAGTGGACGGAAACTCAATAATTCAAAATAACGCCACATAAGTGAATCGGAAATGGACATCAATTTGCCGAACATTTGATCCGGGGACTCGTTAATGCCGATGTAGTTGCCCAGGGATTTTGACATTTTCTGGATACCGTCCAGACCCTCAAGAATAGGCATGGTCAACACGATCTGTGGCTCCTGTCCGGATTCTTTCTGCAACTCGCGACCGACAAGCAAATTGAACTTCTGGTCGGTTCCGCCCAGTTCTATGTCTGCCCGCATGGCAACGGAATCGTAACCCTGCACCAGCGGATAGAGCAGTTCGTGAATTGAAATTGCCTGCTCGTTATGAAATCGATTCTTAAAATCCTCGCGTTCGAGCATGCGCGCCAGTGTGTACCTGCCCGCCAGATTAATAATGCCATCTGCGCCAAGTTTGGCGCACCAGGTTGAGTTAAAGCAGATTTCCGTCCTGGCCGGGTCCAATACCTTGAAAACCTGCTGTTTGTAGGTTTCAGCATTGGACTGGATCTGTTCCGGGCTCATCGGCCGGCGCGTGGCGTTTCTCCCCGACGGATCGCCGATAAGCCCGGTAAAGTCCCCAATCAGGAACATGACAATGTGCCCGAGTTCCTGGAATTGGCGCATTTTGTTCAGCAACACGGTATGCCCCAGATGCAAATCCGGGGCAGTCGGATCAAACCCCGCCTTGACACGCAATGGTTTGTCGCGCTGCAGCTTAAGCGACAGTTCAGACTCTTGGATGATTTCGTCAGCGCCCCGCCGGATTTCGGATAATGCCTCTTTTTGAGCGTCTGTGAGATGTCTGGGGGGAGTCTTCAACGGGATGGTCCAATGTCTTTAGTAATTGACGAAAATACAACAAAAAGATAAGGTTAAGGGGAATTTTAATTAGAAAAGCCCGTGGCTTACAAAGTCTACATCAGAAAAGACTGCAAACCGCTGGTATGGGGAAAACCGGGTATTCGGAGGCGGAGTCTTGGCTCCGTCCCGATCCGCACCCCGTATATTTGGTTTTTCTCGGCTTTTGCCTTGTCCTTCACTTTGTATTTTGCCGGTTTCTTGCCATTTCTAATGCCCTTTGCTTCATATGAATTGAGCACCGTGCGCGAAATTGACCCTGGCGCAGGACCTGCCCACCGAAAGCCAATGCAACCATTGGATCCCGCTCGCGCCGCGCCCCCTCCCGGGGAGGTATGGGCAACGGCGACTGTACGTCCCGGGGACAATCTGTCCCTGATATTCAAGCGCGAGAACTTAAGCGCCAAAACGCTGGACCTGATTATGGACTCAGGCCCGGATTCAGCGCTCCTGGCAAAACTTCGGCCGGGACAGAAAATCCAGTATCAGCTCACCGGCGGAATGCTTACTGCACTACGCCTGGAACCTTCCCATTGGGAAATTCTGGAAGTGCGCCGAGTGGGAGAAACCTTTGAATCCGAGTTGCGCAAGACTGACGTGGTAACCCACGTGCAAAAAGTCACGGGCACTATCACGGACTCATTGTTCATGTCTGGACAACGGGCCGGTCTCACGGATCCATTGATCATGGAACTGATCTCCATTTACGCCTGGGATGTGGACTTTGCTTTGGAAGTTCGGGTCGGTGATTCATTCAAGGTTTTGTACGAAGAGTATTTTCGTGACGGGAAACGGGTCGGCGTCGGACCGATTCTGGCAGCCGAGTTTGCCAATCAGGGAAAGAGCTTTCGTTCAGTACGCTTCACATCCACAGATGGTCACAGCGACTATTACGCAGATAGCGGGATGGCAATGCGCAAAGCCTTCCTCAGAACCCCTTTGAATTTCACCAGAATCAGCTCCACGTTCAGTCTCGGCCGGCGACATCCCATCCTCAATTCCATTCGCGCCCATCGAGGGGTGGATTATGCCGCCCCGCAAGGCACGCCTATCAAGGCGGCGGGTGACGGCACCGTGGTTTATGCCGGCAGCAAAGGCGGATATGGTCGCACTGTGATTCTGCGCCATGGCAGCAAGTACAACACCTTATATGCTCACCTGTCCCGATATGCAGGCTCGCTGAAACCGGGGGATAGGGTTCAGCAAGGCAAAATCATCGGCTACGTAGGGATGTCGGGACTCGCAACTGGCCCGCATCTGCACTATGAATTTCAGGTCGCGGGCGTACACCGAAATCCGCTGACCGTAGATCTGCCAAAGGCCGAATCCATTTCCGCCAACCAATGGGAACGATTTCAGCAACAGGCAGCGCCACTCCTGGCCCAGCTCGAATTGTCGGCGCCAGCCCGGGAAAGCATCGTCGCAATGGGCGAAACCGGAACTAAAGGGCCATTCGTACACTGAGATTTCCTCTGCGTGCTCGCCATTGGCCTGATGTCCGGCACCAGCTTGGATGCAGTGGACGTTGCTGTCGTGGAATTTGCCGGTGACGGCTGTGACCTGCTCCACTACCAGCAGTTTCCCATCCCGGATTCCCTGCAGTCCGCGTTAAAGGCTGTAGGTCCGCACACACCTATTGGTCAGATGCTGGACCTGGATGCCGGCGTCGGCGCGTTGTTCGCGCTGTGCGCAACAGAAGCCATCCAGGCCTGCGGCGTTGATCCCGCCAAAATCGGGGTTGTCGGAAGCCACGGCCAGACCTTGCTCCATTCCCCCCAGCCAGCAACCCGGAATTCATTGCAAGTGGGGGATGCAAACAGAATTGCGTGGGCTACCCGGATCAGGACCGTTTCCGACTTCAGGCGCATGGATATGGCGGCGGGCGGCCAGGGTGCGCCGCTGGCGCCCGCGTTTCATGCCTGGAGATTCCGGTCACCGCAGGTAACACGCGTGATCATCAATATAGGCGGGATTGCCAATATTTCTATCCTGCCTCCCCGGAGTGAAAAAGCGGTTTGTGGGTTCGATACCGGACCCGGAAATACACTTCTGGATCAGTGGATTCAGCGGCACCAAGGGATGCACTTCGATCACCATGGGGAATGGGCCGCGTCCGGTTCTCCCAATACCGAACTGCTGGCGGCGCTTAAATCGGAAACCTACTTTGGCGCCGCTCCCCCAAAAAGCACAGGACGTGATTTATTTAATCTGGGCTGGCTTGAGAAACTTGCAGGCGCCGTACTCAATGCCCTGCCACCTGCTGAC
Source organism: Gammaproteobacteria bacterium RIFCSPLOWO2_02_FULL_61_13 (assembly GCA_001801865.1). Taxonomy (GTDB): domain Bacteria; phylum Pseudomonadota; class Gammaproteobacteria; order Eutrophobiales; family Eutrophobiaceae; genus 2-02-FULL-61-13. Next base: position 4,590 of record MGYT01000104.1, read on the forward strand.
GTCCAGGCCACACTGTTGGAGTTAACTGCCGGCACGATCGCGAGTGCTGTGGAAACCCATGCTCATGCCGCGGTTGAGGCTTTTGTTTGTGGCGGCGGGGCACACAACAAACGCCTTATGGCACGCATGGCTGACCTGATGACGCCGGTAAAGGTTGGCTCAACTGACGACCTGGGCATCCCCCCGGATGCGGTGGAGGCGATGATGATCGCGTGGCTTGCCTGGTGCAGAGTGGAAGGTGTTCCGGCAAATCTGCCGTCGGTCACCGGTGCAGAACGACCGGTGTTGATGGGAGCGATTTATGAACCGCTACAAAAGCCACAAGCTACAAGCCCCAAGGAAAAATAAACGGCTGCACCCGGACTACTTGTTGCTTGTAGCTAGTAGCTGATTTTTATACCGAGAACGATGACCCACAACCGCAGGTAGTCGAGGCATTTGGATTACGGATGACAAACTGCGCCCCTTCAAGTCCTTCCGAATAGTCTATTTCTGCACCCATCAGGTACTGGATGCTCATGGGATCGATGAGCAGGCGCACGCCATTGCGTTCGACGACGGTATCGCCATCGGTCAATTTCTCGTCAAAGGTAAACCCATACTGAAATCCGGAACATCCGCCGCCGCTGATGAAAACCCGCAACATCAGGGCGTCGTTATGTTCTTCCTCCACCAGCTCGCGGACCTTTGCGGCCGCAGCATCGGTGAAAATCAATGCATCCGGTACCTGTTCGGCTACATCCACCATGACACCCTCTCCAGAGTTTTAGTGCACGACTGGAGTCTACCGCCAGCCGAGGCAAAAACCAAGTATTTTTGTCGGGTATTAATCCAGAATCTCTGCGGGCCGTTCGCCGCGCAATGCTACCGGCACATCGTCGGTATCAGGAGTGTGCACAAGTTTGCCGTTGACCTCGGCACCGATCGCCATTTCTATGAGGTTGTAATAGACGTTACCGGTGACCCGGGCTTTCGATGACAACTCAATGTGCTTACTGCTGTGCACATCCCCGACGACTACACCATTGAGCAGAATATAGGGAACGCTGACTTCTCCATGAATCGACCCCTTGTCGCTGACTTGCAGCATGGACTGTCCATCGTTGATGGCCCTTACGTTGCCACGCACGGCGCCATCGATATGTACACCGCCGCTGAACTTGATATCGCCCAATACTTCCGAGTGCTGCCCAATCAGTGTATCAATCCGATTCGTGCGCGTTTTCTTGCTGCTTCCCCACATCGCAATGGCTCCTAATTCGCGGTCACTGGCCAATCAAAAACTTTGTTAATCTTAGACCGTTTTTCATCATTTAGCTGCAACCCCACAAAGACCCGTTGTGGCACAAACCCACCCGGCAGTTGCATGCTCGCATCAAAGCGTTTGAAGTTGCGAAACTTGAAAGCCAAATCAGGCATCGCATCCGCGGATACCTCATTCAACGCCAGCTGGCGCAATGCTCCGTTCTGCAGACCCTCGATTGTGATGCTCATTACCCCGGCCGCGTCCGCTTCCTCGTTGGCTACATGAGTAAGTACGAGCTTCAGCAGATACGTGTTCGCCTGGGCCAGGCGCCGGACATAGATGCTATGAATATTCAGCCCCTTGGTCTGGTCGGCGGCTTCCATGATCCCCCGGTAGAACGCCAGTTCTCCTTTCAGGAGAAATACCTCATCCTGCAATTCACGAATCTCCTTTTGCAGAAAGGTTTCCGTTTGTTTATCTACCGAGGCAATCCTTTCCAGGGCAATGACACGCTCGCGCAGGGTGGCATTGTCCACCTCCAGGTCCTTATTGGCGCTCCATAGTCGTTGTTGCTCGGTGCCGGCCCGGAACCGCGCGCGTATGACTGACCAATGGGCCTCGTCCAGAAACAACCAGGTTCCAATGGCGGTAACCATGCTGACGAGAATTACGCCGATGGCGAATCGGACCGGACGATGGGTTCTGATGACCAGTTGCGTCATGCGGGCACGATAATCAAGGATTTCGGTGCGACAGCGAACTACGGGACAACCGCAATCCCATCTAAACCCAAGGTTTCCGGCAAGCCAAACATGAGATTCATATTCTGCAGTGCCTGCCCCGCGGCCCCCTTAACAAGATTGTCTATCACGGACAGGATGACGGCGCGGGACCCTTGACCAGGACGATGTACCGCGATCCGGCACATGTTGCTGCCGCGCACAGTGCGGGTTTCCGGATGGGCACCGGAGGGCAAAACATCCACAAACGGCTCATTGACGTACGCGGCTTCAAAAATCGACTGCAAATCGGCCGGCGCAGTCAGTTCCGCGTACAGCGTTGCATGAATGCCACGCACCATAGGCACCAGGTGCGGGACAAAAGTCAGTCCCACCGGGCGTCCCGCCAGGTCGCCCAGGATTTGGCGAATCTCCGGGAGATGGCGATGCCCGGGAGCCCCATAGGCCTTGAATGATTCGCCCATTTCAGCGAAAAGAATCCCCAGTTCCGCCTTGCGCCCGGCACCGCTTACGCCCGACTTCGCGTCCGCAATTAAACTTACGGTGTCCACCAGTCGCGCCGCCAGCAATGGCATGAATCCCAGTATGACCGCGGTGGGATAGCAGCCGGGGTTCGCCACCAATCGGGCGTCACGGATTTGATCGCGGTATAGCTCGGGGAGGCCATAAACCGCCTCCGGCAACAGATCCTCTGCGGCGTGTTGCAGGCCATACCATTGTTTCCATTCCAGCGGATCCCGGAGCCGGAAGTCGGCGGACAGATCCACAACCCGGATTCCGCCACGCACCAAGTCTGGCGCCTGTGTCATGGCCGTGCCGTTGGGCGTCGCGAAAAAGACCACGTCGCATTCCCTGACCAAATCCGAATCAGGCTGAACATATTTCAGATCCGTCTTGCCGCCCAGCCAGGGAAATCTGTCCGTCACGCTGACACCCGCGTCCGTGCGCGATGTCACGGCATGCAATGCGGCATTAGGGTGCCCGACCAACAACCGCAACAACTCGGCGCCGGTATAGCCCGTTGCCCCAATAACACCGGTGCGGATCGTCTTGGTCGTCATGGGTGTCAGGATTCCAGAACTCGGAAGGGATGCCGCAAACCTACCGTGATTGCCACGCCAAAAGCAAATGCGTCCCGGCCCGCAGGGCGCGCGCGTTCATAGGTGCTGTTGTTTCCGCACCGGCCCCTTTGTTACCGTGGGCAATGTCTACCGGATTGAATTGAATGCTCTGGACCAAGTCCCTGCACCTCATTTTCATGGTCACCTGGTTTGCCGGACTCTTCTACCTGCCGCGCCTGTATGTCTATCACGCGATGGCCGAGGATCAGGTAAGCCGGGATCGTTTCAAGGTTATGGAACGGAAACTGTTCTGGGGCATTACCACGCCGGGCGGAGCATTGACGTTGCTGTTTGGGGCCTGGACATTGGCGCTGAATGGCCTCACACGTTATACGGGGACAAATTGGCTGCTGTTAAAGCTGATTCTCATCACTCTGCTGGTCGCCTATCACGTTTACTGCGGCTGTCTCCTGCGCGATTTCCAACTTGACCGCAATCGCCGTGGTCACGTGTGGTATCGCTGGTTCAATGAAATCCCCGTGCTGCTTCTGGTCAGCATCATCCTGCTCTCGGTACTGAAGCCGTTTTAATCCCCGCAGGAGCAAGGGGATGAACTACGCCGCCTCCACCATCTGAAAGTTGCTCTTGCTCGCGCCGCATTCCGGGCAGGTCCAGGTCAACGGCACGTCTTCCCAGTGCGTCCCAGGGGGAATTCCATCTTCGGGCCAGCCCTTGGCCTCATCGTACTCATACCCGCAGATAACACACATGAATTTCCTCATCGCTCTTTGCACTATTGACCCTCAGTTTTGCGCCGGCGGGACATGCCATCCAAACCTGCGTCATCGATACTAGAATAACGGGCATGCCGACGCACGAAAACAGCAAGTCAACGGTACTGATCATCGCCGGTCACGACCCAAGCGGCGCAGCCGGCATCCAGGCTGATATTGAAACCATGTTCGCATGCGGCGTTCGCTGCGCATCCTTGCTCACCGCAACCACAACCCAGGACACGGTGCACTTTGTCAGCCTGCAACCGCAGCGCGTGGAGGATTTTGCGGCGCAAGCGGATCTGCTGCTCGCGGACATGCGTTTTTCGGCCTGTAAAATTGGATTGCTGGGCAATTCCGACATTGCCGAATGTGTCGGCAGTCTGATCCCGCGGCTGGCCGGAATTCCCGTGGTTCTGGACCCCATCCTGCGGACCGGCACCGGCACAGTCGTGACCGATGCCGCACTGTTCGAGGCAATTCGGGATCGGTTGCTGCCGATGTGTACCGTGATCACACCCAATACGGCAGAGGCACGACACTTGTCCGGATGCGAGACCGACTCCGAAGCGGCGCAAAGATTACTGGCGCTGGGTGCAAAAAATGTCCTCATTACAGGTGCCGATGAGGACACGCCTAGTGTCCTCAACACCTTGTACAATTGCCATGGGACGCAAAAACAGTATGAGTATCGGCGACTGGTCGGCGTCTTCCACGGCACCGGCTGCACACTTTCCGCCAGTCTTGCCGCGTACCTCGCTCACGGATTCGATATGGAGGAGGCTGCGCGGCGCGCACAGGAATTCACCTGGTCGGCCCTGGCTGCGGGGGGCCGCGTTGGACGCGGGCAACTCCACCCCGACAGAATGCAGGCAGCGAATAAAGAGTCCGGCCGAAAGTGAATTTCCAATACCGGCTGACACGCGGTGTGTATGCCATCACTCCCTGCGAGACGATGGAATTTTCCGAGGTATTGCTGCGAACCGCAGCGATCCTGCAGGCCGGCGTAAGCGCCGTGCAATACCGCGATAAATCCGGGCATTTACCGGCTCAAAAAGTCCGCGCGGCGGCATTGTTGGTCCTTTGCCGCGCGGCTGGCACGCCATTGCTGATCAACGACGATCCGGCATTGGCAGCGGACATTGGGGCCGAAGGTGTGCACCTTGGCATGGAGGATCCATCGCCGGAAGCAGCGCGGCAATTGCTGGGAGCGGACGCGGTCATTGGTGTCTCCTGTTATAACGACGTAGAACGGGCGCGCAATCTTGTCCGTAGCGGCGCCGATTACGTCGCCTTCGGGGCATTCTTCCCTACGGCAACCAAGTTGCCCCGTGCAACAGCCACATTGGATACGCTCCGCCGGGCAAAGCGCCAAATAAGCCAGCCCATCGTTGCCATTGGCGGGATCACTCCGGAAAATTCCGCACCGCTGGTCAGGGCCGGAGCGGATACGCTGGCGGTCATAACCAGCCTCTATAGCGCCGACGATCCGGCGCGCCAGGTTGATCGGTTTCGGACACTGTTTGGATATACCAAGGGAACTCTCAAATGAGCCAGGCGCTGTTTCAGGAAGCCCAAAAATACATTGCCGGTGGCGTCAACTCCCCGGTGCGCGCCTTCCGGTCCGTGGGCGGTGAACCGATCTTTTTTCAGCGTGGCGAAGGTCCCTGGCTGATAGATCACAGCGGGCGACGCTATATCGACTATGTCGGTTCCTGGGGGCCGCTGATCCTGGGCCACGCTCACCCCGCCGTGGTTGCGGCCGTGAAGGCAGCCGTAGATCGGGGTCTGAGTTTTGGCGCACCGACCGAGATCGAAACTCTGCTGGCAAAAAAAATATGTTCCCTCATGCCCTCCATCGAGCGCATTCGCATGGTGAATTCAGGCACAGAAGCCGCGATGAGCGCGATACGACTGGCCCGTGGATTCACCGGCCGGGACAAGTTCATCAAATTTGAGGGCTGTTATCACGGCCACGCAGACGCGCTGCTGGTGAAGGCCGGATCCGGGGCATTAACCCTGGGGATTCCGACGTCCGCTGGCGTGCCGGCGGATTTTGCCAAGCATACGCTGGCGTTGCCCTACAACGATCTGAACCAGGTCCGGCTGGCATTTTCACGCTGGGGAGCGGAACTTGCTGCAGTCATTGTGGAACCCGTGGCCGGCAACATGAATTGTGTGCTGCCGGAAGCCGGCTTCCTGCCCATCCTGGCCGAACTGTGCCACGCCCATGGAACCCTATTAATATTTGACGAGGTGATGACCGGATTCCGTGTGGCGCTGGGGGGCGCGCAGTCAGTCTATGAAATTACGCCGGATCTCACCGTACTTGGAAAGATCATTGGCGGCGGACTGCCTGTGGGCGCCTTTGGCGGCCGCAGGGACATCATGGAAATGCTGGCCCCCATGGGTCCGGTGTATCAAGCCGGCACCCTGTCTGGGAATCCCGTCGCCATGGCGGCAGGTCTTGCCACCCTGGAACAGATATCTGTTCCAGGTTTCCATGAGAACTTGGCGGTAATGACCCGGCGCCTGCTGGACGGGGTGGCCGAGACAGCCGCGGAACACGGCATCCCATTTTCCAGCAACGCTGCCGGCAGCATGTTCGGGCTGTTTTTCACCGGGCAGCATCCCGTGACCCGCTTCGAACAAGTGATGGCATGCGACGTCCCGCGCTTCAACCATTTCTTTCACAGCATGCTGGCCGAAGGGGTGTATCTGGCGCCCTCCGCCTACGAGGCGGGATTCGTGTCCAGCGCCCATGGGGAGCCGGAGTTAGCGGCCACCGTGGCGGCGGCAGGCCGTGCCTTTGCCCGACTCGGGGGCGCTGGTCAGTAGTACTGGACGCTCCCAGAGACGGTCACTTGCACTTTGCTGGTGCCCGCCTCCACCGCAGGTCCTGCGTCCTTGGCCATCGTCATTGCACGTTCTGCATACATGATCGGGCCACCCGATCCTTGCGTGGATACATGGAGTTCAACAATCCGATAGTTCTTACCGTCCATGTGTTTACCAACCAGTTCTGCGCGATGGCGAAACGCCGTCAGCGCCTCTTCCACTAACCCATCCGCCACGCTGTCCCGTAGCGCGTTGGTGGGCTGAAACCGCATTGACGCGACCTGTAATCTGGATTGGAGAATCCCAACCAGCTCAGTGGCCCTGGCCACCGCCGTGCTGCGCAGACGCAAGTCCTGGTGCGCCTCCCAACCCTGGATTACGCCTTTTTCATAGCGGGGCGAAGTGGCATAGCCCTGTGTCGCAACCTGCACGTCGGGGAAGCGTTTTGCCTCTTTAAGGGCCCATTCCATATCCGCGTTAACGCGGTTGGCTAATTCTTGCGGGGAATTGCCCTGCTGGCGACTGGCCAGCATTACTTCGATTTCATCGTTTTGCACCTCGCGCTCGGCCTGCGCCTCCAGGAACACCCGATTGAATAAGGTCTCCGCCTCGTCAGCCTTGGCCAGAAAGGGCAGGAACAACAGTTGAACGGCTGCGAAAAAAAGCAGGTAATTCCGGGATAAGTTCATAGGGTGCTCCTGAAAAGTTGGGTTTTCAGCTTAGCGATGGGATTTGCTGGTACCGTGGACACCGTCCAGGCTTGACAGGTTCCGTTGCTGCATTGCACCATCCCCAAGGCCGACCCGGCTGCAACTCATCCGCACGCGGAAATATTGCCACTTATGCCTGAAATTCAAGACGTATTCATTGTCAGTGGCGCGCGTACCGCAGTCGGCGATTTTGGCGGCGCCCTCAAGGACGTCGGCCCAAGTGATTTGGCGGCGACTGTCGCCCGGGAAGCCATACGGCGCAGTGGACTCACAGCGGAACACATCGGCCACACGGTGTTTGGCAATATCATCCACACTGACGCCAAAGACATGTACCTGTCCCGGGTGGCGGCACTCAATGCCGGCCTGCCCCAGGGCAGCCCCGCGCTGACCCTGAACCGGCTCTGTGGCAGCGGCCTGCAGGCAATCCTCTCCGCCGCGCAAATGATCATGCTGGGCGATGTGGAAGTCGCGCTGGCCGGGGGGGCGGAAAGTATGAGCCGCGCACCCTACTGGTCCCGGAATACGCGCTGGGGCAAACGCCTGGGCGATGCGGAACTCGTGGATGCGATGTTGGCCGCGCTGCACGACCCCTTCCATGGCTGTCATATGGGTGTCACCGCCGAAAATGTTGCGGGCAAATACGGGATTACCCGCGCCGCCCAGGACCAGCTGGCGGTGGAAAGCCATCGCCGTGCCGCCGCCGCCATCGCCAGCGGGCGATTTCGCGACCAGATCGTTCCCGTTGAGATCAAGTCCAGAAAGAAAACCGTGATGTTCGAACAGGACGAGCACGTGCGTGCAGACGTGACATTGGAAGAACTATCGAAGTTGCCCACGGTCTTCAAGGAAGGCGGATCGGTGACAGCAGGAAACGCGTCCGGCATTAATGACGGCGCTGCTGCCGTGGTGCTGGCGTCCAGGACATCCGTGGAGCGCCACGGACTGCATGCTTTAGGTCGGCTGGTTGCCTATGCCCATGCCGGCGTAGATCCGGAATTCATGGGAATTGGACCCGTTCCTGCGGTGCAAAAGGTCATGGAACGCGCCGGGCTGACGGTTGCGGACATGGATGTGATTGAATCCAATGAAGCCTTTGCCGCCCAGGCTCTGGCAGTCCAACAGGAATTGGGATTGCCGTCTGATCGTACCAACCCAAATGGCAGCGGCATTTCCATCGGCCACCCGGTGGGCGCAACGGGGTGCATCATCACCGTCAAGGCGTTGTATGAGTTGCAGCGGATTCGCGGGAAGTATGCCCTGGTCACCATGTGCATTGGCGGTGGGCAGGGTATCGCTGCCATTTATGCCACTGCGTAGCTTTTTTTTCCGGAATTTCAACCACCTCGGGCAAAATTCCCGAACTTACGTAAGTCGCAGAAAAATTTGAATATTTGGTCACATCCAATAGAATGCTTGGTTGATTTCCACGGCTTTGAGGAGATGGCGGCCCGCCATTCAGTCGGATGAGTGAGTTCACTGCAACGACCCACACCAGTTCAGCCGCTGGTGGTGTGCTGCTCGAGTCCGCGGGCCTGGCAGCGACGCCGGTGCATGCTCCGGCGTTGCGTCAGGATCCCCTGGCCGGAACTATTTCCCGTTCCGGCACTGCTTTGCTGGATCGCCAGTACCACGACGGCTACTGGCGTTTCGACCTGGAAGCGGATACCACCATCCCCTCCGAGTACATCCTCCTGCAACACTTCATGGGCACGGTTGACGCAGGGCGTCATACTCGACTGGGCGATTACATCCGCAGTCGACAACTGCCGGACGGGAGCTGGCCTCTGTACGAGGGCGGCCCTGGCAATGTCAGTGCCACGGTAAAGGCGTATTTCGCCCTGAAGGTTACCGGCGAGTCCATGGACAGCCCGATGATGTCCTGTGCCCGACGCTGGGTCTTGAGCCACGGTGGCGCCGAATCGTCCAATGTCTTCACGCGCATCATGCTCGCCACGTTCGGGCAGTTGCCGTGGCGCACGGTTCCGGCCATGCCGGCCGAGATTATCTGGCTGCCGCGCTGGTTCTTTTTCAATCTCAGCCGCGTGTCCTATTGGTCGCGCTGCGTAATCGTGCCGTTGCTGATCCTGTTTGCAAAGCGCCCGCTACACCGCGTCCCGGAGCACCTTTGCATTCGCGAGCTTTTTGTCTCCGCGCCGGAGAACATTGTTCACATTGACCGGTATGACCTGCGCCGACCCATGCGCAATGCCTTCATAGCCATGGATCGCCTGATAAAGAAGGTCGAGCCGTGGGCACCGGCCTTCATCCGCGACCACTCTGTGCGCAAGTGCGAACAGTGGACACGCGAGCATATGGAAGGTGACGGCGGGATTGGCGGGATCTTTCCGGCCATGGCCAATGCCGTCATGGCGCTCAAAATTCTCGGCCACACCCCGACAAGTGACGCTGACATGGCGCGCGGCATGCAGGCAATAGAAGACCTGGTGCTGGACGATGGCGATAAATCCTATGTGCAGCCTTGCGTTTCACCCATCTGGGACACCTGTCTCAGCATCAACGCCCTGGCGGAATGCGGGGTAACGAAAAATCATCCGGCGCTGGAATCTGCCGTGTCCTGGCTGTTCCACAAGCAGGTATTCGTGCGTGGCGACTGGTCTGAGAATGCGCCGGAGCTCGATGGCGGCGGTTGGGCATTCCAGTTCGAGAATGAAAAATATCCCGACGTGGATGACACCGGCATGGTGGTCATGGCCCTGCTGCGCGCCGGTGCGCACCAACACCCGGATCGCAGGCGGCGCATCACCCAGGCGGTGAACTGGGTGCTGGGCATGCAGAATCCGGATGGCGGCTGGGGTGCGTTCGACATCGGCAACAATCACGTGTACCTGAACAACATCCCGTTCGCGGATCACGGCGCCCTGGTGGACCCGAGCACAGCCGACCTGACCGGCCGCTGCATCGAAATGCTGGCCATGATGGGGTATGACCGCTCTTTCCCCCCCATCGCGCGCGGGCTTGAGTTTTTGCGCCGGGATCAAAAACCCTCCGGCGCCTGGTACGGGCGTTGGGGTGTCAACTATATCTACGGCACCTGGGCCGTGCTCGTGGCCCTGGGGGCTCTGGGCGAGGACGCCAACCAACCCTTTATTCTCAAAGCCGTGCAATGGCTGATGGACAGGCAGAATTCTGACGGCGGTTGGGGCGAAGACTGCAACACCTATGATGATCCGTCGCTGTGCGGCCACGGCAGGAGTACCGCATCGCAAACCGCCTGGGCGGTACTCGGGCTCATGGCAGTCGGAGAAGTTGCGTCCGAAGCCGTGCAGCGCGGGGTTCAGTTCCTGATCCGCAACTTCGACGGCAAGGACGGTTGGGAAGAAGCCCCGTACACCGGCACCGGCTTTCCCAAGGTGTTCTACCTGCGCTACCACGGTTACAGCCATTACTTTCCACTCTGGGCATTGGGTGAGTACCGCAGCCGCACGCAGGGGATACCAACCCGGCAGGACGCGCTGAAATCCGAGGATCGCGTGGACTGGGGACCGATGCCGGCGCTGCGCTGCCGGAAAATGCACTGACCGTGGCGGCGCCAGCAGATTCAGGCATAACCTGTTCTGGCGTCCGTGCCAGCAGCAACACCAAATCACCTCGCTGACAAATCCTCGCGGCAACCCCGGCAATCACTGACACCTTGAGCATCCCCGCCGCGGTACTGAAACCACCCATCGCGGAGATGCCCGCGAACGGCACCCTACGGGAGATAGACGGCCAATCGCGGGTCTATTTCGAAGGCTACTGGGTGCGTCATTATGACGTTCCACATACGCGCGCCTACACGAAGAGCCTGATTGATTCCCTGACACGACGCGTGTTTCACCACGCCGAACATGGTATCAATACACCCGGCGATCGGCTCGACGAGGTCCGCGAAGCCTTCGATGCTGAGCAGGACCTGCCCAAGAAACGGGTCCTGGCCGCCATGCTGGCCGGGGCTTGTCTGAATCGGGGCTCGGATATTTTGACGCGGGTGGTGGAGCTGGAGCATCTCGGCGTTACCGTCGATCCGGAAAATGAACTGCTGCAGGAATGCGGCCGCTGCTTCATGTGGGCGCTTGAATATGGACGCCTGATCCGTCCGCTGACCGGGCATGAAGGGCTGGATGAACTTTGGGGCGAGCCATTCAAGGCCTTTTCGCTGAGCATCGATAAATTCCTAGGGTCGCGTTACCTCAAGCTGGCATTAACCATGCGCGCCATAGATTCCGTGCGCGATCAGATTATCCGCATGTATGCCGGGGTCGGATTTTTCGCCCCATTCATGCCATTGGTGCAGGAACTGGCCGAGAGCGCAAAAAGTGCCTGCGAAACACTGCGCACCGATGCGGACTATGTGCAGATTTGGCCGCGCTTCGTTGCCGCCGCCGACCGCCTGCTGCCCACGGAACCGGAAGTGCCGCAGAGCGCGGATCGGCGTCAATACACCCTGGCACGGCGCGGCGTGGCGCTGATCCGCGAGGGCGGCAGGTTGATCATCGACATGGCAAACCTGCGTGTGCCCATGCCCAAGACCACGCGCGAATACCTGGAGCGCTGTGAGCGTTTTCGCGAACGGTTTGTGGGACCGATCGCGGCGGAACGGCAATTAACCTCGGAACTTGAAGCCCGCACCGGAACGCCGGCCAATCCGGCGCCGCAGGCCAGGGGGCGGGGTGATGAATGACTATCGCGCGCCATTACACGATATCCGGTTCAATCTTGAGGAGCTGGCGGGGCTGGCGGAGATCCGCAAATCGGCGCGTTTTCAAGATGCAACGCCGGACGTGGTCAATTCCGTACTCGAGGAAGCGGGCCGACTGGCAGCGGAGGTACTCGCGCCCCTGAACCGGATCGGTGACCGGACCGGCAATCGCGTGGTTGACCGGGCGGTGGTGCCGCCGGAGGGATTCAAATCCGCCTACCAGGCTTTTGTTGACGGCGGCTGGCCGGCATTGCCGTTTGCACCCGAACGTGGTGGACAGGGCCTGCCCGAGACGGTGTCCTGCGCAGTAAATGAGATCTGGCAGTCGGCCAATATGGCCTTCGCCCTGTGCCCGATGCTCACCGAAGGCACCGTCGTCGCGCTCGAGCAACATGCGTCCGAGGTAATCAAGGATCGATTCCTGGCCAAACTGATCTCAGGCGAGTGGACCGGAACCATGAACCTCACCGAACCACAGGCCGGTTCCGATCTGGCCGCGGTCAAGACGCGGGCTGAACCGCGCGGCGATCATTATCTGCTGTTTGGCCAGAAGATCTTCATTACCTGGGGCGATCACGACTTTACCGACAACATCTTGCACATGGTGCTGGCGCGGTTGCCGGACGCACCGCCGGGTGTCAAGGGAATTTCATTGTTCCTGGTGCCCAAATTCCTCCTCAATCCTGACGGCACGCGCGGCACGCGCAACGATGTATTCCCGGTTTCAGTCGAACACAAGCTGGGCATTCACGGCAGCCCGACCTGTGTGATGAGTTACGGCGACAACGGAGGCGCCACCGGCTTCCTGGTGGGTGAGCCTCACAACGGACTCGCGCTAATGTTCACGATGATGAACCACGCGCGTATCGCGGTGGGAATACAGGGCCTGAGCATCAGCGAGCGCGCCTACCAGAAGGCGCGAAGCTATGCCCGCGAGCGGGTCCAGGGTCAGATTGCAGGAGACATGGGACGGGTAACCATCATTCACCATGCCGACGTGCGTCGCATGTTGATGCTGATGAAATCCGGCATCGAGGCCATGCGCGCACTGTGTTACGTCACCACCGCGTCGCTGGACCTGGGGCACCATGCCGCTAATGCCGCAATCCGGACACACCACCTCGATCGATTTTCGCTGCTCACACCGGTGGTCAAGGGTTGGTGCTCGGAACTGGCGCAGGAACTCACCTACCTGGGCGTGCAGGTGCATGGCGGCATGGGTTTCATTGAGGAAACCGGCGCCGCGCAACATTATCGCGACGCGCGCATCCTGACGATTTATGAGGGTACCACCGGCATCCAGGCCAACGACCTGATCGGGCGCAAGTTGCTGCGTGATGACGGCAAGGCCATGGCAGAACTGGTCATCGACATGCGCACTGACGCATTGGCCGCGGGCAAATCGACCGATACGGATTTACAGACAATGGCGACCCGGCTGAGCACCGCCGTTACCGCCCTGGAACAGGCCGTGGACTGGCTGTTAACCCACGGCAAACAGGACGCCGGAGCGCCCGGCTCCGCGGCCGTCAACATGGTGATGCTGGTGGGCACCGTGTGTGGGGGATGGCTGTTGACCCGTGCCGCGCTGACAGCACGGTCCCGGCTTGACGCGGGCGTTCCCGATCAGGATTACTTGAGTGCAAAGATCAAGACCGCGCGCTTTTTTGCGGAGCACTTCCTGCCCCGGGCCCAGGCCCAGTCGCAGGCGATCTGTGCCGGTCCGGGCGCCATCATGGCGCTGACCGAAACCCAGTTCTGATTTCACCCGGCCATCCGCGGCCGGAAAAACCCCAAGGACCCTCGACCATGCAATATCGCACCCTGGGCGCTTCCGGCGCCCGCGTATCAGAGATCTGCCTCGGCGCCATGACCTTCGGCGAAGCAGATGAAAAATCCTTCATGCACAAGATCGGTGCCTCCGAGGAGGAAGCCCACCACATGATGAGTCATGCCCTGGAGGCCGGCGTCAACTTCTGGGACACGGCGAATGTGTACGGGCAGGATGGTTTGTCCGAGCGCGTCATCGGTTCATGGTTCAAAAAGAGCGGCCGCCGCCATGACGTGGTGCTGGCCACCAAGTGCCGCTTCGGCATGGGTCCCGGTCCCAATGACCGCGGCGCGACACGCCTGCATATCAAGCGCGCGGTGGATGAGTCGCTGAAGCGACTCGGCACGGACTGCATTGACCTGTTCCAGATCCACATGCAGGACATCAAGACCCCGGAAGAGGAAGTGGTGCGGGCGCTGGATGAACTGACCCAGGCGGGCAAGATTCATTATTCCGGCGCATCCAACTACGCTGCGTACCGGCTGGTGGAGCATTTGTGGGCCGCGGATCGCGCCCGGCTGAACCGGTATGTGACGTTGCAGGCACAGTACAACCTGCTGGAACGCGGCCTCGAACTGGAGCATGTACCTGCGTGCAAGCGGTGGGGTCTGGGCTTGTTGCCATGGTCGCCACTGGCCGGGGGATTTCTCACCGGCAAGTACCAGCGCGACAAGTCCATGCCCGGCGGCACGCGCTACGAAAAGATGAAGGACCGGTTTGAATCCCGCAGCACGGATCGGAACTGGGCCATTGTGGATACCGTCGTTGCCGTGGCGAAGGAGTTGAACGCCACCCCGACGCAGGTGTCACTGGCCTGGCTGCTGCGCAAGCCTGCGGTAACCTCCGTGATCATCGGCGCCCGCTCGGTCGTGCAATTGGAAGACAGCCTGAAGGCCGTGGACCTGGTGTTACCGGACGCGGCCATGGAGCGGCTGGATAAAGTATCCGCACCGCAGTTGTTCTATCCCTATGACTTCATGAAAAACATTGACGGGGGATGGTGACATCACCCACTCAAGCTGTCATTCCGGGCCAGTCGTCCGGAATCTGGCCTGTGATTCCGCGCCGCACCCACGGGACCAGCACCACATAGAAGGTCACCGGGTAAAATAATCACGGGGGCAGTGTTGCTGAAAAGTTCGCACGGCCCAAACGGCGCACCGTCAGTCGGCTGCCTGCTTCCCGGATTCTTTTGATTTCTTTTCGCTGGTGTCCATCTGGCCGGTAGCACCCGCGGCCACGCCTTCGGCGAACGCCGGTTCGACATCTTCAATCCGTGTTGTACCGCCATAGATGCCGCCCCAGGCAAAGGTCTTCTTGACGGTGAATTCGCTGGTTGTTTCCTGTGTGCCTGACGGGGTAACGGTTATCTTGCCGTCAATGTGAATTTGCCCAAGGCCGACAAGCATTGCCCGGGCAAAGGCATTTCCTTTCGCATATTTCGTGATGACGACGTTCACATCGTAACCGTCCGCCTCCCCGGCGGCCGGATTCAGCGCCTGCTTCGCGGCCAATTGCTGTTGAATGACGTCAGTGAGTCTTTGCACATCCACGCCAAGCATGGAGACGCCTTCGGCCGTTTGCACGGTGACGGTTGCAATGTCATTTCCGTCGAGTTTCTTGTGTTCGGCAACCGCGTCAGTGAATTGAGGCTTCGGTGCGCTGCCCGCACAACCCCACAACATGGCCAGCGTGGTAAAAATAAAATAAGTGCCGATTCTGGATGGTTTCATGGCGGTACCCCCTGCGTACTTTCAAACCGAGTGGGGTAAAAAAATATACGCTTCCAATATGGAATTTCCACCTATTTAGTCGCGGAGCCTGAATTTCATTCGAGACGCCGACTCGGCCGGCTTTTTGGACTCCAATTGGCGTACAAAAAGCCGGCAATTCAGGAAAGAACGAGCCGGTGTCTGCTGTTGCCGCAATGCGAGGGTGGCAACAACGCAGGGTGGTCGAAAATTGTTCATGTCACTCATTCACGCCGTCAGGCCGGGCCGGTCGTCCGGCATCTGAGCTGTCATTCCGCGCCGCACCCACGGCACCAGGACCGCATAGAAAGTCGCCGGGTAAAACGGTTTCGTCAGCACCGCATTCATGCCGGCCGCCAGGCAACGCTCATGTTCCTGCACCATGGCCGAAGCGGTGACGGCCAGCACCGGCAGGTGGCGCCAGAATTCATTGGCGCGAATCAATCGTAACGCCTCATAACCGTCCATCACGGGCATCTGCAGGTCCATGAGCACGACATCTATGTCCTGCCGGCCGGCCAGCACGTCCAGCGCCTGCTGGCCGTTTTCCGCCTGCACGCTTTCCGCGCCGGCCCGGCGCAATAGCGACACCGCGATCTGGCGATTGAGTTCGTTGTCATCGACAACCAGTATCCGGGCACCGCGCAACTCCTCAACCCCATCGACCGGTTCCGTGGGCTGAATTGCCGGTGCAGCAACAGCATTCAGCGGCTGACGCGATCCACCCGGTATGGTGAATGACACCTTGGTGCCCACGCCAAGCTCACTTTCAACCCAGATGCGACCACCCATTATTTCCACCAGGCGTTTGCAGATGACCAGTCCGAGGCCGGACCCGCCGTATTTTCTCGTGGTTGAGGAATCCCCCTGCGCAAAGGCGTGAAACAGATTTTTCACCTGCTCGGCGCTCATGCCGATCCCGCTGTCCTTCACTTCGAACCGGAGTCTGATGCCTTCCGGGGTGTTTTCGTCCAGGTAAATACCAATCTCAACCTCTCCACCCTGCGAGAACTTGATGCCATTGAACGCCAGGTTGACCAGCACCTGATGCAACCGGGTGGGATCGTTCCGCACCAAGTCGGGGACACCGGGGCCGGTGATGCATCGCAGGCTCAGGTCCTTCTCGCGCGCGGAACCCTCGACCAGGTCACGCACGCTTTCCAGCAGGTCGGCACACTGAAATTCCACTTCCTCCAGCTTCATCTGGCCGGCCTCGATCTTCTCGAAATCCAGCACGTCGTTGACGACATCGATAAGTGATTTCGCCGCCCGGTCGATCTTTTCCAGGTAGCCACGCTGCGGCTCTGCAGGCTGATCCATCAGCGCCAATTGCGTCATGCCGACAATGGCATTCATGGGCGTGCGGATTTCATGACTCATGTTGGCCAGGAATTCCCCCTTGGCGCGGCTGGCAGCCTCAGCGCTCTCCTTTGCGCGCCGCAATTCGGTGGTCTGATCCCGAACCTGGGAGTCGAGGTTCTCGTTGGCGTAATGCAAGGCGTCGCGCATCGTCACCAGTTCCTGCACATTCTGCTGGAGCGTGCTCAGTGACTGCTGGAGTTTCGCCGACAT
>MGYT01000105.1:0-567 GCA_001801865.1 Gammaproteobacteria bacterium RIFCSPLOWO2_02_FULL_61_13
ATTGTGCGCGAGACCGCCACCGTTGAAGGTCAACGCGGTGCAGCGGACAAACTCCGGCGCCTCGCCCCTGGCGCAGAACCCGAGGTCCTCCAACTGCAACAAGACAATCACCGGATAGTCATCATAGGTCTGCAACAAATTAATGTCGGTGGGGCCCATGTTCGCGGCCGCATAGAGTGCATCGCGATAAGTCTCCCAACCGCCGCGAGTGACAACTTCATCATCGCGGAAGGCATTGTGACGCTCGCCGACCGCCAGGATGCGCGCATAAGGCAGGTTCAGCGACCGCGCCCGGTCCACGGACATGACCAGGAAACCCTCCGCTCCCGCGCAGGGCATCACGCAATCGAACAAGTGCAACGGATCGGCCACCGGCCGCGCGCTGAGATAATCCTCCATTGACAGCGGCTCCTTCAACAACGCGCCGGGGAAGTGGGTGGCATTGAATCGTTGCGCGGTGCAGATGCGGCCAAAATCTTCCCGCGTCGCGCCGGTTCGCTCCATGTAGGCGCGGGTGATCATCGCAAACACGGAATTCGGCCCGCCCGCCCCGTACGGATAAACGGA
>MGYT01000105.1:578-854 GCA_001801865.1 Gammaproteobacteria bacterium RIFCSPLOWO2_02_FULL_61_13
ATCGGCTGAAATTGGCGATCAAATCCTTGAACCCCTCGCGCCGGTGCGTATCGCCCGCGATACAGGCCACCACCCCGGCATCGCCATTCTGCACCGCACGCGCGGCTCGTTGCAGCGCCATGACACCGCTGGCGCCGCCATAGGGAAGATGCTCGATCCAGCGCGGCGACAATGAAAGGTATTCGGTCAGCGCCACCACCGTGTCTGGAGCCAGCGTGAAACTCGCCACCGCCAGACCGTCCACGGCAGTCTTGTTCAGACCGGCTTGCTTCAGCA
>MGYT01000105.1:862-1006 GCA_001801865.1 Gammaproteobacteria bacterium RIFCSPLOWO2_02_FULL_61_13
CAGGCATGGGGCGTATATCGTATTCCGTGAAGCGTATCTCGTGAAACGTGAAGCGTATCCGATTTTGCCTGCGAAATACGCTTCACGAACGACGAGATACGGAGTCTCTCACTGTTTTCTCTTAATCTCCCGCAAGTCAAAACA
>MGYT01000105.1:1018-5865 GCA_001801865.1 Gammaproteobacteria bacterium RIFCSPLOWO2_02_FULL_61_13
CACCCTCCCCTGCACCAGTTTCTTCACCTCCGCCCGCTGAATCTTTTGTGAGGTGGTCATGGGCAACTGGTCGATAAACAGGATGTATCCGGGCGACTTGAAATAGGCCAGGCGTTCATTGCAGTAGTCGAAGATGGCGCGGGCCAGGTCGGGTGTCCGGGTTTCGCCGGATTTGAGCACAATGCACGCTGCGACTTCTTCGCCCCGGATCTCGTCCGCCACCGGGGCCACGGCACAGGCCGTCACCGCCGGATGCTGGAACAGGATCCCCTCCACTTCCACGGCGGCGATATTCTCGCCGCTGCGGCGGATGATATTTTTGCGGCGATCCACGAAATAGAACAAACCGTCCGCGTCCACCCGCACCACGTCGCCAGTGTGAAAGTATCCGCCCTCCCACGCCGCGGCAGTGGCATCAGGGTCCTTGTAATACCCGGAAAAGAAACCTCGACGCGGATTCGGGCCCTTGACCCGGATCAGCAACTCCCCGGGTTGATCGGGCGCGACGTCACGCCCCTCCTCGTCCAGCAGGCGATATTCAATGGCGCCGGTGGGGCGGCCGATGCAACGCTGGCCCAGGTTGCGGGGTTCCTGCTGCGCGCAGATGCATACGCCGGTGCCGGTCTCGGTCATCGCCCAGCCTTCTATAAGCGGGAAGCCAAACCGTTTTTCAAACCGCTCCTGGTGACGAGGATCAGACCCCGCCCCGAATCCGAAGCGGACCTGGGCGCTGAAATCATCCGCCGGAGATTCAGGCTGATTGAGCAGGACGGCCGGCATCACTCCCAGGTAGTGCAGGCAGGTGGCGCCGGATTTGCGCACGGTTTCCCACCAGGTCGAGGCATGGAAGCGATCCAGTTGAATCAGGCATCCGCCGCTCATGACCATGCCCAGAAATGAACTGGCCAGCGCATTCATATGCACCAGCGGCAGCGGCGTAATCAGCCGTTCCTGTCCCGGGCGCAGCACGCAGTAGCCGCCCAGATTCACGTACCAGTCACCTACATCGAGGAAATACTCGTTGGACAGCATGCAGCCCTTGGGTTGTCCGGTGGTGCCGGAGGTGTACAGCAGCGCCACTTCGGACATCAGTCCCGGAGCGCCCTGGGTGGGTTGCGTCGTTTCGGGTAACCTCCCCTGCGCGTCGCTGTTCACAACGGGCGGGGAGCCATCTCCCAGTGCCTCCAGCACCCGTGCCCGGTGCTCCGGCAGTGTGATAATGAGACCGGCATCGCTGTGGCGGATCACGTAGCGCATCTCCGCGGCGCGAAAGCCGGCGTTGACCGGCACGATACCGGCGCCGACATGGTTGAGCGCCAGAAAATGCAGAATGAACTCCGCCCGGTTCTCCAGCACCAATGCCACCCGGTGACCGGTGCCGTAACCTGCGGCGCGATAGCGCGCAGCCAACTCTTCTGCTTGTTGCCGGGCTTCGCTGTAACTCAGATTTATGACGGACCCGCCGTACGCGGCCGTGGCCTGCCGCGGGATGTGCAGAAACGGCGACCCGGCGTATCGCGCCGCGGAATGCGCAAAGGCTTCCCAAACCGTATTTGTCATCGCATCAATGCCCCGGCCCGGCTTCTGCTGTCACCGGCCCGTGATACATGCGTTGCAACTGCCCGTCATAGGCGGCGCGTTCCGCGACTGCCGCTTCACCCCGGTCCGTCACCGAAAACCACCAGGTCAGCATGAATGCGGCGGGCATGGTAAACAACGTGGGGTAGGCATAGGGAAACAGCGGTCGCTCGAATCCCAGTGCGCCGACCCAGACGCTGGGACCGACAATCACCAGCGCCGTGGACAGGAACATGCCGGTGTAGCCACCGGCAAGCGCCCCGCGCGTGGTAAGGCCGCGCCAGTACATGGACAGTAGCAGCACTGGAAAGCAACTGCTGGCGGCAATCGCCAACGGAAAGGTGGCCAGCACAGCCACATTCTGGCCTTCAAACAGTATGGACAGACTCACACCGAGGATACCCAATGCGATGGCCGCCACCCGCGAGACGCGCAACTCCTCAATCTCATTACTGCGTCCGTGACGCAGTACGTTGGCGTACAGGTCGTGGGAAATCGTGGTGGCCACGGACAAGGTCAGCCCCGCGACTACTGCCAGGATAGTCGCGAAGGCTACCGCGGCGATGAAGCCCTTGAACAATTCACCGCCGACCGCGTGCGCCGTGTGGATGGCCACCATATTGCTGCCGCCGATGATCTGAATGCCATCTGGAGAATAAACCGGATGGTTTGTCAGCAGCGCTATCGCCCCGATACCGGTCAGAAACACGACTACCTGGAAACCACATACGAGGCACAGCGCAAGGGCCGCCGAATGACGCGCCTGGCGTGCATCCGGCACGGTAAAGAAGCGCATCAGCACATGGGGCAGACCGGCGGTGCCGCCGATGAAGGCCAGGCTTAATGACAGCACCGTGATCAGATCGGAGCCATAAAGTCCGCCGGGCTGTAACAACTGCTCGCCGCGGGGATGCACGTTGACCGCCTTCCGGAACATCTCCGCCAGATTGAATTCAAACTGGTACAGGACGCAGAACAGCAATACCAGTCCCCCACTGAGCAGCAGTGCGGCCTTGATGATCTGCACCCAGGTCGTGGCGATCATGCCGCCGAAGGTCACATAGACGGTCATCAGCACGCCCACAACGATGACCCCCTGGGTGAAGTCCAGGGCAAACATCTGCTGCACCAGCGTCCCCGCCGCCACCAGTTGCGCAATCAGGTACGGAATGGCAATCGCCAGCGTGCAGCAGGCGGCAAAGGTGCGGATGTGCCGCCGATCCAGCCGCAGGCACACCGCGTCGGCGAAGGTGTAGCGGCCAAGATTGCGCAGACGCACGGCAATAAAGAGCAATACCACGGCCCAGCTCAGCGCCAGGCTGATGATGAAGTACAACACGTCATACCCAAAGGAGAATGTCAGACCGATGAGTCCCAGGAAGGAGGCCGCCGACATCGCGTCGCCGGCAATCGCAAAGCCGTTCTGGGTGCCCGTGATGCGGGAGCCGGCGGCATAGAAGTCAGATCGCGTACGTGTGCGCCGCGCCGCCCAATGCGTGATCAGCAGGGTACAGGCCACAAAGGCCAGAAACGTGACGCTGGCGCTGTTCATGGACCGCGATCAGCACCGCTGCGGGATTGCCTGGCTGCGTCCTCGAGATTCAGCCTGCGAACGTAATACATCGCGGCGCCGACAACAGCCGCGACGATACAAAAAGCAAACACAACGCCGATACTGAAGGCGGACCCCGGGAATAAATCCATGCCGGCGACCTGGGGCATAAAAATCGAGAGCAGATCAAACGCCAGCACCAGCGCGATCAATGCGCCCGCGAGCCACCAGGACAGGGAATCACTGCGGCGAAAGTCCATATTCGACATCAGAAATAGACGAGTACGCTCTCCATGGGCGCATCGCAATTGACCAGTTCGGCCTTTTTCAAGGCCATGCGATAGCCTTCCGGCGAGGAACGCAGATGGTGCGTATAAGTCCCGGCAAACAAGTCCTGTTTCTCGCGCCGGTAATGAATCATCTGGAAACGCGAGGTCACGACGCAGTCACCGTTGACTTCCATGCTGTCCAGCATCACGTTGGTCACGGCATGCACGGTGCGCGGCCGGGGTTGCAATGAAAAGGCATTCGGGTGCCGGAAGCGCTTGATGCGCACGGCGCGCAGCAGCGCATTCTCGTATATCAGCGAGACGTTATGCGTGGCGTTGGCTTGATCGGGACTGGCCGGTGCCCAATACACGCCAGCATCGGTGAACAGCGCATCCCATTCGTCCCAACGCTGCTCGTCCAGCAGGCGCGCCTCGTGATACAGGAACTGTTCAATGACCCGCAGGTCCGCCGGCGCCTTTGCCACAGCTTTCATGCGCGCGCTCATGGGAACACTCCGTTGTGCAGCATGTAGTTTTTCCAGGTGTCGTATTCATGCCGGAATACCATATCGCTGGTGCCGGCGGACTCGGTCGTGCCGTCGGGCAGCGCGTGATCCTGCCCCTTGTATCGGTGCATGCTGATCCATTCCCCGGCATCCTGCGCCGACAACCCCGCCTGCACTCGATGGTAGGCCTCCCAGTCATCGGGCCCGACCAGGTTGGCATGGGAGTTGATCAGATTGCAGTAGGTGATGGAGCGGGTAAACAATTCCTCGGGCGCGCCCACCTGCCGGAACACCCAGGACTCGATCACGGTCTTGTTGACGGCGATGGGCTTGACCACGCGCACGGAGGTAATCGCGCCCTTGAGGGTAAAGCTGGGATACACGACGGTGTTGTGGCGGTTCACGGCAAAGATCTGCTTGACCCGTTCCTCGCCGTAGGCCGCAACCATCATCTCCGCGTAGCCCGGGATCGGCGAATAGGCGGAATGAATGCTGATCTTGCCGCCGGTCACGCTGTGACCGTACTTCCAGGCCGTCAGACCCATCTTTTCGAAGAAGCCGTAATCATTGGTGAACGGCGCCAGCATTTCCAGTTCAAACGGGACCGCGTCGGTTTCCTTGTGCAGGTCCTGGAACACGCGCTTGGCGGTGCCACTGGAGGACTGGTGCACGACCATGGGGTGCATGGCATCGTTGAGGTTCTCGATGAACATCTTCCAGTTGGAATCGTGCAGGTAGCGGAAGCACCCGCCCACGATCTCGATCTTGCCGTCGGGCGAGCGGTCCACGAGGTTGTCGATGGAGGCCGCAGCGCCGGACAGCCAGGTCTTCAGCGGCGGTCCTTCCGCCGACAGGGAGGCGAACACGAGACCGTGGTAACTGTCTGCGCGCGGGACATGTTGCAGGTTGGACGCCGGGTTGCCCTTGCCGAATCCGCTGCCG
>MGYT01000105.1:6045-8918 GCA_001801865.1 Gammaproteobacteria bacterium RIFCSPLOWO2_02_FULL_61_13
AAATCCAGGCCCGGCCCCAGATGCGTTCCATTTCCAGTTCAAATATCTCCGGGTCCGTATACACGCGCCGATGCACCCGGTCACTCTGAACCAGGGTGGCCAGTTGCTCATTACTCAGACTTTTCATTGCAGACCTCCACGACGATTGCTTTGCTCCCGGTGCCATTTTGGATCCCGGCCAACAACTTTAATCCGCCAATACCTCACCCCGGGCAATGGCAATCCCCAATGCTTCGCGGGGATTCGGGGGCTTGGCGTCCTGCCGCAACTCCAGTTCCTCCTCCACCTCCTTGGCCGCCTTCATCTCCGCGGCGAATTTTCCGGACTGGTACTGCGGCGGCCAGTATTGCCCCTTGACGCCGTAGCGCGCCGCGGCGTTCAGCACAAAATGCGGTTCATTCATGATCGGCCGTGCCAGCGCCACGATATCGCAACGGCCGGCCGCCACCAAGGTGTTGACCTGATCCGCGCTGGTGATATTGCCGGCCACGATGGTCGGAATGCCCACGTCATTGCGCACCTGGTCTGCAAACGGGACCTGGTACATGCGACCGTACATGGGCGCCTCCTCCTTGGCCACCTGGCCGGTGGACACATTGATAATGTCGGTGCCGTTCTCCTTCAGCAATTGCGCCACCACCAGCACATCGGCTTCGCTGATCCCGCCGGGCAGCCAGTCAGTGGCGGAGATACGCGCGGAAATGGGCCGCTCCGCCGGCCATGCGGCGCGGACTTCCTTCAGTACGCGCAGCGGAAAACGCATGCGGTTCTCCACACTGCCGCCGTACTTGTCCGTGCGCCGGTTGGTGTAGGGGCTGATAAAAGTGGACAGCAGGTAGCCGTGGGCCATGTGCAGTTCCAGCATGTCGAAGCCCGCGCTGGCGGCATTTTTCGCCGCGCGGACAAAATCCTTTGTGATCTGATCCAGATCCTTCTCCGTCATTTCGCGCGGCACCTGGCTGTGGGGCAGATAGGGTATCGCCGAAGGTGAAACAATCGGCCAGGCCCCCTGCTTCAGCGGCTGGTCCATGCCACCCTGCCAGGGGATGCAGGTGGCGCCCTTGCGTCCGGCATGCCCTATCTGCACGCAAACCTTTGCATGACTGTTGCCATGGATGAATTCGACAATCCTGCGCCACTTTTCCGTTTGCTCCGCGCTCCAGATGCCGGCACACCCGGGCGAAATGCGGGCTTCGGGCGAGATGCACAACATCTCGGTATTGACGATACCGGCGCCACCCAATCCGCGCGCGCCGTAGTGGATCAGGTGCCAGTCCGTGGTGAGACCCTCCTCGGCGCAGTACTGGCACATGGCCGATAACTCCACGCGGTTCTCCACCCGCAGCTTGCCGATGCGGAACGGCTGGAACATCGGCGCCACCGGTTTCTCCACATCAATGTCTGCGTACCCGGTCACCTTTTTTGTATGCGCGGCGAACCAGTGATCCATGGCACGGATGTATTCTGCGTCGCGCAGGCGCAGGTTTTCATAGGTGACACGCTTCGAGCGCACCATCATGTTGAAGGTGAATTGCTCCGGGTCCTGGCGCGCATACCGATCAATGTGCTCGAACCAGCTCAGGCTGGTGACCGCAGTGCGTTGCAGGCGGTCCGCCTCGGGCTTGCGGATGCGCTGATAGTCCTCCAGCGCCGCGGCGACATTGTTGCCGCCACGGGCGAAGCAGTCGGCCAGCGTAATGGCGTCTTCCATGGCCAGCTTGGTGCCGGAACCGATGGAGAAATGCGCCGAGCGGCCGGAATCCCCGAGCAGCACCATGTTCTTGTGAAACAAATGCTCGTTGCGCACGACCGGAAAGGCGCGCCACAGGGAACGGTTGGTGATGAGTCCATGGCCCTTCAGGTCGTCCTTGAACACCACCTCAAGATATTTGCGCGTCTCCTCCTCGCTGGCCTTGTCCATTCCCGAACGCTTCCAGGTCTCTTCACTGCACTCCACGATCCAGGTGGCCATGCCCTCCTCGTAGCGGTAGGCATGCACCCACCACCAGCCGGATTCATTTTTGCGGAAGATGAACACAAAGCTATCCAGCGGCAACGTGGTCGCCAGCCAGCAGAAACGGTTGCCGCGCCAATCCAGGGTGGTGCCGAACTGGTCCTTGTAGCGTTCGCGGATCATGGAGGTGATGCCGTCACCGGCGATGACCAGGTCCTGATTCTCGATCTCAAGTTGATCCAGGTTGGTAATATCCACGCCAAAGCGCAGATTCACGCCCAGTTGCTCACAGCGATCATGAAAGGTATTCAGCAACTTCAGCCGCGACATGCCGCAAAAGCCATGGCCGCCGCTGCGGATATGAATGCCGTTGATGGAGGTATCAATGACGTCCCAATAGGCAAACTGCTCAACGATGCGCTTGTAGGTGGGCGCATCGGCGTCCATGAAGCCCTTCAGCGTGTCGTCCGAAAATACCACGCCAAATCCCCAGGTGGCGTCGCGCGGACCGCGCTCGATGACGGTGATGTCATGGGCCGGGTTGGCCTTCTTCATCAACAGGGAAAAATACAGCGACGCCGGGCCGCCCCCCAGGCACGTGATTTTCAGACCGGACATTGCTGGCTCCTCGACGCCATTTGAAGGATTATTTTACGTCTAAATATCTTATACGTAAATATTATCGGCGAATCGCGGGGAATTCCAACTGGCTCGCGCCAGTCGTAAGTGCGTCAGAGGTGGAGCAGCTTCAACCCTGGAAACCGGGAGAAATCCCGATCCAGCGTCAACAACTCGTTTACCCCGTGTTCCAAGCACACCGCCGCAATCTGCGCGTCGAAGGCAAGATTCCCCCGGGCATCGGCGTCCCTGACACAGTTGCGGAAAAAATTCAGAAACTCCAGACCGGGATTCAGAACCC
>MGYT01000105.1:9015-9946 GCA_001801865.1 Gammaproteobacteria bacterium RIFCSPLOWO2_02_FULL_61_13
GAATTCGCCAAGACAGAACACGGGAATGGCCCACGGCGACGCGCCTTCCGCCAGGGCTCGCAGCCGGTCAAGCGCCGGTTGGTGTTGCGGAGATTCCTCCCGGTGAGCATAGACCAGGACATTTGTATCTACTGCGATCAACCACGGCCATCCATTCGATCCAGCAATGAATCACGATCGGTCAGATCAACGCCGGGCAGCAGTTTTCCGCGCGTGGTTTGCCAGCGCAGTTTGTAGCCGGCGCGGGTATTTTTCCCGCGCGCCAAGCTGTCCCGCAGCGCCTGTTCGATGACTTTGGTGATCGTTGTGCCCCGCTCCGCGGCCTGCTTTTTGGCAGCCCGCATAAGCTCGTCCTGGATATTAAGAGTCGTGCGCATGCATAAAAGCATATTCATGACGCAGATATATGTCAAACCCCAACCTATCGAGGAAAGTTGGAACATCCATCAATAAGGCTTATGAAATCAACCGGCAAATCATGGATCAAATCGTGGATGTCCCCAATTTTTTAAGATTAAGAGCCGGTCGCCTCGCCACATGTTCTCATCTTTATCGACGAACGCGGCTCGTAGCCACAGCACACCAACGTAACGGGTTACGATGAACACGTGGAATATCTCGGTCGTGCCAGGTTCAATAATCATGGGCTCTTCAGGATAGTGAGAAAACCATTCGCTCATATAAGCGAACGGGGTGAAAAGGTCCTGACCCTCGAGTGAATCCCAAGCGATGACCCCTTCGGGCATAACCCCTACGCGGCGAACGTAGCAACGAGAATCACCAAATCGTTCTGGCGGCACAAAGGCGGCGGCCTTGCCAATGTTTCTGACCGAGATGACCACGTCGATAAGAGTATCCGGAGCGTTCCCCAGAACTACCGGCTCAATAGCAAGTTCAAGAATGGCTTCAGCTTCCCGCGATACACGGTATC
>MGYT01000106.1:0-4524 GCA_001801865.1 Gammaproteobacteria bacterium RIFCSPLOWO2_02_FULL_61_13
AGACCGACCTCAACCGCAATTTTCCGTTCCAGTGGTATCCCGAACACGAGCAGGTCGGCGCCGGGAGCTACCCGCTGAACGAGCCCGAGTCGCGCGCCGTGGTCGAGTTCACCTCGCGCCGGCCGCACGTCTTTGCGTGGCTCAACCTGCACACCTTCGGCGGCGTGTTCATCCGCCCGCTCGGCGACAAGCCGGATGCCAAGATGGACCAGGAGGATCTCGCCGTGTTCCGCCAGATCGCGAGCTGGGGCGAAGGCCACGCCGGCTATCCCACGGTGAGCGGCTTCGAGGAATTCATCTACGAGCCGGAAAAGCCGATCCGCGGCGACCTCACGGAATATGCCTATCACCAGCGCGGCTGCCTTGCCTACGTCTGCGAGCTCTGGGACCTGTTCGAGCAGGCCGGGCTGGAAAAGAAGAAACGCTTCGTCGATCGCTACACGCACCTGGACCGGGCCGACATGGTGAAGATCGCGCGCTGGGACGCGGAGCACAACTCGGGACGCGTGCTGCGGCCGTGGAAGAAATGGCATCACCCGCAGCTCGGCGAAGTCGAGGTCGGCGGACTCGACCCGCGCGTCGGACTGTGGAATCCGCCCTACGAGCGCATCGACGCCGTCTGTCGCGGCCAGGCCGCGACGTTTCTGCGCGTCGCGGCGATGTTGCCGAGCGTGCACCTCGCCGAGTGCCGCATCACCCCGGCCGGCAACGACCTTTTCCGTATCGATGCGCGGGTCGAGAATCGCGGCTATCTCGCGACGCACGGCCTCGCCTCGGCGCGCAAGCTGGACTGGAACGAGCCGCTCGTCGCCACGATCGAAACCGAAGGCTGCGCGCTCGCCAGCCCGCGCGAGGCGCGGCAAGCGGTCGGACATCTCGACGGTTGGGGTCGCGGCCGCTTCGAGGGTTTCGCGGCGCTTTACTACATGCGCAGCCGGGGCAGCACGGGCTCGCACACCCTGTCGTGGATGCTGCGCGGACGGGGTCGCGCCGTGTTGCGGATCGGATCCTGCCGCACCGGATGGATCCGGCGCGAGGTCGAGATCGGCTGAGCAGTAGGCGTGCGATGTTGTTCTGGTGCTAAGACATCAAGGCCTACCGACATGGCCCGACTGACCATTAAACCGAGCGACGAACGCCGCCGCGCGCTGCGCGAGGCCGCGGTGCAGCGCGGCAAGACCATCGGCCAACTGATCGAGGAAAGCCTGCAGTTCTACGGCATCAAGAGTGCGCGCAGCGCCGAGGAACTGGTCGCGAAGGCGCGTGCGCGGGCGTCGCTCACCGAGAGCCGGGCGCTGCGCCTCGCGGTCGCCGAAACACGTGCCGCCCGGCGCAGGTGAAGCCTCCGGTCGCGGTCATCGACACCAACGTGGTGGTCGCGGGCCCGATCACCGCGATCGCCGGTTCGCCCACCGCGCGGATCCTCGACGGCATGCGGCGGGGTGCCTTCCCGTTCCTGCTGTCCGATCAGTTGCTGGCCGAGTACCGCGAGGTACTGTTGCGCGCGAAAATCCGCAAACTCCACGGGCTCGGCGCGCCCGACCCGAAAGACAATCACCTGTGGTCCCTGCTTCACAGCCAGCCCGCAAGCGTGCTTGTGACCGGCGACCGCGCCCGCGCGCAGAACCCGCCACCGAAATCGGCCGTGGTTCAGCCGCGGGAATTCGCCGGGCTGCTGCAGAAATAATTGCGCCACGACCCGCCCAAATGCGCAGCAACGCCGCCTTGAGCCCCTCGGGACGCAGGAGACTGCCAACGTGACAACTCGCCGCGAATACCTCCGCCGGCCACCCCGTCGCTACTCGGTCAGGTGGGACAATTTGAAGTGACCACAGATTGAGGATTTGAGCGACCGCCGGGGCATAGGCGAGAAACTGGGTTTCCTGCTTGCCGAGGAATCGTTTCATGTGTGCATGACAATTCTTCTGGATGGTTTAGCAAATCATCGGCTGATATTCGCATGCATACTCCTCGCGCTCGACGAGCCGCTCCCCCCGGTCCGGATGTCGCCCAAACCGACGAATTAACCGCCGTGCAACCGCCGCAAACCGAAGAAGCCAGCGCTATCCGATTGTCACTGATACCAACGTCATGGTGCTAGCGCAGACTTCGCGGGTCTTGCCGTTCCAGACCAGCTCGACTTCGCGCTTGTCCCCGAAGAGGATAAAGAGATGCTTCTTGAGCAACGCTTTCCCCTGCTGGATGAGTTGGATTAAATCGTGCTTTTCGGCATCGCTCAGTACATAAGCCTCCTTCTGCGGACGGGCCATGTTCAAGCCAATACTTCGATTCGCCCGAGAATTGTCTTCGCCAGCGCGCGAAAGTGGGTGCGCGCCTCAGTAACGGCGTACGAGTGACTGCCGATGGCCCCATCTGCGGAGCTAAGCTGAAAGATAGGTTTGCGCACTTCCTGGGCCATGGGGACCAGACTGCGATAGTGCTTCAGGCGTGCTAGGCAATAGGCATCCGACTCCGGCGCGATGGCCTCTGGTGGTTCATCTAACACGCTCGAGCGATAGACCGATGGAATGCGAGCGGCCCATTTGTCGTAGGCCTTCACGGGACGCGAAAGACGTTCGGTGTGCTGCTGGACGATATAGCCGACGGGCTGCATGGAGCCGGTCGGCAGTTCAAACGCAGGTTGGGACCAATTGGCGACACGCGTCTGCCAATCCGATCTCCATGCACGCAACGTCGGGCCCAGGTTGCGCAGGCCTTGAAGCGAAAATAGGTCGGCCGCAAGGGGAATGACAACGTGGTTTGAACCGATAAGGGCCGAACGATTGATGGCGCCAAGATTGGGGCCAACGTCCGCGAGTATCAAGTCGGCGTTGTGCTGCTTGGCCGCAAGTTGGGAAACTTGCCAGAAGGCAGTGAGAACCCTGAACGGTCGATACCTTGCGCCCGATCCAAAACAATTGGGCCACTCCTGAGAGAGAAAATCCTCGAATCCAGCCAAACCAAGATCACCCGGTATCAAGCAAAGGCGGGAATTGATCTGCTTCGCTTCAGGTTCGCGAATATCGCCGACTTCGGTCAAGGGACGGACGCATTGATAAACGGTGCGCGCCCCTTCCAAGGCAGTGTCCTCGTCCCAAAGCGCCTCGAGCTGGTCCTCAGGCAGAAATGCGGAAGTCAAGTTTGCCTGAGGATCGAGATCGATCGCGACTATCCGTTTCCCCATCTCGGAAAACATCCAGGCCATGTGATAGACGAGCGAGGTCTTCCCGACGCCGCCCTTGTTGTTGAAAAAAGTAAGAACTGGAATGCTCATGGGCAGCGCCTGACGGTAACCAAGACGGTATTGGGCTCGACGACAAATTCGGCCGGGGGATTTCTGTTTTCCGCCAATAGGCGCTGGGCGGTAGCAATTCCGATGCCGAATTTCTGCACGTAGCCAAGCACCTTCATCGCCTCGGCGACATGCGGATTGCGATAGTCGGTAATGCCCGGCCTGCCGAAGTTTTCTGCAGTCACGACACCGAACGGCCCGCCCGGGCTATGGATTTCAATCCGGTCGTCGAACCAATAGAGCCGGATCGGAGCATTCGTATTTTCGTATGTCCGGTGCATGACCGCATTACGCGCCAGTTGCTGCAACGCGGCCAACGGGTACGCGCTGGCCCGCCGCTCGGTCGCCTCAGACGTGATGTCGACGGCCGTGGATAGATGCGCCTTCAGCTTTTCATCGAGACGGCGAAGAATCGTCGATAAGGTTCCATCGATGCTCTCCTCATCTGCGATGGGATCGCCCCATTCGCTGCCCTGAATACGCAAAAACTGAACGTAGGCGCAGGGCAGCCAAGTACGCGGCGAATTGCCGATGGTCAGGACACCGAGAACGGTAGGCGCAGGATTGTCGGCCGCGGCAATCATGCGGCATGCAGCCAAGCGCTGCTCGTAAGATCGGTCATTTAACTCAAGCACATCTTGGGCAAAAGCATTGGGCAGGTACTCGCCTTCAAAGGTCGTTCGATTGAGTTCATCGAATGGACAATTCGGCAGAGAGCAAGCGTCGAACGGCAGGTCGCGATGCCGGCGCTTTTCGTTAAGAATGCGTTCGTCTTGCGCAGTAGCAACTCGTCGGCTCGGACCGACGCGTACCCATATGCGGCCTTTGTAGCGTACTGGTGGCGCATCGGCAGGCACGACGGTAACGACAGCCATCTCCGCCCCTTTCAATACTCGTTTCTCGACAATTAGCGTTGGGGGTGGAAGGGTATTGCCATCTGATCGAATATCCGCGAGTGTGTTCAGGAGTTGATCCGTGACCTGGAGACCAGCTGGATGGCCGTTGTCCCTAGCGCCCACAAATAGCACGCTTGGTTCCTGGTGATTTGGAAGATCGTTGGCGAAGGCGCAAACCGCCTGCCGCCCCCTTTCAGGAGCGTCTCCAGCCCAGGATTCCTTCCGCTCTGCGCGATCCGATTCGATATCGTCTAACAGAGATTCGAGTTCGGCGTCAGTGAGGGTCGTCATAGGACTCAATAATAGGCTGGATATGTGTTGCGGAAGAAACCAAGC
>MGYT01000106.1:4536-5051 GCA_001801865.1 Gammaproteobacteria bacterium RIFCSPLOWO2_02_FULL_61_13
TACTTCGTCAATCCGTCCTGTACTCGGTGAAGCTAGCAGCGAGTGCCCTGAACGTACTCGGCGGATTGTGGTCGTACCCTTCCTGATCCATGTAGACGACGCGGTAGCTCGATCCGCCGCTATCCCTTTATGCACACCAGCGGCTCGAGCCTCGCGACCTTCTTCGCCAACCCCGCAGCCTCTGCCGCGTCCACCACCGCCGAAACGTCTTTGTACGCGCCGGGCGCCTCTTCCGCGACGCCGCGCTGCGAAGGACTCCGGATCAGGATGCCGCGCGCAGCGAGCTCGTCCACCACCGCGCGGCCGCTCCAGTTCTTCATCGCCTGGTGGCGGCTCATGGCGCGGCCAGCGCCGTGGCAGGCGGAGCCGAAGGAGCGCGCTTCGCCCTCCACCGTCCCGGTGAGTACGTAAGATGCCGTGCCCATCGAGCCGCCTATCAGCACGGGCTGGCCGGCAGCGCGGAGCGATTCCGGAATGTCGAGGTGACCCGGGCCGAAAGCGCGCGTCGCGCCCTT
>MGYT01000107.1:0-5064 GCA_001801865.1 Gammaproteobacteria bacterium RIFCSPLOWO2_02_FULL_61_13
ACCGCGACCCATCGGTGCATGATCGCAAGACCTGACCCCAATCTTCTGCGAAGATCGCCGCGGGATTACCTGAGCCGGATCCATTTTCTGCCGGCCTCAAGGGCCAGCATGCCCAGCGCGAACGGAACGGCAAATAGCCACATCGCCGCCGGAAGCGGGGCCGTGCCAAAGACCAGATTGCCCCACGGCGTATAAACAATGCATGCCAGCAGGGCAAGTTCGACCACCAGGCCCACCGCGATCAGCGGGTTGCTGAACAGGTTTAATGTGAAGCCCTGCCGCTCCGGACTGCGGCAGATGAACAGGTTTGCCACCTGCATGATCACGATGGCCGTCAGGCACGCAGTCGTGGCCTGCAGGTACCGCGGATCCTGCGCCGCCAGCACCTCGCCATAGCGCCACCCACCCTGGTCCAGCACAAACAGGAACGCCGCCATCGCTGCGACTGCCTGCATCGGGCCGAGCCACAGGTAGGCGCGCGCCAGCAAGCGAAAATCCAGCAATCGTTCCCTGGCGGATCGGGGCGGCACCTGCATGGATCCGGGAGTTGACGGCTCGGCCCCCAGCGCCAGTGCCGGCACCATGTCGGTGCCCAGATCCACTGCCAGGATTTGAATGATGGGCAGCGCCAGCGGGATCTTGAACAGGACAAACGCCAGGTAAGGCACCAGCTCGGGAATATTTGAGGCAAGAATGTAAGTGAGGAACTTGCGGATGTTGGCGTATACCGCCCGCCCCTCCTGGATGGCCGCGACGATGGTGGCGAAATTATCGTCCAGCAGGATGATGTCCGCGGCAGCGCGTGCCACGTCGGTGCCGCTGCGTCCCATGGAGATGCCGATGTCCGCGGCGCGCAGGGCCGGGGCATCGTTCACGCCATCACCCGTGACCGCCACGATGTGTTTCTTGCGTTTCAACGCCGCGACAATGCGCGTTTTTTGATCCGCCGCCACGCGCGCAAACAGGATCTCCGGCGCATCGAGCGCCAGTTGCAGCTGGATGTTTGAAAGCCGGCGCAACTGTTCGCCGGTCAGGACCACCGGCTGCGCCGATTCCACCAGGCCGATCTGCCGCGCCACGGCCACCGCCGTCCGCGGGTGATCGCCCGTGACCATGATGACCTTGATGCCCGCTTCCCGGCACAACCGGATGGCTGCGGGCACCTCGGGTCGATAGGGGTCCTCGAAAATGACCAGGCCGGTCAGGATCAGGTCCTGCTCCACGTCATCGCGTGCATAAGCGTCCGGCAGCCGGCGCCACGCCAGGGCCAGCACGCGCATCCCGGCTTCGGCGGCAGCAGCCTCCTGACGCTGAAACTCTGCGCGCAGGCGATCATCCAGGGGCACGGGTTGGCCGTGCAGATCCGCCGTAACGCACCGCGGCAGGACACTCTCCGGCGCGCCTTTGCAATACAACACCAGCCCGCCGGCATCGCGGTGAATGGTGGACATGCGACGGCGGTCGGAATCAAACGGGATTTCATCGATCCGGTCCGGCATTGGCTGCGCTGATACTGCCGCGGAGGCATGGGCCAGTTCGACCAGGGCGATTTCCAGCGGATCGCCAATCACTTCCATCCGCCCATGATTCCGGGCCAGCTTGGTGTCCTCGCACCACAATGCGCACGCCAGCAATTGTGGCGGCGCCGAGGCGAGCAGCCGGCCTTCGCTACTGTCGCGGTCCGCGCGGCCTGCTGCCTGCATCCCGGCACTGGTCAGTTTCAGCACCACGCAGGCGTCGCCGGCTTCGGCAAGAATCAGTCCGCGAACGGCCATCCGGTTTTCCGTCAGCGTGCCGGTCTTGTCCGTGCAAATCACGGTGGCGGCGCCCAACGTCTCCACGGCCGGGAGATAGCGCACGACGGCATTGCGTTTCGCCATGCGTTGGGAGGCCAGGGCCAGGGCCAGGGTCACGGTGGGAAGCAGGCCCTCGGGGACATTGGCCACAATAATGCCGATGGCGAAGATGAAGTTGGCCCAGAACGGCAGACCCATGGCCCGGCCAATAAAAAAGAAAGTCACGCCAAGCACGACGGCAAGCAATGCCACCAGCACGCTCAGGCGCGCGATTTCACGCTGCAACGGCGAGAGCGGCGCCTTTTGCAACTGCGTGAGGCGCGCCATCTGGCCGAACAGCGTGTGCTCTCCGGTGGCGAACACCAGGGCCGTGGCGGTCCCACTGACCTGGCTGGTGCCGGCCAACAGGACATTACGGCTGTGCGCCAACTCTGCCTCCGGGCAGGGCTGGGCATCGCGCGAGTGCGACACCGATTCGCCGGTGACGGTCGCATTATTCACGCGCACGCCGAACGCCTCGATGACGCGGCAATCGGCCGGTATCAACTGCCCCGCCTCGAGCAGGACAATGTCACCCGGCACCAGTTCGGCGGCAAACAGGCGCTGAATGCCGTCATCACGCCGGACGTTGACCTGCTGCGGCAGCAATTGCTGCAAGGCGGCCAGCGCCCGCTCAGTGCGGAATTCCTGCCAGAATGAAAAGGCGTTGTTGATCAGGATCACGCCCACGATCGCCCAACCGAGCGTCCCCATGCCCTGGCCGGGCTCACGCCATTCGGCCACGAACGCCAGCGCCGCGGCCAGCCACAGGATCACGGCGAAGAAATGCGTGAAGCCCTTGAGAAAACGGAGCCAGAGCGGCTCACGCCGGATCTCGGCAACCTTGTTCGGACCGTGCTCGAGCAAGCGCCGGGCCGCCTCCGCGGACGTCAACCCGCTGGCCCGGCTTTGCAGGCTGGCCAGCGCCACGTCCGTGGCGAAATGGTAAATCGTCATCGCTGTTACGCGATGCGCTTCCTGCTATGGGGTCAGGTCTTGCAATCAAGCACTCTTCAATGCTCGATTGCAAGACCTGACCCCGGATTTACCACGTCGCAGCACCGGCGCCAGGAATCTGCCGGTGTGACTGCCGGGTAACTTCGCGATCTGTTCCGGTGTCCCGGCCCCGACCAGTTCGCCGCCGCGATCACCGCCTTCGGGTCCCAGGTCAATAATCCAGTCCGCGGTCTTGATCACATCCAGGTTGTGTTCGATCACCACCACGGTGTTGCCATGATCGCGCAGCCGGTGCAGGACGTGGAGCAGTTGCCGGATGTCGTGGAAGTGCAGCCCGGTGGTGGGTTCGTCAAGAATATAGAGCGTGTTGCCGGTATCCCGCTTGGACAGTTCCCGCGACAACTTGACCCGCTGCGCCTCGCCCCCTGACAGCGTCGTCGCATTCTGGCCCAGGCGGATATAGGACAGCCCCACATCCAGCAATGTCTGCAGCTTGCGGGCAATCACCGGCACCGGATCGAAAAATTGCCGCGCCTCCTCCACCGTCATATCCAGCGCCTGGTAGATGTTCCTGCCCTTGTACATGATCTCCAGCGTCTCGCGGTTGTAGCGCCGGCCCTTGCACACGTCACAGGTCACATAAATGTCCGGCAGGAAATGCATCTCCACCTTGATGACCCCGTCACCCTCGCAGGCCTCGCAGCGCCCGCCCTTCACATTGAAACTGAACCGGCCCGGTTGGTAGCCGCGGGTACGGGCCTCCGGCGTGGCTGCGTACAGATCGCGCATGGGCGTGAACAGGCCGGTATAAGTGGCCGGGTTGGATCGGGGCGTGCGGCCGATGGGGCTTTGATCGATATCCACCACCTTGTCGAACAGGTCCAGCCCCTCGATTTCCTTGTAGGGCGCGGGATTGACGTTGCTGCCGTTCAGTTGCCGCGCCGCAATCGCATACAGCGTGTCGTTCACCAGCGTCGACTTGCCGGAGCCGGAGACACCGGTCACGCACACCATGAGCCCGGCGGGGATTTCCAGCGTCACGTTTTTCAGGTTGTTGCCGCGGGCGCCGGTGAGCCGCAACACCCGCACCGGGTTGAACGGCGTGCGCTGTTCCGGCATCTCGATGCGGAGCCGTCCGGACAGGTACTTCCCGGTGAGCGACTCCGGATGCGCGGCGATATCCGCCGGCAGGCCCTGCACCACGACCCGGCCGCCATGCACGCCGGCGCCGAGGCCCATATCCACCACGTGGTCGGCGGCGTTGATGGCCTCCTCGTCATGCTCGACCACGATCACCGTGTTGCCCAGGTCGCGCAGTTGCTTCAACGTCGCCAGCAGCCGATCGTTGTCGCGCTGGTGCAGGCCGATGGACGGCTCATCCAGCACATACATCACACCCACCAGGCCGGCGCCGATCTGGCTGGCCAGGCGGATGCGCTGCGCCTCGCCGCCGGACAGGGTCTCCGCGCTGCGGTCCAGGGTCAGGTACTCGAGCCCCACATTAATAAGGAATCGCAGCCGCTCCCCGACCTCTTTCAGGATCTTCGCAGCGATCTCGCCGCGCTGCCCGCCCATGGTGAGCGCCGCGAAGAAATCCCGGGCCCGCTGCACGGTCATGGCCGTGACCTGCGGCAGCGTGGTGTCATTTATATATACGTGGCGCGCGGACAGGTTGAGCCGGGTCCCGCCGCATTCCGGACAGGGGCTGGTGCTCTGATACTTGGCCAGCTCCTCGCGCAGCATGACGGAGTCGGTTTCCTTGTAGCGCCGTGCCAGGTTCGGGATCACCCCTTCAAACGGGTGGCTGCGCCGCACGTTGCCGCGCCGCTCCTGCAGGTAGGTGAACTCGATCTCCTCTTCACCGCTGCCGTGCAGGATGATGTCCTGCAGCTTGCGCGGCAGTTTACCGAACGGCGCATCCACGTCGAACTTGTAGTGCCGCGCCAGGGATTGGATCAGGTTGAATTAGTACGCATTGCGCCGGTCCCAGCCGCGAATGGCGCCACCGGGCAGGCTGAGTTCCGGATGCTGGACGATGCGCGCCGGATCGAAAAACTGGATGACACCCAGGCCGTCGCACTTTTCGCACGCCCCGGCGGGATTGTTGAAGGAGAACAGCCGCGGCTCCAGTTCACTGATGCTGTAACCGCAACTGGGGCAGGCGAAGCGCGCGGAAAACACGACCTCCGGCCCGCTCCCCTCCTCCATTGGCGCGATGATCGCCAGTCCCTCGGACAGCCGCAGCGCGGTCTCCAGGGATTCACTCAGGCGC
>MGYT01000107.1:5113-6448 GCA_001801865.1 Gammaproteobacteria bacterium RIFCSPLOWO2_02_FULL_61_13
CGCAGGCTGAGTTCCGGCACCGCATCCAGATCCATCAGCTTGCCGTTGACGCGCACGCGCACGAAACCTTCCGCCCGCAGCCGATCCAGCAGTTGCAGATGCTCACCCTTGCGCCCCTGCACCACCGGCGCCAGCAGCATCAGCTTTTCATCCTGCGGCCGCGCCAGGACCTGGTCCACCATCTGGCTCACGGTCTGCGCCGCCAGCGGCGTCCCGTGTTCCGGGCAGCGCGGGCTGCCGACGCGGGCATACAACAGGCGCAGGTAATCGTATATCTCCGTGATCGTGCCGACCGTGGAGCGCGGGTTATGGGAGGTGGATTTCTGTTCGATGGAAATCGCCGGTGACAGTCCCTCGATATGATCGACGTCCGGTTTTTCCATCATGGACAGGAACTGGCGCGCGTAGGCCGACAGCGATTCCACGTAGCGCCGCTGGCCGTCCGCGTAAATGGTGTCGAACGCGAGCGAGGATTTGCCCGAGCCGGAAAGCCCGGTCATGACGATGAGTTTGTCCCGGGGAATATCGACGTCAATATTCTTCAGATTGTGCGTGCGCGCACCCCGGATACGGATACTGTTCAAGTGCTTTTCTCGTGTCGCCGCTGCGAAATGGAACTGGTAATATTACCAAATCGCGGCTCCAAAGATGTAAGTGGAACCCATCTCCAAGCTGGCGAGCGCAGCTGAGGCAAGGCGAAAGTGGGCGAAAAAGCGGAGTTGACACGCCAGTCAATGAGCATTTTGAGCCCGCTTTCAACGCCGCATCGGCAAGCGCAGCAGCTTCGAGATGGGTTCCTTGTCCGCGACAGGAGTGGGGATATCAGCCCCGTAATCATGGAAGAATCACGGCCACACAGGCCGTCTGCATACAGGAGAGGACATCATGGCAAGAGGCGTCAATAAAGTCATACTAATCGGCAACCTGGGCAATGATCCCGAAGTGCGTTATACGGCCGGAGGGGCCGCGGTTGCGAACGTCAGCATCGCCACGACCGAGTCGTGGAAGGACAAGGAGTCCGGCGAACAGCAGGAAAAAACCGAGTGGCACCGGGTGGTGTTCTTTAACCGCCTGGCGGAGATCGTGGCCGAATATCTGAAAAAGGGCTCACAGATCTACATCGAGGGCCGCCTGCAGACGCGCAAATGGCAGGACAAGGAAGGCCATGACAAGTACACGACGGAAATCGTCGCCAACGAAATGCAGATGCTCGGCAGCCGTGGCGGCGGTGGCGGTGGCAGCAGAAGCGAGGGCGCCCCGGAGAGCAGTGGCAGGTCCGCGCCGGCTTCCGAGTCCCGCGCCAAGGACAAGGGCAAGTCCAAACCGGATGAGGAA
>MGYT01000108.1:0-873 GCA_001801865.1 Gammaproteobacteria bacterium RIFCSPLOWO2_02_FULL_61_13
AGGAGTCACTATGAACGAATTAGACGTCACGGTCGTTCGGGATTTTCTGATTGCCCTGCTCATCGGCGCACTGGTCGGGATTGAGCGTGAAAAGGCCAAGGCGGCGGTGGGCGACTTCACGTTCGGCGGTCTGCGGACCTTCATACTCTTTGCGCAGGCCGGCGCGGTGGGCGCCTGGCTGTCAGTGCATTTCAATACTCCCTGGGTTTTTGTCGTCACCATCGCCGCGGTGTCGGCAATGATCATCGCCGGTTACTGGATGGAAGGCCGGCACGATCCCGAGGCGCTCGGCCTGACCACCGAGATCGCCGCCCTGACGGTGTTTCTGCTCGGCGCAGTCGTCATGTTCGGTTATCCCGAACTGGCCGTCGTGCTTGCGATACTCACGTCCTCGGTGCTGGCCTTCAAGCAGCCGCTGCACAGCGCCGTCGCCAAGCTCAGCACCGATGACATCTACGCGGGACTGAAACTGCTCATCGCGTCATTCATAGTGCTCCCGATCCTGCCGAATACGCCCATCGATCCCTGGCAGGTAATTGTTCCCTACAAGCTCTGGCTGCTGGTAATCCTGATCTCCGCGCTGTCCCTGGTGGGCTATGTGGCGGTCCGCTGGCTGGGCAGCACCCACGGCACCGCCGCCACCGGCATCGCCGGTGGCCTGGTGTCCTCCACTGCGGTAACGCTGAGCTTTGCCCGCCAGAGCCAGGTTGATACCAGCGCCAACGCCAGCGATGCCCTTGCCGCCGGCATCCTGCTCGCCTGGACGGTCATGTTCGTGCGCGTCGCGCTGACCGTGGCCATTGTGAACCGCGCCCTCCTGATCCACGTACTCGTGCCGTTCACAGCCATGGCGCTCGCCGCGGCTGTCGCGGC
>MGYT01000108.1:913-7513 GCA_001801865.1 Gammaproteobacteria bacterium RIFCSPLOWO2_02_FULL_61_13
CTGGTACAGAAGGCCGAACTGCCGGTAACGAATCCATTCAGCCTTACCGCTTCCATACAGTTCGGCGCATTGTTCGCGGCCGTGCTGCTGATCGTTCACTTCGCGCAGATATACGCCCCGGGGAGCGGGGTTTACGCGGTGGCTGCGCTGGCGGGCCTGACCGACGTCGATGCCATCACGCTGTCCATGAGCGAATTTGCCCGCCAGGAGGGCAACCTTGCCACGGCGGCCGGCGCCATCGCCCTTGCCGCCATCAGCAACACGTTGGTCAAGTGCGGAATGGTCGTGTTTCTCGGCAGTGCAGCCATGCGCCGGCGCGTGGTCATCGCCACCGCGGCATTGCTGATAGCCGGCGTGGGGTCGCTGCTGTTCCTATAGCCGCGGCACACTCCACGGAGAGCCACATGCTGCAACTCTATACCTGGGATCCCAATTCCAATTCGGGAAAACCCAATTTCATGCTCAAGGCAAAGGGCGTGGATTTCGATTTCCAAATGACCGCGAGGCGTGCTGCGCATCTGGCAAAATAGGAATGCGGCGGCAACAGCGGCCCCTGATGCCCGCCGCCGCCGCATTTATTTCTTCATCGCTTGAATGTTCCCGGGCCCGAATGAGCAAGCCTGCAAGGCAAGCGTCGTCCCGAATTACTCATGCGTCAGGACTTCGGGACCCTTACCGGGGGGGCCAAGGCGCTTCCACACGTGATTGTGCCGCATCATGATGATAGTGCCATCCTGCAGCTCCATCGGTACATCCTCTTCCATTTGCATGGGCTTTCCAGCCGTGTTGACCATTTTCATGTTCCCATCCGCCTGAATATAGAGCATCGATCCGTCTTTGAGATGGTACGACTCAGCCTCGCCTGCCACTGCTGGCAATAGATTTGCCATGAAGGTGAACGCCAATGCTGCAATTATTGCCATAAGATTTTTCATATCTGCATTCCTCCATTTCAGTTACATAAACAATAATACCGACAGCCGGAGCAAATCCGGCCACCGATTCTTCTTCCTGCTACTTTGCAACTTCAATGCCATAGTGGTTTACTCGCGGAATTCGACCCAACCCGGGTCAGACATGCGCCAATCAGAGGCATGCCTGGAACAATTTGCACCAAAATTGCCCAACCATCACCGTGCTGGCTCATGGCGCGCCGGAACTTGACCGTGGGCCAAGATCTGTGTGCCATCGCCACAGGGTGTAGACCACAGGTATCACGATTAGTGTCATCAACATTGCCGACAGCACACCCCCAACCATGGGCGCCGCCAGCCGTTTCATCACATCCGCGCCGGTGCCACTGGCCCACATTATCGGCACCAGCCCGAGAATATTCGCGAGGCCAGCCATGGTCATGGGCCGGATCCGTTCCACGGCGCCGCCGTGCACGGTATCGATGAGATCCTTCAGCGAAACCAGCTGGCCGGCTTTGCTGCGCCGCCGATATGCCTCATCGAGGTACGCGATCATCACCGCACTGGTCTCTGCGGCGACCCCTGCCAGCGCGATGAGACCGACCCACACGGCGATGCTCATGTTGTAGCCCAGCAGGGCCAAGTACCAGAACCCGCCCACCAGCGCGAACGGCACGCCGAGCATCACCATCAGGGTTTCGGCGACCGAGCGAAATGCGAAATAGAACAGCACGAAGATGATAATGATCGTAAGTGGCACGAAGATTTTGAGCCGCTCCTGTACGCGCTGCATGAATTCATATTGTCCCGACCAGGCGAGGGTGTAGCCGGCGGGAAGTTTCACCTGCTCCTGCACCGCAGTCTTCAGATCCGTGACATAGCCCCCAATGTCGCGCCCGGTCATATCCACATACACATATCCCGACAGCATGCCATCCTCATCGCGGATCATGGCTGGACCGCTGACAAGCTTTATTTCCGCCAGTTGCGCCAGCGGCACCTGTGCGCCGGACATGGTTGCTATGGTGATGCGACCCAGGCTGTCAGGATCATCGCGCAGTTCGCGCAGGTAACGTATGTTTATAGGGTAACGCTCGCGCCCCTCGATAGTGGTCGCGATGCTTTCGCCCCCGATTGCGGATTCGATGATTTGCCCGACATCCATCACCGTCAGCCCGTAGCGCGCGATCTCTTCCCGCCTGATGTCGAAGTCCAGAAAATAACCACCGGCCACCCGCTCCGCGTAGACACTGCGCGTTCCTGACACCTGCTGCGCGACCATCTCAATACGCTTGCCAATATCCTCAATTACTGCCAGGTCGCTGCCGAATATCTTGATGCCGACCGGTGTGCGGACGCCGGTGGTCAGCATGTCCACACGTGCCTTGATGGGCATGGTCCAGGCATTGGTTACCCCGGGGAACTGAAGCGCAGCGTCCATCTCGTCAATCAGGGACTCGTACGTTACTCCGGGGCGCCACGCCGATTTCCCCTTCAAGCTGACCACAACTTCCATCATGCTGAAGGGTGCCGGATCGGTGGACGTTTCTGCGCGTCCTGCCTTGCCAAATACCCGGTCAACTTCCGGGAATGCCTTGAGTTTGCGATCCATCTGTTGCAAAAGGTCGCCAGCCGCCGTCACGGACAGCCCCGGTAGGGTGGTCGGCATGTACAGGATCGTGCCCTCATACATCGGCGGCATGAATTCCGTGCCAAGGCGCTGATAGGCCGGGATAACCGACAGGGACCCCACGACGGCAACCGCAATGACCGCCCACCGGTGCCGGAGCGCCAGTTGCAGTATTGGTCCATATGCACGCTGCAAGGCGCGGCTCACGGGATGACGGGTCTCGGGCCAGATCCGGCCCTGCAGCAGGAATGATGCCACTGCCGGGATGAGCGTAATGGCAAGTACCGCGCTGGCGGCAATCGCGAGATTTTTCGTGAATGCCAGCGGCGTGAACAGGCGCCCTTCCTGCGCTTCCAGCGTGAATACGGGCATGAACGCAATGGCAATCACGAGCAGTGAAACGAAGATGGCGGGACCCACTTCTTTGAATGCATCTGTGATGACCTGGTTTCGCTCACCCTGGCGCCCGCCGCGCTCCCACTCCTCCAACCGTTTATGTGCATTGTCGACCATGATAATTGCGGCATCCACCATGTCACCGACGGCTACGATAATGCCGCCGATTGACATGATATTCATGCCGATCCCCATCATATACATGGGGATGAAGGCGATGAGAACGGCCAGCGGCAGGGTCAGGATCGGGATCAGCGCGGAACGCACGTGCAGCAAAAAGCCGATGATCAATACGCTGACGACAATCAACTCCTCGATCAGCCCCTCGTTGGCAGTCGCGACAGCCTGCTGAATGAGGTCGGATCGATCGTAAACTGGCAGGATTCGCACGCCTTCCGGCAGGGACGGTTGAATTGCCTCGATCTTCTGTTTTATGCGTGCAATCACGGCCGGGACATCCTCCCCAAAGCGCATGATGACCACGCCGCCCACGGTTTCTCCCTTGCCATCCAGTTCCGCGATGCCGCGCCGCATGTCGGGCCCGATGGTCACATGTGCCACATCACGCAGCAAAATGGGCGTGCCGTGCTCGTTGACACCGACCGCGATGGCTTCGATGTCAGCGGTGGACTTGATGTAGCCACGGCCGCGCACCATGTACTCGACGCCGGAGTATTCCACCACCCGGCCGCCAACATCCTGATTGCTCATGCGGATGCGTTCGATCACATCCGGCAGCGAGAGCTTGTAGGCAAGGACTTTGGTGGGATCGAGATTTACCTGATACTGCCGGACAAAGCCCCCGATACTGGCCACCTCGGCGACACCTTCCACGGAGGCGAGCCAATAACGCAAATACCAGTCCTGGAATGAGCGCAGGTCCGCCAGATCATGCTTGCCGGAATCGTCAACCAGCGCGTACTGATACACCCAGCCTACCGCCGTTGCATCCGGTCCGAGCCGGGGCGCAACACCTTCCGGGAGGCGCCCGGCAAGCTGATTCATGTATTCCAACACTCGCGAGCGCGCCCAATAGATATCCGTGCCGTCCTCGAACAAAACATAAACGTAGGAGTAGCCAAAATCGGAGAACCCGCGCACCACCGTGACCTTGGGCGCCGAAAGCAACGCGGTGACGATTGGATAGGTGATCTGATCTTCAACCAGATCCGGCGCCCGTCCCATCCATGGCGTGTAAATGATCACCTGCGTGTCGGAAATATCAGGCAGCGCATCAACGGGGGTATTTTTCAGAGCCCATAATCCGCCCGAGGCCAGCGCAAAAACCGCGAGAAATACAATCAGGCGGTTGCGTGCACTGAACTCAATGATGCGTTCGACCATGTGCGATCCCTAGTGCTTCATGCCCTGCATGCTGCCGACGGCAGCCTTGAGCTGACTTTCGGAGTCCAACAGAAAATTGGCGGTGGTAACGATATGCTCGCCCTCGGCAAGGCCGGTGAGGATCTCCACCCAGTCACCACCGCGCACGCCAACCGTGGCCGGTCGCCACTCCAGTCGCCCGTCCATATGATGGATGAACACGATGCGCCGTTCGCCGGACTCCAGCACGGCATCCTTCGGCACCACGAGGCGGTTGCCAAGCGGGATGTCGAGTTCGACGTTCGCATACATGCCGGGCTTCAACAGTTCCGCCTGGTTGTCGAGTTCCACGCGGATGCGTGCGGTACGCGTTTGCTCATCGACGGTCGGGTAGATGAAGCCTATGGTCCCGCTCAATGTCTGCTGCGGTGCATAGGTCAGGCTCACGCTGACCGGTAAACCCTTTGCAATAAGGGGCAGTTCGTACTCATAAATGTCGGCCATCACCCATACCCGGGTCAGGTCCGTAATCGTGTAGAGGGAATCTCCCGGCTCGACATGCATGCCGGCCACGGCCTTTTTTTCCGTGACCGTACCGGAAAGCGGCGCGTGGATCGGCAGGGTCTTCAATACCGTGCCTGTGCGCTCGAGATCCGTGATGTGGTAGTCCTCGATATCCCACAATTGCAGGCGCCGCCGCGCCACATCGAGCGTCGAACGGGCGCCTTCGGCGACATCCTTGAACTGGC
This sequence comes from Gammaproteobacteria bacterium RIFCSPLOWO2_02_FULL_61_13, assembly GCA_001801865.1. Lineage (GTDB taxonomy): Bacteria > Pseudomonadota > Gammaproteobacteria > Eutrophobiales > Eutrophobiaceae > 2-02-FULL-61-13. Next base: position 5,926 of record MGYT01000108.1, read on the forward strand.
TGTCACCAAGCCGCTGCACGGCCTGCACGGCCAGAAGATATTCCTGCTGGGTGGCGACCAGCTCCGGGCTGTAAAGGGTGAACAGGATCTGCCCCTTCTTTACCTGCTCCCCGGTGGTATTGACCAGCAGGCGGTCAATCCAGCCTTCGATTTTGATGTTGACGTCGGCCACCAGGCGCTCGTTCGGCACGACCTGGCCGACAGTTCGAATCGTTTTAGTTACCTCCGTTCTTTTTGCCACTTCAAACTTGACGCCGATGCTTTGCAGACGCTGCGCATCCACAACCAGCATGTTCCCGGCCGCTGTTGCCGGCACGCCGGCGGGCTGCTGCCCATGTCCGCCCCTGGCATGGCCGTCTGCACTGCTATCGATGGCAGGCTTCGCGCCGGAGGCCGTGTCCTGTGCCGCCGCTATCGGGTTTGGACTTGCTGCTCCACCGGCAAGCGCCAGAATGCAAACCAGGCGCTCGATAAAGGGCATGAGTCGAGTGTTATTCATGGGCATTCTCCGATCATGGCGGTTCACCAATGATTTCCTCCAGCCGGGCCATGGCTTGCTCGTGCGCGGCGATTTCCATGTGCAACTCCAGCTCATTGTCCTGCAATGTCAAAAGCGCATTCAGCAGTGTAAGAAAATCCACCTTGGCGACGCTGTATCCGGCCTGCGCCGACGACAGTGTCAGGCGGGCCTGGGGAATTAATGCTGATTCCAGCAGCGTGACAAGTTCTTCAGAACGGCGCACTTGTGCCACGTTGTCCTGGATTCGGAACAGAAGCTCCTGCTTGGTCGACTGCAGATCGTTGAATGCCGCTTCGCGGCCCGCGACCGCCCCCCGCACTTCGAAGCGCTGACGCTGTGCGTAATACAGCGGCACGCGAACATTGAGCATTACCCGATAGCCGTCCTTCCCCATTGGCTCCTCGCGCATGCCGCCGGCGCTTATTTCAAAGTCCGGGTAGTACTCCCGGTGCGCGAGCCTGACGGCTTTCTGGGCGCGTTCCACGCTCATCATTTGCGCCCGCAGCAAAGGCGCGGATTGATCAACCAAGGCGTCAAATTCGTCCATTGATCGCCGCAATGGCGTCATATGGGGCGCCTCTGGCACACCAAGAGGCGTGCCCGGTGGGCGGTATAGAATCCGGTTTAGCTCCGCTTGCAGCGAGAGTTGCTGCTGATCCAGCGCGGCCAGGCGGGTCAAGACCCGGGATATCTCCGTCTGCGCGCGGAAAACGTCCTGCTGTGCGCCGCGACCCACGGCGTAGCTTGCCTTTGCCGACTCCTCAAATTCCCGCAACAGCATGCGGTTGCGTTGATAGATTTCCAGCGACTGGTGAACGACATGAAGTTCGTAATAGGCCTGCTTGAGCGTGGCTATGGTCGCCAGGCGCGTGGCGAGATACTCCTGTTCCGTCTGATCGGCTTCACTTCCGGCGATCTCCCCGCGTAGTTTGAGTTTTCCGGGAAACGGCAGCTCCTGCGTCACCCCATACATCATCTCCCTGGTATCGAGATCGCGATATTCGACGCCAATCATCGGGTCGGGCAGGGTTTGTGCGGGAGTGATTGCGGCCCGCGCCGCTTCGAAGC
>MGYT01000108.1:7542-31891 GCA_001801865.1 Gammaproteobacteria bacterium RIFCSPLOWO2_02_FULL_61_13
GCTCATTTCATCTACCTCCCGGCGCACCCAGTTCTCTGCGCCCAATAAACACCTTTCGCATCTCCAGCGCCAGCAACGGAATGAAGCCGGCCGCCGTCCACGCCACACATTGCTGCAGGGAGAGTGGCTCGATATCAAACAAACCCTGTAAAAACCCGGCGTGGTGGATGGCAATCTGGATGGCAAAACTGGCGGCGACGACCATGAACAGACTCATGTTTGAAAAAAGCCCCATCTGCCAGACGGTTCGGGTGGCGCTGCGGGCGCCAAATGACCGGCACAATTCGGCGATGACAAGCGCCGTGAATGCGGCATCACGCGCCTGACCGAGATCCCCACGCCCAAGATATTCAAATGCAAATGCGCCCAGTGCGACCGCGGCCGTAATGGCGCCCGTCATCAGCGTTAATTGTACGAATTCGCGATCCAGCAGGTCGGCTTGGGGATCGCGCGGTGGCCGCGCCAGCACATCGGTATCGATCGGATCGGTGGCCAGCGCCAGCGCCGGTAGTCCATCGGTAACCAGGTTAATCCACAACAGGTGCAATGGCAGCAGGGGCAGCGGCCAGCCAAGCAGCGCTGCAAACAACATGACGAATAACTCCGCAGAATTGCCGGCAAGGAGATAACTCAGCGTCTTGCGGATGTTGTCGTAGATGCCGCGCCCTTCCTCCACCGCTGCCACTATTGAAGCGAAGTTGTCATCTGTGATGATGATGTCGGACGCTTCCTTGGTTACCTCGGTGCCGGTTTGCCCCATCGCGATGCCGATGGAGGCTTCCTTGATCGCAGGCGCGTCGTTGACCCCGTCACCAGTCATTGCCACCACCGCACCACGTGCCTTCCACGCGCGCACGATGCGCAGCTTGTCTTCTGCCGTAACGCGCGCATAAACGGCAATGCGCTGTATCATGGCCGCAAACTCCGGTTCGGACATTCCGGCCAGATCCACCCCCACAAGCATGTCGTCCGCGGCACCGAGAATCCCCAGTTCGCGTGCGATCGCGCGCGCCGTGTCCGGGTGATCCCCGGTAATCATCACGACGCGGATTCCGGCGCGCTGACACCGGCTCACAGCCGCCCGGGCCTCTGCCCGCGGGGGATCCTGCAACCCGACAAGCCCGGCAAGAATAAGCTCGGATTCGATCTGCTCCGCATCCGGCTTTCCGCCGGCCATGCCAGGTTCAGGGAAGTGTGGCCGTTCCGCAACGGCAAGCACACGCAGCGCATCGTGGGCCAGCATCTGCACTGCCTGATTCATGGCCGAACGCAATGCTTCGGTCATGGGACTTATACCATCCGCCGTACGGATCCTGGTGCAGCGGTCCAGAATGATCTCCGGTGCGCCCTTGACGAACGCCGCCGGCCCATCCTGGGTCTGGCGAATTACGCTCATGCGTTTGCGGTCGGAATCGAAGGGCACCATAGCCAGGCGGGGCAACTGCGCATCAAGGTCGGCGCGGTTGAAACCCGCCTTTGCCGCTGCGACCAAAAGCGCTCCTTCAGTGGGGTCACCGACAATCGTCGGCTGCTCGCCCTGGGTGACCAATTCAGCGTCGTTACACGCCACCGCCGCGCGCAACAATTCCAGCAAGACCGGATCCGTCGCGGGCGGAACGGCGCGGTTGTTTGCAATGAACTCCCCGCTGGTGGCATAGCCTTCACCTGTAACCCCGTATACAGTGTTCGCCGTTACGATCTTGCGTGCCGTCATCTGACCAACGGTGAGCGTACCGGTTTTGTCTGTACAGATGACCTGTGCACAACCAAGGGTCTCTACAGCCTGAAGCCGCCGGACCAGCGCATTGCGCCGGGTCATGCGTTGCACGCCGAGCGCCAGCGCCACCGTCACCACCGCCGGCAAACCTTCAGGCACCGCCGCGACCGCCAGGCTGACGGCGCTGAGGAAAAGGTCAAAAACCGGCACCGAACGCAACAGCCCGAGCAGGAATACAAACAGTACGATGCCCAGGCAGGCCCAGAGGAGGTGCCGGCCGACGCGGTCCAGGCGCCGTTGCAACGGCGTCTGGTCCCGGCCGGCGCGCTGCAACAAGTCCGCAATCCGGCCCATCTCGGTACGCATCCCCGTCGCGGCAACCTCTGCCCGCCCGGTGCCGTTCACAATACTGGTGCCAAAGAAGACCATGTTCCGCCGTTCCGCCAGTGGCGTATCCGCGGCAAGGCCTTCATTGCTTTTGTCCACCGGTTCGGATTCACCCGTGAGGGGAGCTTCGTTTGTCCGCAAGCTGGCACTTTCAATCAGGCGCGCATCAGCAGCTACCAGATCGCCGCCTTCCAGAAGCAGAATGTCACCCTGCACGACCCCGGCTGCCGGGATGATGACTGAACGACCATCACGGACGACGCGGGCATGAGGCGCAGTAAGACGTGCGAGTGCGGCGGCTGCCTTTTCGGCGCGGAATTCCTGCGCGAAGCCGATTACTGCGTTGATGACGACGATGACAATGATCGAAACCCCCTCGGCGATCTCCCCTAGTGCCAGCGAGATCATTGCAGCGCCGATAAGTATCCAGATAACGATACTGCCAAATTGCGCGGCAAAGATTTTCAGAGGCGATACCGGCGCGGCCATGTCCAGGGAATTGGGACCATCAGCCGACAGAAGACGTCCCGCCTCCGCGCTGCTCAGCCCGTGTACCGGATCGGCCACAACCCCATGGTTCGATGTCCGTGCCTCAAATGCCTGCTCTCGCTCGCTCATAAACTCCTGTCCTGCCCGCCCGACTTACAAATTATTGACCTTCGCCGCCATCTTTATCCGACCCGTCCGGCGCATGCCGTACCCGCCTTCTCCGCGACCCGGCGGCTCCACTGCTGACAAAAATGTTTTGGGCATACATCGCAATTCAATCAGGGTTTGGGGACGCGGTGCGGGACAGAGGACCAGTGGATGTGTCTAATCCTCCAACCAACATCCATTTTCAACATTACCAGCGTCTCTGTGCTGTCCATATCCACATCCTCGCCATTGAATCGGCCGGTCAAACGGCTCCGGGTGGCAACCCAGGCATTCTTTCCATCGCCGCCGTTCTGTTGGGAATATTGCTCGCGCTTCAGGTCAGCCAGAAATGCCATATCCGCCGGCATATGGTGACCGGCATACTCCGCAGCGGAAGATTCAGCGCCTCCGGATTCGAAGATCAGCACCTCTGGCGCCAGCAGTGCGCGCGCGCTATCCCCGTCTCCCAGTGCCAGCGCACGATTGAAGGCTTCTGCCACGGCGCGTGGATCGGCGGGCGTCGACACGGTGGCTGCGGGCGTCTCATGAGATTGGTCAACCCCCTCACCGCCATGAGCGAAAGAAATCTGGCTCAGGCCGATTATCACCGGCCCGACAAACCACCGTGCGATACAAGCCGAAATTGTATTCAGTTCAATGCGCATGGCTGTCCCCTTCGCTCGCGTCTTCAGAATGATTGTCGTTGCCGTGACTGTGTGCCGGAGTGCCAGGAGGATCCACATGGCCCGCAGGCGGAGCATTTGCGTCGTCATGCCCATGACTGGAATGTTCGTCCGCTCCACCGGACCCCTGCGCTGGCCCACCCCCATGAGGAGTATCGTCAGTCAGAGCCGCATATTCCCCCGGCGTCATTCCGGGCAGCCTCTGCAGGAAGGCGACAAGACCCCAGATGGACTGATCATCGTGAGTCGTGCCCCAAGCGGGCATCGCCGTCATCTTGATGCCGTGCTTGATGATCCAGAACTGGCGCGCTGCGCTTGTGGTGGAATCGCCATGCCCATGCGCGTGCCGGTGTTCGGCCAAATTGGGGGGTTGGGGGTAAAGGCCCGCACGAATCTCGGTGCCTTCCATGCCGGGAGCGAGATGGCAGCCGCTGCACATGGCTGCGTAGTGCTCCGCGCCTTCTGCGACCAAACTGGCATCGTCCAACCCGGGCACGACAATGTCTTTGATGCGCGCACCAATGGAACGCTCGCGGAAAGTTTCCATTACTTTGGCGGTGACGGACCAGTGCGGCACGTCCGCGCCAATGCCATAGACCCCGGAGTAGATCAATCCCGCGCCGGCAGCAGCGCCCAGCAAGACGAAAACAATCAGAATTGTCATGGTCTTCATTGGATTTATCCCTTGTCAGGCCTTGCCTGATTTGCGAACCGGATTGCCGAAGTCGGGATCCCGGCTGGTGCGCCAGGCGACAGTGCCCCTGGGATGGCGATAAGGGCCCGGGTCACGATAATCGCCGGATGCAATTTCATTGCGCACTTTGACGACAGTAAACATACCGCCCATTTCCAGATTCCCAAACGGCCCCTTTCCCATCATCATCGGCAACGTATTTTCGGGGCCCTGCATGTGCCCCCTGTTGGTGTGTTCCTGGTGTTCGGCCATGCCCGACTGGCCCATCGCCACGTAACCAGGCAGCATGGAGCGGATCTCCTTTTCGACGCCGGACTGATCCACGCCGAGAGTATTGGGAATACCGTGACCCATGGCATTCATCGTGTGGTGCGACTTGTGGCAGTGAAAGGCCCAATCGCCTGGGATCGCAATGAACTCGATGTCCCGCATTTGACCCACACCTATAATCTCGGTCACTTCCGTGCGCCAACGACTCTCCGGAAGGCGCCCGCCATCACCACCCGTAACCCAGAATTGCACACCGTGAAGGTGCATTGGATGCTCGTGCATTGACAGATTGCCGATACGGATGCGCACTCGCTCCCCGGTACGGGCGACAATGGGGTCAATTGCCGGAAAAACTTTGGAGTTCATGGTCCACAGGTCAAATTCCGTCATGATCGATGGATCCGGACGGTAGGTCCCCGGATGCAGTGCCCAGTTGTGCAGCAGGAAGCAATAGTCCCGATCTATGGGATTCGGTTCGCCGTTCTTCGGATGGATAATGAACATGCCCATCATGCCCACCGCCAACTGCACCATCTCGTCGGCGTGCGGGTGGTACATGTGCGTGCCGTGCTGTTGCAGCGTGAACTCGTAGACGAAAGTTTCGCCCGGCATTATGTGCGGTTGATTCAAACCGCCGACGCCGTCCATGCCGCTGGGAAGGTAGATGCCGTGCCAGTGGATCGTCGTATGCTCCTTCAGGCGGTTGGTGACATAGATGCGCACACGGTCACCTTCCACTGCCTCAATCGTAGGTCCCGGCGTCGTGCCGTTGAAGCCCCAGCATTTCGCCTTGCTGCCGGGCGCGAATTCGTGTTCGACCTCCTCGGCAACAAGGTGGAACTCCTTGACCCCGTTATTCAACTTGAATGGCAGCGTCCAGCCGTTCAGGGTTCGCGCAGGGGTATGACTACCGGTTTTCGGTGCCGCTGGCGAAGGCTGAAGAGTCGCCTCCGAAGTGCCCGGCATCTGCATGCCGGTCATTTCGTGGCCCTCGTTTTGAGCGGATGCGGGGCGCGCGAAGGTCGCGGCGATTCCCACGAGCGAGCTTATGCCCATTCCAGACAAGACATCGCGGCGACTAATCATTGGTGGTCTCCGTGTTGAGTTTCGTCAGCCGGTTCTTTCGGCAAATTCATGTCCTTCATTCCCCCGCCGTCGTGCATGTCGCCCATGGCCCCCCCGGAAGTGGCCGGGACGGGTGCGTCGAGCACGAATTCGTCGACTGCCGCCTGCGACGGGAGCGGTGCGCCGACCTGCCGTGACAGTTCTACACGAGCCAGCCAATAGTCACGCACCGCTGCAAGATATCCCTGATAGGCGTCATATTCCTGCTGCTTGGCCAGCAACAATTCGAACTGGCCCTTGAGCATGAAATTCACTTCTTCAAGCGTGTGGGTGACAATCATTTCGCGCAGCGGAATCAACGATTGCCGGTACTCCTCAGCACGCGCCCGCGCCGAAGCGACCTCCGCGAAGGCGCGCTGTATTCCGTTGCTAATCCCGGTTTCGAGCGTTCGCAACTCGGCTTCTGCTTGCGCCAACTGCGACTCGCTGCGAGCAACACGGCCTTTGCCCTGGTTGAAGAGCGGTATTTCAAGCGACAGCGTCGGGCCGGTCAGTCGAGCGCCCTCGCTGATACGAGTGTGTTCCACGCCCAAGTCCACGTTACCCAGGTAACGAAATTGGCGTGTCACCCCGAGGGCATCAGCGAAGAGTGCCACTTTGCGTCGGGCAGCGGCCAGGTCGAGCCGTGACGCCGCAGCCAAAGTGAACAGGTCCGACAACTCGTCTTCATCGGCGACAGGTGCCGACAGTCGTTCCTCGACTGTCCAGCGGCCTTCCTGGGCAGAGACGCCCATCAATTTGTTAAGGCGGCTGCGGGCGGCGGACACGTCAGCTTGCGCCTGCAAAAAATCGAGGCGCGCCTGTGAGCCCGCAGCCCGCTCCAGCGCCAGTTCCAGGCGGCTCAGGTTGCCGGCCTCGAAGAAGCGCTGCGCCAATTCGGCCGAGGCCTGCGCCGCCCTGACCACGGATTCGCGCATCCCTTCCGTCTGCAAGGCGCCGACCATGCGGTAATGGGCGGCTTCCGTCTCAGCCGCGAGATTCAGCGTTGCCGCGCCCACGAGCAGCTTGACCCGATCGAATTCGCCCTCGGCGAAGCGACTGCGTGCAGGCAGTAATAGTAGACTCGTAAAGCTTTGCACGAGGCCGAAGCTGGGCTCGTCTACGAAGCCTGTGGCTCCGGTCAGCAATACCGATGCCGACAAGCTCGGATTGCTCAGCCGCCCGGCGTCATACACGTCCGCCGCCGCGAAGCCGAGCTTCGCATATTCAGCCGTCAATGCCGGGTTGTTGACCAACGCGAACCGAACCGCATCGTCAGCTGTCAACGGCCTGCCCGAAAGTTCAGCCAGCAGCCGCCCCCTGGCGTCGGCATCGCCTCCCACGGCAATCTCATGACCGCGTTCTTTTAGCAAAACAGCAACATCGTCGCGTCCGTAATCCGCCGGAAGATTGGCGCAACCGGACAGCTGCGCGCCCAAAAGCGCAGCAAGAATGAACCATCGTTTAGTTGACACAAAATCCCCCAGATATATCCGAGCCACGGTCGCGCGCACAGAGCGCACGCCACTTTCTGCCGCGAACGGCAGGCAGACTGTTCAGGTCAGACTGGGAGGTCGAAGAAGGCCAAGAGAATAGGCCGCGACCGGATGACTCCGCGTTGCGGCCTTGTGTTGGAAGTACCCACTATAGTGAAGGAGTGACTGCAGACCATCGCCTGCCATGAATCCAGGGCAACCGGATGCGCATTGCATGCTGCTGCAGTTGCAACCGCAGTTACAGTAGTTATTGTCGGCGTAATCTGCTTGTGCAGCATGCGCCATATGTTGGGCATGGCCGACCTGCTTGCCCTCATGCATCGCATGCTGGAAGGGGGTTGTGGCCGGCGCCGGCTGCTTCTGTGGACAGTGGCCTGCGTTAATGATCGAAGCAAGCGCGACTGTCGGCACACTCAGCGAAAGCCACAGGACGATAAAATATCGAAAACGCGCCATACGCTTATGATTACATCACCCGTTGGTTCTTAGCAAGGCTGTCCGCTAACCATTCATCCCGGTGCGCGGCAAAAAAGGGGACGCGAATACCAAAAAGCGCCGAAAAATGTGTGACCGTCGTGTTTCTAAGCGGCACAGCCACGCGCCGGCAGCGGCGTTCCCGCGGCCGCTGCGGTGTTGGTTTCCGGCCTGGGTTCGCTGCTTTATGAGTAACAGCGTGCTACGCGGTTCTAGCCCCAACTACTACGTCTCGCAACTCAAGACCTTCACAGCAATTCAGTGGCGGGTGGCGAACGCTGTAAAGCGTCAGCGGCACCCGCTCCGCTCAATCGAAAGTGCCGGCGTACGATCGACCGCACCAGGGTTTCTAATTCGCCGCTACCGGGGCGGTGGATTTCAGAATACAGATCTCGTCCGAGCGAGACGAACGCGTCAAATATGGCCGGATCGAAGTGACTGCCTTGTACGGCCTTGCGGACGTGAGTGCATCAAATACGTCGATGATCGCAAAGATGCGCGCGTTGACAGGAATGTTGTGGCCAGTCAGGCCCGAGGGGTAACCTTTTCCGTCGTAACGTTCATGGTGTGAACCCACTACGTCGGCTCCCATTGTCAGCCATGCCGAGCGCCCGATGATGTCAAGGCCGAGCCCGACATGAGTGCGCATCACGGTCATCTCGTCTTCGGTGAGTCTACCGGGCTTGAGCAGGAACGTATCCGATATCCCGATCTTCCCGACATCATGAAGAAAGGCGCCCACAATCAGCGCACATAATTCCTCGCAAGCGAAATGAATTCGCTCGGCCAGGCGAATCGAGTAGTAGGTTACGCGATAGTTGTGATCGCTTAGGTTCCGGCGCCCGCTGCCAACGCCAGCAGCAACCCCACGGCAGTCAGCCGCCTGACGATGCCAAGCTTCAATTTGCGCAAGTCGGGAATTGCGGTTTGCGTGGCCACGAGGGCTATATCCTATGTAGGGCGGGTTTAGCTACCCACTGGTAGAGTTACCACGTATAGCTCCGGTGACTTATGAAATGCTTCTGCGCCATCCCGTGAACAGAACCGGTAGACGTTCCCTTCATGCTTGATGAGCACAACTGCTTTCCCGATTTCAATTTGCATGCGGCACACCGGGTCAATGACACTTGGCGCTCGCGCCGCCGCCAACCGCAGCAGTTCGAACACACTTACGGGACGTGCGACATTCTTGAAGTGCCGCTCGCCCGCAGGCCGGGCCTCAATCCCGGCCAGAACACCTACCGTTTCCGCAATCGGCGCGCTGCACAGAATCTGGCCTCCCTGGGCCTGGTCCGCCAGGCGCGCGGTAAGATTGATCGGCGCGCCGAACAACCTGCCCGCACGCTCAACGATTGGTCCACGGTGAATGCCCATGCGGATGCGGGGGAAGTAAGGCTCTTTTTCCGCGGCATCGCGCAGCTTGAGCGCGCTGCGCACCACGGCAAGCGTGCTGTCTCCGGCACAAAATACATCGTCGCCGATACTGTTTATGAACTTCACGCCCGGATCGAGACTGGCTTGCGCAAGTTCGCAAAACTGCAGCACGATCCCGGATGCAGTCAGCGCGCCGTGGATTTCCGTCAGCGCCGTGTATCCGGACAGGTCCGCAAACAGCAGCGCCAAATCGAGTTCACGCACATCCGTCGCCTCCTGCATCAGAGTCGCAACCGGCGCAGGCGCTGCGTATTGGTAATGATCGACATGGAAACGAACGTCATTGCCATGACGGCGATTATCGGCGACAGCATTAGGCCAACGGCCGGGTACAGGACGCCCGCGGCCACCGGTGTCTCGACGCGTTTGTGATCGTGGTTGTACCCGTGCTGTTGCATGGTGTCACGCGCGATGGTTGCCGGATTCATTCTGGTTTCGCACTTGTCCGCCGTGCCCGTGATGGCCTCCATGGAATAGATGCATAAGCGGACAGGCGAGGAGCAGCAAGTAAGCCCAGTAGCCGGCAATATGATGCCAGTGCTCGCGCAACAGGTAGAACGCCATGATCAGGGTGGCCATTGCAACGGCGACACTGGATGGGCGAATGAACCAGGAGGCGCGAGAGTGCACAGAATTCGTTGGGTGAGTTTGTAAATCATGATTCATGAACGGATCCTCCATTTACGGTGACTCCTGAGAAGCGTAGCCCATGACTTTAATCCCGGATTCAGGCATTGCGTTACGTTTCCGGCGCGCTGCACTCGACTATGGATGCTTCAGGGTTGGCGCGTGTGACAAGTCTGCCGCTCCGCTCACGGCGTTTCAGCGTGAGAACCGACGCCGGGGCGCTGGAAGTTCGCCGGTGTCATTCATCGCAGTTGATCGCCGCCCTGTCGGGTGGCATAAACGCTGATTTTGCCGTCCGTGCCGAAGGCGAGCACGTCATAGCGCACTGGATTCGGATGCTCCATGCCGGGCGACCCCGGCGGCATGGAAGGTACCGCCAGGCCACGCACACGGGGCCTTTCCTGCTGCAACCGGCGCACGAGGTCGGCAGGCACATGGCCCTCGACAAGATATTCCCCCACGACCGCGGTATGGCACGACGCGAGGTCCATTGGCACCCCAAGTGATCGTTTGATCTGTTCCAAATCCCCGGTGTCAACCGCATCCACCGCGAATCCGGCCCGGCGCAGATGCTCTATCCATTTCGTGCAGCAGCCACAAGTCGGACTCTTGTAGACGACGATGTCTGCCACACGGGTTTGCATGTGCATGGCAGCGACCACCATGGCGATCAACGAAACGGTGACAACCGTCCAGAGCGTGATTCTCATCCAAGGTCGGTGCCAGGCCGGTTGGGATGCCAAACTCCCGGGGGCGTGCGCGGACTGTCTCATGGTTTTCTCCTTTTGCATGCCGCGTACAGCGGCGTTCGATTGCGAATACGGCCGTGACCTTGCGAAAGCGCATTTCGCGCCTTCATCTTCGTTCAGCCCGGTAAAACGACACTTGATGCCGCTTCCGTTTCCCCGCGTTCCAGGCTCCAAGCCTTGACCATCGCATAAATCGCCGGAATGACGATCAGCGTCAGGAGCGTGGAGGAAATCATTCCTCCCACCATCGGTGCGCCGATGCGGCGTATGACTTCCGACCCGGTACCACTGCTCCACATGATCGGCAGCAGGCCGGCCATGATCGCCACCACGGTCATTATCTTCGGCCTCACACGGTCGACCGAACCTTGCATGATTGCTTCATGGAGATCGGAGATCATCGGCGCGGCGCCTTGTGCGGCACACTTCGCCTTGACCGCCATCCAGGCTTGGTCGAGGTAGATCAACATCACCACGCCAGTCTCGGCGGCGACGCCGGCGAGTGCAATGAAACCCACCGCCACCGCCACGCTCATATTGTAGTCCAGCAAATACATGAGCCAGACCCCCCCCACCAGGGAGAATGGCACCGAAAGCATGATGATCAGAGTCTCGGTAAGCCGCCGGAAATTCAGGTAGAGCAGCAGGAAGATGATGAGCACAGTGAGCGGGATCACGATCTTGAGCTTCTGTTTCGCCCGCTCCATGTACTCGAATTGTCCGCTCCAGGCGGCGTAATATCCGGGCGGGAAACTGACCTGCTCGCGCACCGCCTTCTGGGCGTCCGCCACGTAGCCGCCGATGTCCCGGTCGCGAATATCCACGAAGATGTAAGCCACCAGGAGCGCGTTCTCGGTGCGAATACTGGGCGGGCCTTTTACAGCCTTGACCCGGGCGAGCTGGCCAAGGGGGATCATGGCTTCGCCCATGGTGGATCCGATGCCGGTTGAGGCAGCGATCTGGGTGTTAGCAGTCCTCATCCCAGTCCCGCGGTTGAGCGGTGGGATCGGCACCAGGACCTGGGTGGCTATGGCCAGCGGGTTGTTCCGAAGCTCCCGGGGATAGCGCACGCTGACGTTGTAGCGTTCCAGCCCCTCTACCGTGGTAGTCACCGTTTCGCCGCCCATGGCAGTGGCGATGACCTCCAGCAGATCCCCCACCGCCAGGCCATAGCGGGCGAGCGCCATGCGATCAGGCTCGATCTCCAGATAGTAGCCGCCGGTCAGGCGCTCGGCATAGGCGCTGGTCGTACCGGACACGGTCTTCACGACCGCCTCGATCTGCTTGGCCACCTTTTCAATCTCCGCAAGGTTCTTGCCGTACACCTTGATCCCGATGGGGGTTCGGATCCCGGTGGAGAGCATGTCGATACGTGCCTTGATCGGCATGGTCCAGGCATTGGAGACGCCGGGGATCTGGAGAGCCTGATCCAGCTCGGCTATCAGCTTGTCGATGGTCATGCCCGGCCGCCATTCGGTCTCGGCCTTCAGGTTTATCACGGTCTCGAACATCTCCAGCGGCGCCGGATCGGTGGCCGTGGCAGCCCGGCCCGCCTTGCCGAATACCGAGGCCACTTCGGGAAAGCTCTTGATGATTTTGTTCTGGGTCTGCAGTAACTCCGCAGATTTCGTTACCGAGATCGCTGGCAGAGTCACCGGCATGTACAGAAGCGTCCCCTCGTTCAAGGTCGGCATGAACTCCGTGCCCAACTTGAGTGTCGGGTAGGCGGTGACGCCCAGGATCAGTACGGCGGCGAGAATCGTGAGGCGTTTCCAGCGCAAGATCCCGGCGATGATTGGGCGGTAAACCCAGTGCAGGAAACGCACGATTGGGTTCTTGTGTTCTGGCGGGATATGACCGCGGATAAAGAGCAGCATCAGCACCGGTACCAGGGTGATGGACAGGAAGGCGGCACCTGCCATGGCGAAGGTCTTGGTGTAGGCAAGCGGCTTGAACAGCCGCCCTTCCTGCGCCTCCAGTGAAAATACCGGCAAGAAGGACACGGTGATGATGAGCAGGCTGAAAAACAGGGCAGGGCCAACCTCCCGGCACGCGGCGATAATAGCCTGAAGCCGCGGCTCGCCGGGCCTGAGGCGCTCCAGATGCTTGTGGGCGTTCTCAATCATGACGATGGCCGCGTCCACCATGGCGCCGACGGCGATGGCGATGCCGCCCAGACTCATGATGTTGGAATTGAGCCCGATCTCGCGCATGGCGATGAAGGCGATGAGCACCCCGATGGGCAGCATGATGATGGCCACCAGCGCGCTTCGCGCGTGCATGAGGAAGACCACGCACACGAGGGCGACGATGAGGCTCTCCTCGATCAAAGTGCGATTCAAGTTCCTGATCGCCCTGTGGATCAGATCCGAGCGATCATAGACTGCCTCAATCGTGACGCCCTCGGGCAGCCCGCTCGCAATTTCCTTGATCCTCGTCTTGACGTTGTGGATTACATCAAGGGCGTTCTGGCCGTAGCGTCCCACCACGATCCCCGCGGCCACCTCGCCCTCGCCGTTGAGCTCGGTGATCCCCCGGCGCTCCTCCGCCACCAACTCTACTCTGGCAAGATCGCGCAGCAGGACTGGCGTACCGGTTTCCGCTTTGACAACCAGTAGCTCGAGGTCGGCAATGCCGCGCAGGTAACCCCGCCCGCGGACCACGTATTCAGTCTCGGTCATCTCCACCACGCGTCCACCCACGTCCCGGTTGCTGTCGCGGACCACCTGGATGATCTTGGACAAGGGAACACCGTAGGCCTGAAGCGCCCGCGGCTTCAGGGTGATCTGGTACTGCTTCACGAAGCCCCCGACGCTCGCTACCTCAGATACCCCCTGGGCCTTGGTGAGCTGATAACGCAGGAACCAGTCCTGAAGGGTTCGCAACTCGGCGAGAGTGTGCTTCGCGCCGATCACGGCGTACTGGTAGACCCAGCCAACGCCTGTGGCGTCTGGCCCCAGCGCCGGAGAAACCCCGCGCGGGAGCCTGCCGGAGACGAAGCTGAGGTACTCCAGCACCCGCGACCGTGCCCAGTAGATGTCCGTGCCGTCCTCGAAGATCACGTAAACGAAGGAGGCACCGAAAATGGAGAAGCCCCGTACCACCTTGGACTTGGGCACCGCGAGCATGGCGGCGGTCAATGGATAGGTCACCTGATCTTCAACCACCTGGGGCGCTTGCCCCGGGTACTCCGTATAAACGATGACCTGCACGTCCGAAAGATCGGGGATGGCATCGATCGGCGTCTTGATTACCACGTACACGCCCCACGCGACGATGAAGAACGTCGCCAGCAGGACCAGGAAGACGTTGCGGATCGACCACTCGATGATACGGTTCAGCATCTCAGTGCCCCGTATGCTCTGTAGCGCCGGACGAAGGTCCGGATGACTCCGTCGTCATGCCGGCTGGAGGTGGTATGCCGTCTGCGGCTGCTGCGGGTGCGGTACCGTGGCCAGAGTGGCCTCCAAAGCCCCCCAGAGCCGCTTTCATGTTGCTATCCGCATCGATCAGGAAGTTGGCGCTGACCACAACCTGATCTTCCTCCCGGAGTCCGTCCAGCACCTCGAAATAGCCGTCCGCGCGCGCGCCGAGCTTTACTTCCCGCGGCTCGAACAGCCCTTCGCCCCGCTCTATCAAAACGATCTGGCGCACACCGCTGTCGAGCACGGCTGAATCAGGAACGGCCAGCACCTTCTGCTCGCCATCGTCAGTCGCAATCTCGACATTGGCATACATCGCCGGCTTGAGGAGCAGGTCTGGGTTCGGGATCTCAACACGTACTCGTCCGGTCCGGGTCCCGGGGTTCAGCGTGGGATAAACGAACGCCAACGTTCCGGTGAAATCCTTGCCGGGATAGGTCTCGACTCCGATCCGTACTTGCTGTTTCGCGCGAACCAGCCCAAGGTCCTGCTCGAATATTTCGGCGATTAACCAGACTGTGGACAGGTCGGCAATTTTGTACAACATATCCCCGGGCATGAAGCGCATGCCTTTCAGCACCGGCTTGTCCAACACCACGCCGTTTACCGGGGAACGGAACGTGAGTACGCGCTTGATTTTTCTTTCGGTCCGCAGCTCTCGCAGTTCCTTGGGTGAAATGTCCCAATAGTCGAGACGTTGCAGGGCGGAATCCACCAGTTCCTGCATGCGTTCCTGGATCTCGGGGTCGGCATCTTTTACCGCCTGGGCACCCGTCAGGGCGATGAGGTATTCCTGCTGCGTGGCTACCAACTCGGGGCTGTAGACGTCCAGCAGTGCCTGGCCGCGCTGCACGGGCTCGCCCGTGGTGTTCACGTACAGGCGCTCAACCCAGCCATCGAACTTTGGCGTGATCGTGTAAGTGAGCCGTTCATTGGCCTCGATGGTGCCCACTGCCCGCACGGCGCGCGTGAGATCCCGCAGGGTGACGCGTTCGGTCTTTACCCCGAGCTTCTGCACCTTATCGAGGCTGATCTTCCCCGCGCCTCCCACGGCGGGTTCGCCGCCCTCGTAGACAGGCGTGTATTCCATGCCCATCCCGTCCTTCTTGGGCACAGGAGAAGTATCGGACAGACCCATGGGGTGCCGGTAATAGAGAATCTTGCGTTCCTTCATGGACGCTTGCTGACCCATGGCCTGTTGTCCGTGATCCGTATGTTCCGGCACCTGGATCGCCTGCGTCGTCTGGTGCGAGCCCCACCAGTAGCCGGCGGTGGTTCCGGCTGTCACCAACACCAAGATGAATATTCCGATTCCAGTGCGTTTCACGTCTTTTCTCCTAACAGCCAGTGAGACTCAAGTAAAGTTCCTTCCAGCGTCCTGGAGTAGTTCAGAACAGCTTGCTTCCCGTGATGAACTCGATTTCCGCCAGGGCCTTGTTGTAGCTCGTGATTGCCGAGACCTGGCTGATCTCGTATTCAAAGACCGTCATCTGGTTGTCCAGCAGCGTGAAGAAGTCCACGCGGTTTACCCGGTAGGCGGCAAGGGCCGCTTCTACCGCAATTTTCGCCTGGGGAAGGATGCCCGTTTCATACAGCCTGGCGGACTTGAGGCTCTGCCCGGCATTGGCCAACTCCTGCCGCAGCCGCGAATTGATCTCGTTCAGATCGGCCTCGTACATGCTCAAGACCTGCGTGCGCTTTGCCACCGCTTCGGTTACCTGAGGATCAAGTTTGGATTGGCGCCAAAAAGGGAGATTGACGGCAACAGTGAAGGAAAGCACGTCATCCTGGCGCATCCCGCCTTCGAGGGTATCCCGTTGGCTGTAGGCGAAGCGCAAGTCGAAGTCCGGATAGTAATTCTTGCGCGCAAGCTCGATAACCTTGGCGCCGCGGTCGATCATGCTTTGCCGGGCGCGAAGCTGGGGGCGATGGCTTACGGCAACCTCGCGCAAGGCGTCCAGCGATAGATCCATTTCCGGCAGGCGCAGGAATTCGGGTGATGGCAAGGGCAAGCCCGTGGTGCGACCCATCGCGCGACTAAGTTCGGCCTCGATCAGCCGCTGCTCGCGCGCCAGGCGGATCAGTTCATCATCCATCCTCGAGACCTGGATCTGCGCTTTGAGCACATCCGCCTCCCGTCCCTTGCCCACAGCGTATTGGACCGCGGCGGTCTTGAGGAACTGCTCCAGAATCTGCTTGTTCTGTTCCACAAGGCCGACGGACTTCACGACCAAGGCCAGATCGAAGTAAGCCGCTTTGACGTCTCTGATGACGCGGTTGGTCGTTTCCTGATACAGGTGCTCCACGGCCTCTGCTTCATTTTCCGCAACTTCGCGCCGCAGCCCACGCTTGCCGGGAAAGGGTAGGCGCTGCCCGATGCCGATCATCCTCATTGTCATGGGTTCCTGGTCAAATCTCAGTGTCGTCGGCAGGTTCACAACGCCGGCTTCCAACATAGGATCATCAAGGGCGCCGGCGGGCGAGATCCCGCTTTGCGCGGCTTCCAGTTCCTGCCTCGCCGCCTGGATTTCCGGGTTGCTCTGCAGCGCCTCGACGACGAGCGGCTCCAGCGGCGTTACGGTGATTTCCGCAGACAACGGCACGGCAACGAGATGCAATGTCAGTAAAAAGGTGTAGCAACAGATGGTCCGGGCGGACCTGGATCGATTAATCATGGCGCACTCCTCCGATGAAATCGCCGGTTACGGCATCGAGCGGAGAAAAATGGTCCGGCGGCACCTCGGCGATGCCGCAGCGCAGTTCCACATCGGAAGTTGGCCATCTGCCAAGGCCCGTGCCGCGAGAACGGGGCCCCGGAGCTCGCATTGTGTAGTGAGCGGACCGTCCCCCGGCGCAAGATGTGCGGCTTCCACTGACCGAAGCCAGCATGAGCGCTGCAGCTAGAGTGCGGGGGAATCCGCTGGCGCGCCCTTCCCGGCATGCCGGCGATGTAATGAATGAAATGACGCAACCGCGCGACCGGTTGCATTTGGTATACGCATGCATAACGCACTCCTCCGTAAAAACCGCAATCTATTGGGTTGATTTACAGGAGTGCGTTATTCCAGGTGGATGCAAAACCTCTCGAGTAGTGGCGGCGTGACGCCGTGCGGCAGACCTGGCAACGTGACATGCGTGCCACAAGCTGCGACAGCCGCGTGAGTGATCGGTGCCGGCGGTGCGGCCATCGGATCGGACGCAGGAGCAGGCAGAAATGACGTTGGTGGGCTGACGGTTGACGCCGCCACCATTGCACTGCAGTCGCAATCTGACGCGCAGGAAGATTGCCCGGTCACGGGTACCGGGTCGTCTGCGGCCGGTCCCATGCAATGAGCGCCAAGAGCGGAATCACCGAGTACTGTCTGCGCGTCCGGTGCATGAGCCAAGCATTGTTGGCACACCAGCGACAACCAGGTCAAGACAATAGCCGCAATCATGGATTGAGCGACCGCACGCCTGTGTTTCCGGACCGAATGCAACATTACTGATTATCCCGACGGCAGATTCTTCGCATAACTATATACGTCGAACGCTGATTGGAAAAGCCTTGAAATCGGGCCGCCATTAAAGACTTGATAATAAACCTTCCGCGGCCGGTTCCGGAATATCACCAGAACATCGGCGCAAGCATTTAAACCATCAACCGACCAAGTCACTGTAACAACACGGGCTAAGCCGCGCCTTTTACCCAAACCGAACTATACTTATCAGTGAGCATCCAATGCAGATAAGAGGAATGCAGGAGGTACCATGAAAACGCGATCGAATAGTACGGCTACACTCAGCTTGGCCAGCGTCGTTGCCATCACGATTGGCGCGATCCTGCTGTGGCCTTCACCGGGCTACGCCGCAGGCGAGACATCGAAAGAGGCTTTGTCATGTCTCACGAAACCTGCGATTCGACATTTTGGGCCCCCTGGCAAGGGCTTCGATCAGGTGGTCTATGAGCAGCAGTGCCCAGAAGTGGAATTCGCGGCTTTTGAGACATCGGACGCTGGCGCTGCAATCTGCGCCGCCACACCGGAGTTCCGCCACAGTGGGCCCCCGGGCAAAGGGTTTGACTATCTGGCCAAGATAAAGTCGTGCTGAAACACGCGGAGTCGGGTCACCAGGATCAAAGATAAACTGATTACTGGCAACCCGCACTCTGCCCTGCGCGCCCGCGGACGTGAGACCAAGGTCGTGCCACACCTCTGCGTCCGCGGGCGGAACCGGGCATTAGCGTTATTCGTGATCAGCGATGAATGTCCCTGCATTATCTGAGAAGTTCAGCGCTGCAGGCACCATTGTTTCGGCAATGGGTTGCGCCTCGTGTTTCCCCGCTTTGGGCTCGCTTGGCGCGGTACTTGGCCTGGGGTTTCTCGTGCAATTCGAAGGTCTGTTCATCAATATGCTCCTGCCGGTGTTTGCCGGAATCGCGCTCCTTTCAGTGGCCGTCTCATGGTGGTTCCATCAGCAGCATCTACGCAGCGCGCTTGGTGCCGCGGGACCGCTCATGGTTCTCGCCACACTTTATCTGTTTTGGACAGATGATTGGAGTACCTGGATGTTTTATTTCGCGCTGGCGCTTATGCTCGGCGTTTCTGTATGGGACTTCGTGTCCCCGGCCAGGCCTGCCTGCCCAATCGATATAAAGGATCGAAGAACAGCATGACCAGCGAGATTACCCTTCAGTCAACGATTGTCTGCCCGAACTGCGGGCACACGCAGAAGGAGACTATGCCCGTAGACGCGTGTCAATGGTTCTACCAGTGCCAAGGGTGCGATGCTTTGCTCAAACCAAAGCCGGGAGATTGTTGCGTTTTTTGTTCCTATGGCACCGTAAGATGCCCCCCTATTCAACAACGTGCGGCTTCCTGCTGTGCGTCGAACTGATTCGCATAACCGCCCGGTTAACGCAAAGCTGTGCGAGCGACTGCGTGTAGTACATGCGGGCCACTCCATTCCTGCGGGTCCCTGTACACCCGACGGGCGTGCCTTTACTGCATGGCGGCAATCGCGGGTGAGTTTCCAGTAGCCGGATCGAAGGCTTCGGCTGCCTGGCCCGCGCATTGACTTAACGCCAGTTGTGGGGGATCGAACGATACGGCGAATGGTGCCAGCTTCTTCAGCGCGCTCAGACCGAGGATCTGCCGCCGGGTCTTCGGGAACACTGCGGCCTCGACATCCTTCGCGACGCAGCAACATCCGATCTGAAATGACGTGACGCGGTAGATTGACACCTTGGTTTTTGATCCGTCCGCCATCGATCCAGATACGTCACGTAGGTACTCCGCCTGGCCCGCTTCCCTGAGCGCAGCGAACGTAGCGGCATTGATTACCAGATAGCCCGAACCGGTGTCCACCAGAAAGTCGGCCGGCGCGGCAGTGCCGAACCGGGCCTCTACATAATAGGTTTCCCCACCATAGGTTTCCCCACCACCGTCCTTCAGCGGCAGAAATGTTTCCAGTTCAGCGGCTGCAGTAGTCGCCACCGCCAGCGCGGCATTCATGGCAACAAACACCGAAAGGTGACGTGTTCGGATCATTTGTATCCCTTCAGGTCATGTGCCTGGTATCAGGCATGATCCGTGCCATAATCTGGAAGTACATGATTATTCTAGGTAACAATGGAACAACTGTATGTCGATGACCGATACTATGCACCAAATCGGTGCGATTCAAGTTTGCCGGTGTTCAATGGGAGGGCAAGTTGCCTCGGTTCCACGTTAGACGATTTCGGGGTTGCCCACAGACACGCGTTCACCAGCGCCTTAACAAATAAATCTCTCGCTCAACTTCATGTGTGGAACGCTCTGGGCAAGATGGCGCCAGGGTAACGCTTTTCGCGTTTGCCGGGCTTTCACCTGCGCCGTGGGTGAGTGGCCCATGGCGGCAACTCCGGCACGGGACGGTATAATGCCGCGCCATGTCCGACACCCTATTCATGAAGATTATACGGCGCGAAATTCCGGCGACCATCGTCTTTGAGGACGATCTGTGCCTGGCGTTCCGTGACGTGAACCCGCAGGCGCCGACCCACATCCTGGTCGTACCCAAGCAGCCAGTGGCCATGCTGTCGGATGCCAACTCCGAACACGGGCCCCTGCTGGGGCATCTGCTGTTGACGGCGAACCGCATCGCCGCGCAACTGGGTCTCAAGGACGGTTACCGGCTGGTGATTAATAACGGTGCCGCCGCCGGACAGACCGTGTTTCACCTGCATGTACACCTGTTGGCCGGGCGGTCCTTCTCCTGGCCACCAGGCTGACGCAACCCCGGAAGCCCGCATGGAATTCAAGACCGACGATCTGCGCATCGTCTCCATCAAGGCGGTCACGTCGCCACAGGAGATCTGCGAGGAAATACCGATTACGGCCGCGGCAGCGCGCTGTACCTGGGAATCACGCCAGGCCATCCACCGCATCCTCTCCGGCGAAGATGATCGGCTGCTGGTCATCGCCGGGCCCTGCTCCATCCATGATCCCGCGGCGGCGCTGGAGTACGGCGCCCGGCTGCGGAAGCTCAGGGATGAACTGGCGGAGGACCTGCACCTGGTGATGCGCGTGTATTTCGAGAAACCGCGCACCACCGTGGGCTGGAAGGGGCTCATCAACGACCCGGACCTGGACGGCAGCTTCCATATAAATAAAGGAGTGCGGCTCGCCCGGCAGTTGCTGCTCGATCTCAACAACATGGGGGTCCCGGCCGGAACCGAGTTCCTGGACATCATCACGCCCCAGTATGTGGCCGACCTGGTGAGCTGGGGCGCCATTGGCGCACGCACGACGGAGAGTCAAGTGCATCGCGAAGTGGCGTCAGGCCTGTCCTGTCCGGTTGGTTTCAAAAACCGTACCGACGGCACGACGCAGATTGCCGTGGATGCCATCCGCGCGGCCTCGGTACCCCATCATTTCCTGTCCATGCGCAAGGAGGGCAACTCGGCGATCTTCACCACGGCGGGCAACCCCTACTGCCACATCATCCTGCGTGGTGGGCGGACGCCGAACTACGATGCCATCAGCATCAATCACGTTGCCGGGGAGCTGACTACGGCCGGATTGCCGGCGCGCATCATGGTGGACTTCAGCCACGCCAACAGCCGCAAACAACACGAGTTGCAGTTGGAGGTAGGCAGGGACGTCGGTACCCAGATTGCGGCCGGCGAGCGGCGAGTATTCGGCGTGATGATCGAAAGTCACCTGCTCCCGGGCCGCCAGGACATCGCGCCGGACCGGTCGCTGACCTACGGCCAGAGCATCACCGACGCCTGTCTGGGCTGGGCGGATACGGAACCGTTGCTGCGCGACCTGGCCGGGGCCGTGCGCGGGCGGCGCGTCAAAAGTTAGGGCGAAGGATTCGTCGCGCCGCCAGTGCGGCGCTATAAAGTATTCCGGCCGCCACCACCATGGTCGCGCCGGAAGGCAGGTCGGTGACAAAGGACACTCCCAGCCCCAGCGACGTGACCACGGCGCTGAGTCCCGCCGCCAGCAACATCATCCGCGTCACCGAGGTGACAAACTGTGCCGCGGCAGCGGCCGGCAACACCAGCAACGCCATGACCAGGATCAGCCCCACTATCTGGATCAACAGGACCACGGTCAGGGCGACGATGCACAACAGAAAAATGTAGAAGAATTCGACATTGACGCCGCGCAGCCGCGCGAACTCCTCATCAAAGGCCGTGGCCAGGAACTGGCGGTGGAACAGGACAACGAAGGAAATGATCAACGCGTCCAGTACTGCCATCAGCACCAGGTCGGTTTGCGTCACCAGCAGGATGTTGCCGAACAGGTAGCTGGTCAGGTCCACGGCGTACCCCGGCGTGCGCGCAATGAACAGGATGCCCACCGCCATGCCCACGGACCAGGTGGCCGCGATCAGGACATCCTCTTCCTGACGCCAGCGCAGTTTGATCCAGCCGATGAGCACTGCCGCAACCAGCGCGGCGATGATGGCGCCATGCAACGGGGCCGCACCGAAATAGTAGGCAATGCCGAGGCCGGCCAGCACCGTATGGGCAATACCGCCGGCGACAAATCCAATCCTCTTAATCACAACGTAGGCACCGATGGTGCCGCAGCCAATGCTGGCCAGAAGACACGCGGCCAATGCGTACTGCATGAAGCGGAAATCAGCCAGAGCCTGGAAGAATTCCATCACGGTTCCGATCCCGGGGAACAGTTTTGCCCACCGTCCCGTTGCGTCTCAGTGCGCATGCAGGATGCGGCGCACCGGCGCGCCGTACAGTTCCTCAATGGTGCGACCGGAGATCTCCCCGGTGGCGTGACAGACCAGCGTGCGGTTCAAACAACCCACGCGATCGACGTATCCGGAAATGAACGCAATGTCGTGGGACACCACGATGATGGTCATGTGTGCGCTGTAACCGCGCAGCAAGGCGAAGATGTCCTCCTCGGCGCGCACATCAATGTTTGCCGTGGGCTCGTCCAGGATCAGTAATTCCGGTTCGCACACCAGCGCCCGCGCGATGAGGGCACGTTGCAACTGGCCGCCGGAAAGCTCGCCGATGGGAGTGTTGCCAAGAGATTCGATTTCAACCGCGCGCAAGGCCTTGCCTGCCAGCGCCCGATCCTCGGCATTGAATGGTCCCGCTGTGCGGCCCATCCCCAACCTGCCGAGCAACACCATATGTAGAACACTAATGGGGAAATTTCGCGTGAAGGTGGGAAACTGGGGCACATAGCCGATGCGCTGCCGGGCCAGGCGCGGCAGGCTGCCCAGCACCTGCACCTGGCCGCGTTGCGGGTCGAGCAAACCGAGAACCAGCTTGAGTAATGTACTTTTGCCGGCGGCGTTCGGTCCGATGAGTCCGAAGAATTCCCCCGCGGCCACGGAGAAAGTGACATTCTCCAGCACCGGACTGCGATCATAGGCAAAGGTCACGTTCTCAAACTTCACCGTCTCGGTCATGACATTCATCGTGTGGCGGCGCCGAGAAGGCGGCCGATGTTGCGCATGTTATCCAGGTAGTTCTCGGCCAGCGGGTCAATCTCGACCAGTTCCGCGTTCAATTCCCGGGCCAATGCCCGGGCCGGGCCCTGATTATGCTGTTTCAGGAAAAACACGGTGCCTATCCCCAGGCGGCGGGCGGTTGCCGTGATTTCCACGAGGGTTCTTGGTCCCGCCTCCTTGCCGCCGGATTCCAGCGCAATCTGCGTCAATCCCTGATCCTTCGCCAGTGGACCGAGCGCACCATGGGAAATGATGAATTCATTGATGCGCCGATCCTTCAGCAGATAGCGCAGGTCACGATGCAGCATGACCAGTTCGGCGCTGAGCGTGCGGTATTTTTGATCATAAATACGGCGATTCGCGCTGTCCCGGCTTACCAGCGCCGCGCGCATCAACTCCGCTGCACGGAGAAATCGCATCGGGCTGACCCAGACATGAGGGTCGTCATGTCCCTCGATCCGATCTGACTCTCTGGCGAACTGCCCGCAACATTCGATGACGCGCAAGGCCGGATTCTGTTGCTGTATCTCCGCCAGCCAGGCCTTCTCGAACGGCACGCCAATGCTGAAGTAAAAGTCCGCACCGGCCACCCTGGCCATGTGCCTGGGGGTCGGATCGAAGGTCTCCGGCGCCTGCCCCGGTTCCAGCATCACCTGAACATTCACCCGGTCACCGCCAATCTGCTCCGCCAGAAATTTTTGCGGCGGGATGCTGACCGCGATGCGCCTGCCGCTTGCTGCGGAATCGGCATGCAGCGGCCACACCATTGCCAACATGGCGACAGGAATCCAGGTGCGGGCGCCAAAACTCATGTCTGCCCCCGCTTACGGCGCGCCGGCCGGCAGCCGGCGCAGAGCCCGTGGATCTCCGTGGTCTGCGCATCCACGGTAAAGTCCAGCTCCCGTGCCCGCTTGCCGAGTCGCAACGAAACACCGGCATCCGCTATCTCCGCGGCCATGCCGCAGAGGCGACAGATTAAAAACTGCGCCGCCCCGGTGTGACCGGGTGCGCCACAACCCATGTAGGCATTCATGGATTCAATCTTGTGCACGAATCCCTCGCGGCGCAGAAAATCCAGGGCACGATACACCGTAGGCGGCGCGGCCCGGCGCGGCTTGTTGTGCAACCGATCCAGGATCTCATAGGCCTTTATCGGTTCATGACTGCGCCAGACCAGTTCCAGCACGCGCCGGCGCAGTGCAGTAAGACGGGAACCGCGCTCGGCGCAGGTGCGCTCCGCACAAGCCAGCGCCGATGCCTGGCAACGGGCATGGCTGTGATTGGAGCGCGGAAACGGAGAGACTACGTGCAAGGTCGACATGGATTGGCAGCCTTGTGCTGGATGCAGAATGCAATGTTATAGTATAACATCAAGCAGTTTACATGACGGGCGCGCCATGATCGCTGGAAGAATTCATGCTATTGCACTTCTGTTGCTGCTGCTGTCGGCACAGGTGCTGGATAGCGTTCATGGCATCAGCCACCTGGGAAAGGCAGACGATCAGGTCTGCAGCCAGTGTCTGCACGGCAGGCCGAAACAACACGCGACGTTGCCGGCGCTGGAAGTGGCGTTGTCGGCGGCGGGCGGCTGCGAACTGTCGGCGACTCTTCCCGATTTCTTTTCCCCCGCATTCCGACTCTCCCCGCGTCCCCGCGGCCCTCCATTGGCAGGCTGAATCCCCCGGGCGGATCCTGATCCGC
>MGYT01000108.1:31900-33611 GCA_001801865.1 Gammaproteobacteria bacterium RIFCSPLOWO2_02_FULL_61_13
CGCAGATCCGGACGCGGATCTGCGTGCAGTCAATGCCACCGATTATTGGAGAGCCGTCATGCCTAACGCACTTGCCAGAACTGCATTGGTGTTTGCAATCGCAGTCGCATTCCTTCCCTCCGCCCCGGCCCGGGCGGAGCATGCGCACACACTCGAGGAAGTGGTTGTTAGCGCGCGCCCCATCGGATCGCGCGATGTGGCCCACATCCCGCAACCGGTCAATGTGCTGAGTGGGGAGGAACTGCAGGAGAAACTCGCCTCGTCCCTGGGTGAAACGCTGTCCCGCGAGCCCGGGGTCTCCGCCAGCGATTTTGGCCAGGGCGCGAGCCGGCCGGTGATCCGGGGGCTGGGCGGGAGTCGCGTGCGGATGCTGGAGAACGGTATCGGTTCCCTGGACGCCTCCACGGTCAGCGCCGATCACGCAGTCGGCATAGAACCGGTCCACGCGGAACAGATCGAGATCCTGCGCGGGCCGGCGACGCTGCTGTACGGCAGTGACGCCTTCGCAGGACTGGTCAACGTCGTCAACGGCCGGTTGCCGACAAATGCGGATACCCCGACCCGCTTTGTCGGCGACGCCCGCTACAACTCGGCACTAGGGGAGCGGATGGTGGCGATGCGCGCCGATGGCCGGCTGGATGAAGTGCTCGGCCTGCATTTCGATGCGCTGCATCGCGACAGCGATGATTATGAAAGTGGTGCCGGAGAAGTGCCCAACAGTTACCTGTCCACAGATGACATCAGCCTCGGGCTGGGATTGAATGGCGAACGAGGCTACGCCGCGGCATCATTCGGCCGGTATGCGACAATTTATGCCATTCCGCCGTCAGCGCTGGAGGCCGGCGCAACGCCGTTCATCGATCTGGACCAGGATCGGGTCGACCTCGCCGCCCGGCTTGACGCACCACTGCCAGGACTGGAAAGTGCATCCGTGCGCATCGGGTACGTGGATTATGAACATACCGAGTTCGAAGCCCCGGCTGAGCCGGGGACGCGCATCACCAATAATGAATGGGAAGGCCGGACCGAATTCCGGCACGAACCCATGGGTGACTGGACCGGTGTTTTCGGTGCGCAATACCGCAACCGGAGCTTTGGCGCGGTCGGAGAGGAGGCATTCATCCCGGGTACCAAGCTGCGCAGCACCGGGGTTTTCCTGCTGGAGGAATCGGACTGGGGAGATTGGCATGTGGAACTGGGCGGGCGCTATGAATTCGTGAGTGCAGACCCCAGCGATCTGTCAGACCTGGAAAAAACCGATCACGACCTGATCTCCGTCTCTGCCGGCACGCTGTGGAGTTTCGCGCCGGATTACGGCCTGGGGCTTTCCGTCACCCGCGCCCAGCGCGCACCGGCCCCGGAGGAGATGTTCGCCAACGGGCCGCACCTTGCCACCGGCACGTTTGAGATCGGCTCCCCGCAACTGGATGCGGAAACGGCGCACAATGTGGATTTGAGCCTGCGGCGCAACGAGGGCCGCTGGACCTGGACCCTGAACCTGTTCGTCAACAGCATTTCGGATTTCATTTTCCAGGAATTTTCCGACCTGAATGGCGACGGGATTGCCGATCTGGTCGATGCGGAAGGCCTGCCCGGCGGCGAGTTCCAGCGCATTCTTTATCACCAGACCGATGCCCTGCTGTTTGGCGTGGAGGCGGAAACCCGCGTTGAGATCTTTAATGACGCGCGCGGCCATCTGGATGCGCATCTT
>MGYT01000108.1:33642-45309 GCA_001801865.1 Gammaproteobacteria bacterium RIFCSPLOWO2_02_FULL_61_13
GGGGACCTGCCGCGCATCTCTCCGGCCCGCCTCGGCGGGAGCCTGGATTGGAGCCGGGGCAAGTGGCATGCAGACGTCGTGCTGATGAACGTCTTCCGCCAATCACAGACGGCGACCCTGGAAACCGAAACCGCCGGTTACGTCGTGCTGGATCTGGGTCTGCGCCGCGACCTGGATTGGGCCGGTACGGATTCCTCCATCTACCTGCGTGGCACCAATCTCCTGGATGAAACCGCCCGGCGCCACACGTCCTTCCTGAAGGATCGGGCGCCGCTGCCGGGCCGGGCGGCGATCGTAGGGATCAGCCTGTCATACTGACCGGCGGCGGCGTAACGCGGGTTATAATTCCCTGATGCCGACGGAAACTGCCAACCGTACACCAGCGTTCGATCAGACCCTGGACACAAAGGGACTGAACTGCCCACTGCCGGTGCTGCGTACGAAAGTGATATTGAATCGCATGCAGCCCGGGCAGGTGTTGCGCGTGGAGGCCACCGATCCCCACGCCACCATCGACTTTCAGGCCTACTGCGCCCGTACCGGCCACGAGATCCTCTCCATCAGCGAAAGCGGTGGTGTCATTACATTTATCATTCAACGCGCCGCTGCACCGGCGACGATCTAAGCCGCGTTGAAACTACACCAACTGAGGTATTTCGAAGCGCAATGATAGCCGTGTAACATGGCGGTCGCAGGCAATTCAAGCAAAGGGACTGACTTATGACTGCGGAAAGCATACTCGTTGTCGACGATGATCGGACCATCTGCAAGGTTCTGGAATTGCAGCTCAGCCATCTGGGCTACAACGTGATCGGCAGCGCGAGGACCGCCAACGAAGCCATTCGCATGGTACGGACGCATGAGCCGGACCTGGTGTTGATGGATATCAACCTCGGCCGGGGCGGCGACGGGATCAACACGGCGGAACTGATTCGCAAGGAATACAGCGTGCCCGTGGTATATGTCACGGCCTATGCGGACGAGGAAACGCTGGAGCGCGCCAAGAAGACCCTGCCTTTCGGCTATGTGAACAAGCCGATTCGTAACACTGACCTGCGCACCGCCGTCGCCCTTGCCATCAATCAGGCGGAAAGAGTTGAGGAAGAGGCGGCCACCTATCACGGCAGCGACACTGCCTGGCACATGCAGTTCAGCGCCTCTGCGGATGGCGAGATCAACCGCCTCACGCAGTCCGAACGGGCGGCGCTACGCCAATCCGGACATGAATTGCTGGAAGAATTGCTGCCGGCAGACCACGGGCGCCTGATTCAGAACTGTGTCAACGCTCGTCGCGAACAACTCATAACGACACGAACCGGGCAACGCACCTATTCCTGGGAGTACCGGCCGGTAAATCGCGGAAAATCCGTGCGTATACGCGTTACCGACATTACCGCGCATGCGCAGATGGTCAGCGACAATGTGCAACAGGCGACACTGTCCGAGGCGCTGGATCACCTGGCCACGGGCGTGATTTTTGTAAATGAAAACCTGAAGATATTCCATAGCAATGAGGCCGCAGAGCAGATTCTGGCCAAGGGCTCAGAGCTGCTGATCCGGGACGGCCTGCTGTGCTGCCGGACTGCGGATCGCACCGCGCATTTGCAGCGCCAGGTATTACAAGGCTCCAGTTCCACCTTTTCCATGGAGCGCGGTGGTGAATTGCCCCCGCTGCATCTGCTGGTCTCGCCGTTGCATTCACACCGCGAGAATTACGGACGCAACCTGCCCATTTCCATTGTCTACATTTTCGAGTCGGCAAAAAACTCCCAGCGTATCGAGGATGTCATCCGCTCGTTGTACAACCTGTCTCCGAAAGAGGCGCGAATTGCCGCGAAGCTGGTGTTGAATCCGGAACTCAAGGACGCCGCGCAGGCGATGGGGATTACCTACAACACCGCGCGCACGCATCTGAAACGCATCTACGCGAAAACCAATGTAAACCGACTTTCGGCGCTGGTGCACATGATTGTCACCGGCCCGGTCGGGCTGCTGATCCACGCCACCGAATAAATCCCGCGCAGGATTTCCGTGCCGGCGGATACGGCATTGAAAACCGGCAACTACTCCCCGGCCGGCCGGATCTCAAAGGTATGCGATATCGCAGCCGTTTTTCCCAGCATGATGGTCGCCGAACAATATTTCTCCGCCGAGAGTGCTATCGCCCGCTCGACCTGATTCTGCTTCACATCCCTGCCGATGACCATGAAATGAATATGTATCTCGGTGAACACCCTGGGGTCCTGTTCCGCCCGGCGCGCGGTGATATCAACGCGGCAATCGGTGATGTCCTGGCGGCCCTTGCGCAAGATTGCCACGACGTCATAGCTGGCACATGCCCCCATGCCGAGCAGCAATGTCTCCATCGGGCGCGGACCCAGGTTTCGTCCGCCACCTTCCGGTGGGCCATCCATGACCACTTTGTGACCAGACGGCGTTTCACCGATGAAGGCCGCGCCGCCGGCCCAAGTTATGCTAGTCTGCATCACGCGCCTCAACTGGTTCAATTGATGCGAGGAGAGTAGCATACAGGCCGCTGCGCAGAGCGCTGCGTGCGGGCTGCACCGGTACTCGGGGGGAATGGCAATGCCAGATAATGGAAGACGCGGGCTGGACTCGGTAATCGAGCGTTTTCTCAGTCATAGCCACATTCGGTCCTACCCTGCAAAACACATACTGATCCGGGAGGGCGATCCCTCCAAGGATCTTTATTACATTGTGCGCGGATCAGTGACGGTGATGATCGAGGAACAGCGCGGCCGGGAGATTGTGCTCGCGTACCTGAATCCAGGCGACTTTTTCGGCGAAATAGGCCTGTTCGACGAGGAGCACAAGCGCACTGCCTATGTGCGCGCCCGCACCGCGTGTGAAATCGCCAACATCAGCTACGAGAAGTTCAAGAGCCAGCATGAACTATTTCCGGATCTGCTGTACCAGATTGCCTCGCAAATGGCGATCCGCCTGCGGCGCACCAGCCGCAAGGTCAGTGATCTGGCATTCATCGATGTGAAAGGCCGCGTGGCCCGGGCGCTGCTGGATTTGTCGCGCGAACCGGATGCAATGACTCATCCCGATGGCATGCTGATCCGGATCACGCGCCAGGAACTGGGCCGGATTGTCGGTTGTTCCCGGGAAATGGTTGGCCGCGTACTCAAGGACCTTGAGCAAGATCATTTGATCAGTCCCTCCGGCCGGGCCATCGTCGTACTGCGGGCCCGGTAAGCGCCAAGGTCCTGTCGCCGAACCAAGCGCCAGGCAGGCGCTTGACAGCGCCGGCACCTGCTCCCAGAATCCCCGCCCCTTCGGGGCCTGACATCTGGCTCGCAGACCATTATCTGGCTATGTAGCTCAGCTGGTTAGAGCGCGGCACTCATAATGCTGAGGTCGGTGGTTCGAGTCCACCCATAGCCACCATCAATTTCAGCTGCTGACGATCATCGGTTCCGGCTGTGGACCGGGACTCCTGGCAACCAATCGAATGACAGTCCGGCGCTGCGGACTGTGTCAGTTTGAAAACGGTGGTGGGCCGACAATACTGATGCTTCCGGTCATGCCCTTTGCCTCGTGTCCTTCCTTGTGACAGAACAGGTGCAGCTTCTCGCCCTTGGTCATCGGGTAGAAATACCAGGCGACTGTCGCCCCCGGTTTCAACTCCAGATCATTCACGGCCCCGTGAACCTCGGCGATGGTCTTGCCGGATCCATCCGTGACCTCAACCTTGCGCGTGAAGACATGAGTGGCAAAGGCGTCCGAGGTAAAATAATGATCCTCGCTGCTCGGATTATGGATCACGAGCTTGTAGTATTTTCCGCGCTCGAAGGTCAGATCGTTGGGCGTAATGCTGTACTTCCCATCCTTCGTGCCGAGACTGACCTTCAACTCAATTCCCTCCGGGACGGACGCCGGTTCAGCGGTCAGGCAGTGGGCGGGAATCGTGAGCAGGAGTGCGGCGAGAATCGGTTGGTAGCGCATGATGACCTCCATTCGGCAAAACGACGCGGGGGCGGAATTCTCGGGCAGGTAGCGCGGATTGTCAAAACCGGGTCATCATGTAACGGGAATCATTGCCTGCTGAATTTCGGACAACGGCACGCAGGTCAGGTGGAAGATTTGCATTAACGCGGGCTCATCCGGAACCGGCGGCGACCCACTGTTCCCAAAGGGGCTGCGGCTGATAGCGGGCCTGCATGAAGTCCACAAACGTCCGCACCTTTGCGGAAAGATAACGACGGTGCAGGAATAGTGCCGTTATTGGACGCAGCGGAGGTTCGTAATCCTCCAGAACCGGTTCCAGTCTGCCAGCCTGAATGTCCAACCCCACCATATAAGTGGGCAATTGGACCAGTCCACAGCCCTGAATTGCCGCGGTGCGCAGGGCCTCCCCCGCGGACGATCGAAATGTCCCTGTCACGATGATCTGCTGATCACGTCCGGGCAGGTTGAAATGCCAGGCACCGATGGGATGTCGAATGGAGTACACGAGGCAGTTGTGCGTGTTCAATTCCGCTGGCCGCGCAGGACGCCCGGCACGATCCAGGTACGCAGGCGCGCCGCAGACCACCATGCGGACGCGGGCCAGCGTGCGCGCTACACAATTGGAGTCCTCGAGTTCACCCACATGGATGGCAACGTCGATGCCCTCTTGCACCAGATCCGCCGGACGGTCCACCAGGATGAGATCCACACTGACATCGGGAAATTTCGCCTGGTAATCCGTAATCGCACGAGCGAGATGGAATGAGCCGTAGGAAGTCGGCGCCATAACGCGGAGTTGTCCGCGCGGTTCCGTGTTGAGTTGCGCAATGACCGACTCGGTTTCCTCAATGTCCGCAAGGATTTCCCGCATCCGATCCCGGTACGCGGCGCCGGCCTCGGTCAGCCCGACGCTGCGCGTGGAACGGTTGAGCAGACGGACACCCAAATCGGTTTCGAGGCGCGCCACGTGTTTTGAGCACGCGGCCTTGGATATCCCCAGTTCGTTGGCGGCCGCCGAAAACCCCTCGAGTCGCGCGACGGCCATAAATACACGTACGCTTTCCAGCCGGTCCATTGGCCTATTGTCTCCTTTTTAGAAACAGTATGTCAATGTAAGTGCTATTGTAAACAATATGCAGCCCTATACAGTGGCTCCATCAACTACTTGAGGAGCTACACCATGAAATATTCGAAATTGATTCTGGCAGCATTCATCGGCACGGCTTCCGCAGCATCCCTGGCGGAAACCGTGCCTCAGACGGGTTCCTGGGCGAGTGTCGTGAACTCCGGTGACACTGCCGCCATCGCCAGGCTTTACACCGACGACGCCGTGCTGGTGTCTCCGGGGACGGAGCTCATTGCCGCGCCCGGCGCCATCGGCGATTACTGGATTGCGAAGCGCAAATCCGGCGCGAGCGAATTCCGGTTCCTGAGCGTCAACGAACGGCTCGAAGGAGACACGCTGTACCAGAGCGCGGTGTGGACATCGAAGTTCACCAGCAATGGCCAGGTCAACAGTCTCGATGGGCAGATGACCAACGTGTTGGCGCGCCAGCCCGACGGCAGCTGGAAAATCAAGTTACAGAGCTGGAACTGATCGCGAGCAGCAATCCTGCCGGCGCCCGAAACCTGCCAGGGAAGGCAGGCCGGCGTCAGCCCGCCGGCAACATGCGCACTTCGCGTCGCGGAAAGGAAATATGAATGCCGCTGGCCCGGAACGCAGTCAGGATGCGCCCGTTCACATCGAACATTAGCTCGTAGTAGCGACGCGTCGGGACCCAGTAGCGATACCCGATTTCAATTCCCGAATCGCCGAATCGCTGGATACCCACGTTGGGCGCCGGTTTTCCCGGCACCTCCCGGCAGGCGGCAATTGCACCGCGGATCAAGGCAATGGCCTTATCCAAATCGGCGTCGTAGTCCACGCTGACCACCGCTTCCACCGCCAGGTTACCGAAGGAGTTATGGATGATCTTGCCGACGATATCCTTGTTGGGGATGGTGATGGTCTCCCCGTCTTCACTGCTGAGCTGCGTGTGCGCCAGCCGGATGTCCTCGACAACACCGATGATTCCTGCCACGCGGATTGTGTCCCCGACCACAAATGGGCGCGTAAGGATGATGGAGAGTCCGGCGCCGTAATTTGACAGGGGCGCCTGCAATGCCAGCGTGCCGCCAAACGCAACAGCGCCGAGGGCGGCGATGAACGGCGCAATTGTGATGCCGAATTTCCCCAGCGCGATGATGACCACAAACAGCAGCACGACAGTACGCGCGAGATTGGCGAAGAACCGCGCCAGCGTGACATCCATGTGCGAGCGATCGCAAAAGGCGCCAACAATCTTTCCGACCCAGCGGCTGGCATACCATCCGACCACCAGGATGATGACGGCGCCGAAGGCCTGAAATCCGTAATTGACCGCCAGTTCAGTGGAAACATCCACCAGGCGCCGGAGCGTCTGCATGTCGGTGTCGACGGTTGCGGTCGCCATCCAGGACTGCTCCGCAGTGACTCAGTCGCCGACTTTCTTGTGTACGTGCGGCACGGTTTCCTTCCTGCCGCGCACCATATACCGGGATTCACCGTGGGCGGCGGTCACATTCTCGTAGACGCCCTCTTCTCTTTTCACCAGTTTGGTGAACCCCAGGTTTCTGAGTTCCTGGTTGGATTCATTGGTGACAACAGCCGGAGCGGAACGAAAGACACGCTGGACTGCGGCGCCCGGGTCCGTATTTCCAGGCTGCAACTGCGCCAGGTAACAAACCTCGCCCCAGGTTCGCAATGTCACGGCAGTATCGTGTACGACCTCCACGGTCCGGCCGTTGGCCGGACAAAGATAATCATAAACAGGCAATTTCTTTGTCCTCCATGACCTCATCGCTCGGATCCGCCTGCAAGCGGCGCAAATTTTCCTGGGTCCGCCGGTGAAATACCGAATGCCCTTCGGCATCGAAGTAATCCCGGGTCAGATTCAGATCCTGACGCAGAAACAGGTTCACCCTGGCAATCGCGCTGTCCCGCCATTCCGGCCACTCGGTGCGGGTTTCGGACAGCAGTTCATGCTCCTTTTTGAGACGCACGGTGTTGCGTTTGAAGATGCTGTACTCCGCGGCAAGTCCGGCCAGATCCGCCGCGCGCACTGCCTTCGATTCGTTGCTGCGGCAGATGCCATCGTAATGGGTGCTCAGGATCGCGTCGCATACCTGCTCCACAATTTGTGGTGCGGCACCGTATTTGCCCAGTTCACGCTGCGCCAGTTCCGCGGAATATGCCTCCTTGGACGCAAAGCCAAGGCGGGCGTGATCGTCGTGAAACCCGGCATCGTGAAACAGGGCCGCAAGGATCACCACATCACCATCCACAGGCACACCCTCGGCTCTGCACTTTTCCACGATCTGCTCTGCCTCTTTTACAACGGCCAGCGCGTGACTAAAGTTGTGATAGGGCAGCGATGATGAGTACAGGGCGGCTGCGGCCTGCTTGATGGCTTCCACGTCCAAATCGGTCATCTCCAATGATTGCCGATGAACTTATTGCCGCGCGGGGACCCCCGGGGTCGCGCGGCACGTCCGGCATTATATGCCTGGCCCGGGCCCGGGTAGCGAAGCATCACGCCGGCTCCCCGGCTTCACAGGAAAGCGCACAACTGCATGAATTTAAAATAAAAATATTGGCCCGAGTCAAATCAGAACCAAGGTCGCGATGCCCAGGAATAACAAAAATCCCATGCTGTCGGTCAAGGCCGTCAATAACACGCTGCTTCCCATGACCGGATCCCGGCCCAGGTAGTGCAGGGCCGCCGGAACTGACACACCCGCCAGCGCCGCGACGCAAAAATTGCCGACCATTGCCGCCAGCATCACCAGCGCGAGTCGCATCTCTCCGTACAGCAACAGCGTCACCAGGCCCATTCCGCAGCCCCAGATGAATCCGTTTATGACACCGATCTGCAGTTCCTTGGAGAGAAAGCGGCGCAGGTTGTCCGGCGTGATCTGTTGCAATGCGATGCCCCGAATCATCAGTGCGACGGTCTGATTGCCGGTGTTGCCACCGATGCTGGCCACGATCGGCATCAGCGCGGCCAGCGCAACGAACTGATGGATCGTGGATTCAAACATTCCAATCACGCGCGATGCGACGAACGCCGTGGTCAGGTTCAGGCCGAGCCAGAACCACCGGTTGCGCGCACTCATGACCACCGGGGCGAACAGGTCCTCGTCGCCGCTCAACCCCACCTGGCTCAGGCGTTCCTTCTGTGCCATCTCATCCTTGAAGTCCACGATGCGGTCGATCTTGACCACGCCCACCAGCTGTCCATGACTGTTCATCACCGGGGCGCTGATCAGGTCGTAGCGCTCAAATGCGCCGAGCGCCTCCCGGGCGGAATCGTCGGTGTGGAATGCCACCGCCTCGCGGTCATGCCGGTCGCGGACCAGCGCCGCCGGGTCGCTGCGCATCAGATCGCGCACCGCCAGTACGCCGCTGAGCCCGCCGTCCTGGTTGACGACAAATATCTGGTTGAAATTCTCCGGCAGCGATGGATTGCGGCGCAGGCTTTGCAGCACTTCTTCCATGCTCATGTCCTCCCGCACGGTGACCATGTCGAACTCCATAAGCGAGCCGACGCTGTCGCGCGGGAACAATAAGGCCGACTGCACTTCCTTGCGGTTGTCCCGATCGAGCGCGTTGAGCACATCCAGGGCTGCTTCCCGCGGCAGCATCGGCACCAGCGCCGCCACTGCGGAAGGGTCGAGAGAGGCGGCCATGCTGAGGATTTCCTCATGACCCATGACGCCGATAAGCGACTCACGCACGGGGTCGGCCAGTTCCAGCAGGATCGCGCCACGCTCCTTTTCCGGGACCTGCGACCAAAGCAGCGCCCGCCGTTCCGGAGGCAGGTTCTCCAGCGCAAATGCGATGTCCGCCGGATGCAATTGCTGCAATTTGCGCTGCAATTCCGCGGACTGTTGTCGCTGCAACAGGTTCTGCACCAGTTCGCGGCGCGGCGTGTCCTGCCGCCCGACCAGACCTGTCACGACGTCCTGACGGCTGAGCAGCGCGGCCAGCTCCTGAAAAATTCCCTGCAGGTCGCGCTGATGGCGGATTGTATCTCTGGTTTGCATGACACCTCCTGTGACCACCGCGCCGGGCAGAGGCCGCGGATGCTGGAGGAATTATAGATTCGGCCAGCGGCAGGACCGTGAAATTTTCCTGCCAGAATGGAGCGGGGCGCTGGCAACATGCGGCGCCAGCGCCCCGGGTCGAATATCCCTGCTCAGTATGCGAACTGCATGCGCATCTCGTAGATACTGGGTTCGTCGTTGTCGTGGGCACCGCCTGACACGTCGAGAACGCTCACGTAGTTGGCGCTGAGGCGCACGTACTGATTGATGTACCAATTCAGGCCCACGGTCAGGTCGTTCAGTTCGCCGCCGCGAATATCCTCATCATTCAGGTCCAGATTGCTGTAACGCACCGCAATCTCCCAGGCCCCGGGGTCGCCGGATTTCAGATTAAAGGATTTACGCGGCACCAACATGTCGAACACGCCCTTGTCGGCCCTGTAGGCGCGGGATTCGCCGGTAATGAACCAGCTGCCATAAGCGTAAAACCCGTCGAATCCAGCATCGGACGCGGCACTACGGTTTACATCAGCACGGATGTATTCACCCTGTAATGAAAATGGGCCCAGGACCGTGGCTAGCTCACCGCCGAACAATGTGTAACTGCTGACATCGCCGCCCATGCTGCCGGTGTCCACGAGCCGGCCTGAACTCAGGCCAAAGGCATTGCCGTTGGCATCGGTCAGGAATGAGCTTTCCACGAGACCGTCCGAGATGATGTTGGCCTCGGGTTTGGAACGAAAACGCGCGGTCTCCAACTTGCCCCCAGCCGCGTGCTGAGGCTCTATCCATCCGCCTGAGAAACCCAGGTGTACAACGCGGTCGGTCCCGAATATTGGCGCGAATGTGGCGCGCCCTGCCAGTTGGTTTCCTTCATCATCTGCGTTCTGAGAGGTGATTCCATCCCCGAACCAGCCTGCTGAGAGCGTCCAGTTATCGCCGTTGGTGCCCACCATGCCACCCAACCGCCGTGTACTCAGGAACGCAAATGGCAGGCCACGCTCCATAAAGGTCATGTACTTTGCCGATCCCACAGCTTCCAGGCTAAATGGTACCTTGAAATTTCCCGCGGTCAGCGTTACCGGCTTGAATCCTGTGTACCGCAGGAAGGCGTCCGTCACGGTCACCGTATTCGTGCTTCCACCCAAGGTGCTGCCGGCGAAGTCTGCCTCAAACTTGTAGTCCCAGGTTGAAAATGCGGTGCCGCCCACGGAGAGCCGGCCCCGGCGCAATTCGGTCCCGTTGGAGAAGTCGGTTCGATCATTGCTGTGGATTGCGGAATCTGCGTGCATGTAGACGCCGACCTGCGCTTGAAACGCCCCGTCCTGTGATTTGAATTTGATGCCTTCCTTCAACGACGCCTTGGATTCCGGATCAGTTTTCTTCGCGATTCCGGTTTGCACACGCAGCT
The DNA here is from genome assembly GCA_001801865.1 of Gammaproteobacteria bacterium RIFCSPLOWO2_02_FULL_61_13. Classification (GTDB taxonomy): domain Bacteria; phylum Pseudomonadota; class Gammaproteobacteria; order Eutrophobiales; family Eutrophobiaceae; genus 2-02-FULL-61-13. The sequence continues at coordinate 44,153 of MGYT01000108.1, forward strand.
TCGCAAACTGCTCCTGGGAAATGAGGTTGTTGGATAACAGCACATCCAGAAGGTCCTCGTCGTCCGCCGGCAATTTCTGCTTTCCAACATCCTGTGGCGCCGCTTCCTGGGCTGTAACGAGGGCCTGATATTGCTCCTCGCTAATAAGTTTGTTGTTGCGCAGCACTTCCAGCAACGCGGCGTCCGCAGCCCAGGATTCCATTGGCATGGCATGAAGGGCTGCCAGCCCCAGAACCAGCCTTGCCAGTCTCAGTTTTGGTGTGGCCATTTTTATCTCCTTATATATGCTCTGTACTGCCTATTATTGCGTATACTGTGCGGGGCGCTGATAATCACAGAAATGGTATGACTTTTAAATATGACTTTATTTGCATATTTAGCTAAACCCATGGAATGCCCGATTGAGTGAGATTGCAGATTCTTTGGGCCTGGCCGTGCAACTGATCGCGGCGCTGGACGCGGACCTGCTTGAAATTGTCCTGCGTTCGCTCGGCGTCAGCTGCGCCGCGGTACTGCTGGCCAGCGCGGTGGCGCTCCCACTCGGGGCTGCGCTGGCCGTCAGCCGTTTTCCCGGATACCGCGGCGTGGTCGTGATGTTGAATGCACTGATGGGACTTCCGCCGGTGGTCGTGGGACTGGTGGTTTATCTGCTGCTTTCACGCGTCGGGCCCCTCGGCGATTTCGGGCTGCTGTTCACACCCACCGCAATGGTCATCGCGCAGACCATCCTGGTAACACCGATCATCTGCGCGCTGGCGCGCCAGTCGGTGGAAGATCTTTGGGGAGAATACTCGGAGCAGTTGCGCTCCATGGGCGCCGGCCGCCTTGCCATCGTGATGACCCTGTTATGGGAAGGGCGCTTCAGCCTGCTGACCGCGATCCTGGCCGGTTTCGGCCGCGCCGTCGCCGAGGTCGGCGCCGTGCTTATCGTCGGCGGCAACATTGCCCACCACACACGGGTCATGACCACAACTATTGCGCTGGAGACCGCGCGCGGCGACCTGCAACTGGCGCTGGCGCTGGGCGTCGTACTCATCTGTGTCGTGCTGGCGATCAATGCCGGCGCTTTCATGATCCGTGAATATGCCCAGCGACGCGGCAACTGACGTATCGGGCATGGCGCACATGGAGACCATCACGCGACAATCCCCAAGCCC
>MGYT01000109.1:0-628 GCA_001801865.1 Gammaproteobacteria bacterium RIFCSPLOWO2_02_FULL_61_13
CGGGCCACGCCCACCCGCCATAAATCACGTACGGATCGTATACCGGCACGTAGACCACTTCCGGGCTGGCCGGCTGAATGATGATGGTCCGCTCTACGGTAACGACGCGTTGCTGCTCGGTGGGTTTGAGGTTGCCCGCCGCTGCGGCCTGGGTTCGCAGGCGCTGCACCGCATCCATGACATCCTGGGGCTGGGACAGGAAGGCATTGCCCAATTGCTGCATCCAGCCCAGCTTGTCATTCATGGTTTTAAGGATGTCCGGAAACGGCACCAGCGATTTGACGCTGGGATCCCAGTCCTGCGCCTCCAGCGCTGTTTCCAGGGCCGAACCGTTCAGCGCCGCATTGTAGGGATCGCTGACCCAGCGATAGGCCTCTATCACTTCCAGGGGATAGGTGGAGGCCATCAGGATTTGAGACAAGAGCGCGTCCGGGTAAAGCGCAATGGGCGCGAGCATCTGGTCCAGCAACGGCGGGGCGAGATACTCGGTTTGCGGCAACTGCGCCGCCTCAGGCGGCTCGGCCAGCACCTCCTGCGCCAGGCTGCTGAAAGGTAATCCGGACAGGATCACGAACACGATCGCGGCGACGAATCCATTACAGGAACAGGTGACCGACTGCCAGGCAGG
>MGYT01000109.1:783-9938 GCA_001801865.1 Gammaproteobacteria bacterium RIFCSPLOWO2_02_FULL_61_13
CGACTTTCCCGTCCGCCGGCGCGATCACGGCATGTTCCATCTTCATGGCTTCGATGATGACCAGCGTATCGCCGCGCTGCACGCTGTCCCCGGCGCGCGCGCGAATCTCGACGATGCGGCCGGGCATCGGGGACGTCAGTCCGCCCACGGCGGCGCCGGCGTCCCTCTCCCACGCGAGATTATCAATGAACGTGAACTCATGGGTGCCTGACGCCAGCATGACGGTAATGCGGGCGCCGTGCTCCACGGTAGTGGCGCGCAGCGTGCGGCCATCCAGGCGGGCGATGAGATCGCCGGACTCATCCAGGCGCGCCGAGGCATTGAAGATCTGATCGCCCATGTGGAGCTGATATCTGTTGTGCTGAGGAGTAATGCCGATGGCATGATCGCCGGCAAGGCTGCGCAGGTGCAGGATTTCCGTGTGTGCGCCGCCCGCCCGCCACCCGTCCACGCCATGCCACGGCGAGCCGGGTTCACCGGAGGACTGTGCCGTGACGGCCGCGCGCCGGGTCCGTTCCAACAGCACATGCAGCGCCGCCAGGGCCAGCACCGTTGCATCCATTGCGCGCGCCGGAGTCAGCAGAGCATCGCGATGCCGTTCGATAAAACCCGTGTCGATGCGGGCCGCGCGGAAATCCGGATGCGCAATGATGGAAGCGAGCAGATCAATGTTCGTGCGCACGCCCGCCACCTGCGTCTCAGCCAGCGCGGCCTGCATGCGGCGCAGCGCGTCATTGCGATCCTGACCCCAGACAATCAGCTTTGCGATCATCGGGTCGTAGTGCACGGTGATGTGGTCACCGGCGCGCACGCCGCTGTCCACGCGGATGTGACCGCTGTCGGCGGGGAAGCGCAGGTGCGACAGGTGGCCGGTGGCGGGCAGGAAGTCCCGCTCCGGATCCTCGGCGTACAGGCGCACTTCGATGGCATGCCCGTTCAGCGTCAATTGTTCTTGTGTCAACGGCAGGGGCTGGCCATCGGCCACGCGCAACTGCCATTCCACCAGGTCCTGCCCGGTGATGAGTTCGGTGACCGGGTGTTCCACCTGCAGGCGGGTGTTCATTTCCATGAAATAGAACCTGCTGTCGCGATCGCGGATGAATTCCACGGTGCCGGCGCCGAGATAATCAATGGCGTCGGCGGCGGCGATGGCGACCCGGCCCATCTCATCGCGTTCCTTCGGGGTCAGCCCGGGGGCCGGCGCTTCTTCCAGCACCTTCTGGTGCCGGCGCTGAATGGAACAGTCACGCTCAAACAGCGACACGCCATTGCCTTGCGCATCGCGGAAGATCTGGATCTCCACGTGCCGCGGCTGCTCCAGGTATTTCTCCAGTAACAGGCGATCATCGCCGAATGCCGCGCGCGACTCGCGCCGGCAGGCCTCCAGCGCCGCGGGAAATTCTTTGGCGTTACGCGCCACGCGCATGCCCTTCCCGCCGCCGCCGGCTGAGGCCTTGATCAACACCGGCCAGCCGATGCTTGCGGCCTCGCGCTTCAATACGGCATCCGCCTGGTCGTCGCCGTGGTAGCCGGGCACCACCGGCACGCCGGCACGTTCCATCAACGCCTTGGCGTGGGACTTGGAACCCATGGTGGCGATGGCCGCGGCGGGCGGACCAATGAAAGTGATGCCGGCCTGCGCGCAGGCCGAGGCGAAGCCCTCATTCTCAGACAGGAAACCGTAACCCGGATGAATGGCCTGGGCGCCAGACTCCCGGGCCGCCATGATGATGCGATGAATATTCAGGTAGCTTTCCTGCGCCGCTGCGGGGCCGATGGCCAGCGCCTCGTCGGCCAGGGCCACATGGCGCGCGCCCGCGTCCGCCTCGGAATACACGGCGACCGTGCGAATGCTCATGCGTGCCGCAGTGCGCATGATCCGGCAGGCGATCTCGCCGCGGTTCGCGATCAGGATTTTGCCGAACATTATTTCTGCCAGTCCGGCGGCCGCTTGTTCAGAAATGCAGACAGGCCCTCTTGCCCTTCCGGGGAGCCACGCATGCCGGCGATGCGGCGCGAGGTCATGGCCATCTGTTCGGCGTCGATCTCGCGCCCGGCCACTTCATCGATGAGTTGCTTGGCTGCGCGCACGGCCTTTGGACCGCTGTCCAGCAATGCCTGAACCAGTCGTTGCACTGTTGCTTCCAGAGCAGACGGTTCAACCACCTCGGAAACCAGGCCGAGCCGGTGTGCATCGGCTGCATTGAAGCGTTCCCCGGTCAGGCAGTAACGGCGCGCCGCGCGCCGGCCGATGGCGCGCACCACATAGGGGCCGATGGTGGCGGGGATCAAACCGAGCCGCACCTCGCTGAACGCGAACGTCGCCGTTTCTGCAGCCACCGCCATATCGCAGCAGCAGACCAGTCCGGCGCCGCCGCCCAGCGCCGCGCCCTGCACGCAGGCGATGGTGGGTTGCGGCAAGGAGTCCAGCCGCTGCAGCAACTCCGCCAGCGCGCCCGCATCCGCCAGGTTCGTGGCCTGGTCGTAAGCGGCCATGCGCCGCATCCATTCCACATCCGCGCCGGCGCAAAAGCTCCTGCCCGTGGCGCGCAACAACAACAAACGAATCGAATCATCACGGGAAATATCGGCCAGCTGCCCGGACAACTCTGCGATCAGGTGTTCGTCAAAGGCGTTGTGCTTGTCGGGCCGGTTCAGCGTGAGTGTCGCCACGCCACGGGTGTCGATATCCAGCAGGGCATGTTGCATGGGGCTACATCCGGAACACGCCGAAGCGCTGATCGGTGGGCGGGGCGTTCAGCGCCGCGGAGATCCCCAGGCCCAGCACGCGGCGCGTATCCACGGGGTCGATGACGCCGTCGTCCCACAATCGCGCCGTGGCATAGTAGGGGTGGCCCTGGGTTTCATACTGGGCGCGGGTCGGCGCCTTGAACGCCTCTTCTTCCTCCTTCGTCCAGCTGCCACCCTTGGCCTCGGTATTCTCGCGCCGCACCTGCGCCAGCACGCTGGCTGCCTGCTCTCCCCCCATCACCGAGATGCGCGCATTGGGCCACATCCACAGGAAACGCGGGCTATAGGCGCGGCCGCACATGCCGTAATTGCCGGCGCCGTGGCTGCCGCCGATGATCACGGTGAACTTGGGCACCCGCGTGGTGGCCACCGCGGTGACCAGTTTTGCGCCGTCCTTGGCGATGCCGCCGGCCTCGTATTTTTTGCCGACCATGAAGCCGGTGATGTTCTGCAGAAACACCAGCGGGATGCCGCGTTGATCGCAAAGCTGAATGAAGTGAGCGCCCTTGAGCGCGGACTCTGAAAACAGGATGCCGTTGTTGGCGATGATGCCCACCGGAAAACCGTACAGTTGCGCGAAACCGCACACCAGTGTCGTGCCGTACAGTTGCTTGAACTCGTCAAAATCGCTGTCGTCCACCAGCCGTGCGATGACCTCGCGCACGTCATAAGGACGGCGGATGTCGTTGTTGACGACACCATAAAGTTCTTCCGCGGCATGGCGGGGTTCCCGGGCGGCCTGCGTGCACAAGGTCACTTCCTTGCGCCGGTTCAGGTTCGCCACGATGCGGCGCGCCAGGCCCAGCGCGTGACGATCATTCTGCGCGTAATGGTCGGCGACACCCGAGGTGCGCGCATGCACATCTGCGCCCCCCAGTTCCTCGGCGCTGACCACCTCGCCGGTGGCGGCCTTCACCAGCGGCGGGCCGGCGAGAAAGATAGTGCCCTGATTGCGCACGATGATGCTCTCATCCGCCATGGCCGGCACGTAGGCGCCGCCGGCGGTGCAGGATCCCATGACCACGGCGATCTGGGGGATGCGTTGTGCGGACAGATTGGCCTGGTTGTAAAAGATGCGGCCGAAGTGATCCCGATCCGGAAACACCTCGTCCTGGCTGGGAAGAAATGCGCCGCCGGAATCTACCAGGTAGATGCACGGCAGGTGGCACGCCGCGGCGATCTCCTGGGCGCGCAGGTGTTTCTTCACCGTGAGCGGGAAATAGGTGCCGCCCTTGACCGTGGCATCGTTGGCAATAATCAGGCATTCCTGGCCGCTGACGCGGCCGATGCCGGTGATCAGCCCGGCGCCCGGGACTTCATTGTCATACAAACCGTGCGCCGCCAGCGGTGACAGCTCCAGGAAAGGCGCGCCGGGATCCAGCAATGTCTCAACGCGTGCGCGCGGCAGGAGTTTGCCGCGCGCGACGTGTTTCTCGCGCGCCGCGGTGCTGCCCCCCAGCGCGGCCTGCGCCACCTTCGCGCGCAGGTCCGTGACCAGGGATTGCATGGAGGCGGCGTTGGCCTGGTATTGCTCGGATCGAGTGGAGATTGCTGTTTGCAGAACAGTCACGCGTGCGATCTCCAAACGTATCTGGTGAAGCGCATTTCGTGAAGCGTATTTCGTGAAGCGTATCTCGTGGGGGGAATCACGAATTGCGTAGGCTGTATCGGGTTTTGAAGGCGAAATACGAGATACGTTTCACGAGATTCGGTTTCTGTGTCCATGATTTTCACGCCGATTCCTTAAACAGCTCTCGTCCAATCAGCATCCTCCGAATCTCACTCGTCCCCGCCCCAATCTCATACAGCTTGGCGTCCCGCAGTAACCGGCCGGTGGGGTACTCATTAATATAGCCGTTGCCGCCCAGGCACTGGATCGCCTCCAGCGCCATCCAGGTGGCTTTTTCCGCCGCATAGAGGATGGCCCCGGCGGCATCCTTGCGCGCCGCTTCGCCGCGGTCGCAGGCCTGCGCCACGGCATACACATAGGCGCGGCAGGCGCTCTGGGTCGTGTACATGTCCGCCAGCTTGCCCTGCATCAACTGGAATTCGCCGATGGGCTGATCGAATTGTTTGCGCTCGTGTACATAGGGCACGACCGTGTCCATGCATGCCTGCATGATGCCCAATGGGCCGCCGGACAGCACCAGGCGTTCGTAATCCAGCCCGCTCATCAGCACTTTTACGCCTTCATTCACCGCGCCGAGCACGTTCTCGGCAGGCACCTCGCAGTCCTGGAACACCAGTTCGCAGGTGTTGGAGCCGCGCATGCCAAGCTTGTCCAGCTTCTGTGCCGTTGAGAATCCGTGAAGACCGCGCTCGACAATGAACGCAGAGATGCCGCGCGGCCCGGCGCCCGGATCGGTCTTCGCATATACCACCAGCGTGTGCGCATCCGGTCCGTTGGTGATCCACATCTTGTTGCCGTTAAGCACATAGTGGCCGCCCTTTTTCTCCGCGCGCAGGCGCATGCTCACGACATCCGAGCCGGAACCCACCTCGCTCATGGCCAGCGCGCCCACATGCTCGCCGCTGATGAGCCGGGGCAGGTACTTCTGCTTTTGCGCCTCCGTACCATTGCGCCGGATCTGATTCACACACAGATTCGAATGCGCGCCATAGGACAATCCCACGGACGCCGAGGCGCGGCTGATTTCCTCCATGGCGATGACATGTTCGATGTAGCCCATGCCGGCGCCGCCATATTTCTCTTCGGTGGTGATGCCGAGCAGGCCCATGTCGCCGAACTTTTGCCACAGGTGAGCCGGAAACTGGTTGTCGCGATCAATGGCCGCGGCCAGCGGCGCGATCTCACGCTCGGCAAAATCCCGCACCGATTCCCGCATCAGCGCGGCGGTCTCGCCGTGGGCAAAACCGAGGGTCGGATGGGTCGTGGTCATAAAATCGACTCCTGGTTTACGTTTACGTCAATCTGGCGTCAGCGGCCGGCAGGTCAGGCGGGCGCCGCCAGCAACTCTTCCAGACAGCGTCGCTCCACCTCATCCATGGCATTCAACGTCGCTTCGATATCCCGGAACTTCTCCAGCAGCGTAGCCCGGTGTTCACGGATTTTTTCGCACAGGCGTAACAACTGGCGCGCGTTGCGTGGCCGGGAAGGATCATACATGTCTATGATTTCCTTGCATTCTTCCACGGTCAGACCCAGCCTGCGGCCGCGCAGCGCCAGCTTCAGGCGGGTGCGGTCGCGATCCGAATAGACCCGCGTCATGCCGCGCCGGCCGGGGTTCAGCAAGCCCTGGTCCTCGTAGAAGCGCAGGGTCCGCGGCGTGGCGTCAAATTCGCGGGAAAGCTCTGTTATGCTATAGGTCTGCTTCATGGTCGATGCAGGTAAAAGTTGACGTGCACGTCAACTATAGACCACGACAGTCGGTGCGGCAAGTGGCGGTTAAAAGGGGAATTCAGTGACGCAAATGAGCTACGTCAGCGGCATCAGCCACAAGCCGCTGATTTTCCAGACCATTGGCAGTGCCCTGACCGCGGCCGCGGCGCGCTGGGGCGAGCGCGAGGCACTGGTGGTCCGCCACCAGGGCGTGCGCATGACCTGGGCGGAACTGGACCAATCCGTTACCGACTATGCCGCGGGATTGTTGAGCCTGGGGCTGCAACCGGGGGACAGGATCGGCGTCTGGGCGCCCAATTGCGCGGAGTGGGTGCTGGCCCAGTTCGCCACGGCCAAGGCCGGCCTGATCCAGGTGAACATCAACCCCGCGTATCGCCTGCATGAACTGGAGTACGCGCTCAACCGGGTCGGCTGCAAGGCGCTGATCACGGCGGCCCGGTTCAAGAGCAGCCATTACCTTGAACTGCTGGCCCAGCTGTTGCCGGAACTGGCGCACAGCAACCCGGGGCAACTGCAGGCGGCGAAAGCCCCGGATTTAAAATTTGTCATACGTCTCGGCGATGAGCCGACGGCCGGCATGTTGAATTTTTCCGATCTGGCCCAGGCCTGGAGCGCAAGGGAATGCCGGCAGCTGGTCGATCTGGCGGACACGTTGCAGCCCGATGATCCCATCAACATCCAGTTCACCAGCGGGACCACCGGCTCCCCGAAGGGCGCAACGCTGACGCACTTCAACATCCTCAACAACGGTTACTTTGTCGGCGAGGCCATGCAGTTCACGGAACAGGATCGCCTCTGCATACCGGTGCCCTTTTATCACTGTTTCGGAATGGTGATGGCAAATCTGAATTGCGTGACCCACGGAGCGACCATGGTGATCCCCAACGACGGTTTCGATCCGATGTTGACGCTGCAGGCGGTGCAGGAGGAAAAGTGCACGGCGCTTTATGGCGTGCCGACCATGTTTATCGCGGAACTGGATCATCCCGAGTTCGGCAAGTTCGATCTGTCCAGTCTGCGCACCGGCATCATGGCCGGCGCCAGTTGCCCCATCGAGGTCATGAAACGCGTCGTCAACGACATGCACATGGCGGAAGTGACCATTGCCTATGGCATGACCGAGACCAGCCCGGTGAGTTTCCAGAGCGCCACCGACGATCCCCTGGAACGGCGGGTATCCACCGTCGGCCGCGTGCATCCCCACGTACAGGTGAAGATCGTGGATGACCAGGATCGCACGGTGCCGCGCGGCGCCCGGGGCGAGATCTGCACGCGCGGTTACTGCGTCATGCGCGGCTACTGGGGCGATGAGGAAAAGACACGCGAAGTGCTTGATGCCGCCGGCTGGATGCACACCGGCGACCTGGGCATGCTGGATGCGGACGGGTTCTGCAACATTGTCGGCCGCGTAAAGGACATGGTGATTCGTGGCGGCGAAAACATTTATCCACGCGAGGTCGAGGAGTACCTCTATTCCCATCCGCAGATCCAGGATGTGTCGGTGTTCGGCGTACCGGACGAGAAATATGGCGAGGAGCTGTGCGCGTGGGTGCGCCTCAAGGAAGGACGGCAGGCCACCGAGGAAGACATCCGCACTTTCTGCCGCGATCAAATCGCCCATTACAAGATCCCGCGTTACATCCGTTTTGTGCACGAATTCCCGATGACGGTGACGGGCAAGGTGCAGAAATTCCTGATGCGGGAGCGCATGATCCAGGAGCTGGACCTGAAGACGCAGCAGTCGGCTTGAGCAAGCGGGCCGGCGTAAAGCTACCCACAGGATGTGGGATATGCCGTGGGACGCCTACATGGATGTAGGCGGTAGGGCGACGCAGGAGCCAAAGCCGAGGACAGGATGTCCGGAGCGGCCGGCCCCACTTGAGTTGTTGTGGGACCGGGTATATCCCGGCCATGTTTCAGTATGGACGGATCGAATGCACGACTACGAGAAAACTTACAGGGAATTCCGCTGGCAGCGCCCGGAGCGGTACAACTTTGTCCGTGCGGTCATTGACCACTGGGCGGAGCAGGAGCCGCAGAAACTCGCGCTGTGGTGGGTGGACGATCACGGCGCCGAACTGCGCCGCACCTTTGCCGAGGTGGCTGCCGCGTCACGCCGGCTCTGCAACGTGCTTACCCAATGCGGCGTGCGGCGTGGCGACACGGTGTTGCTGGTACTGCCGCGCGTGCCGGAATGGTGGGAATCATTGACGGCATGCCTGCGCATGGGCGCCGTGGCCGCACCGGGCACGGTGCAACTGTCCGCCAATGACCTGCAATATCGCATCCAGGCCGCGCATGCGGTATGCGTCATCACTGACACCGCCAATGCCGCCAAAGTGGATACGATTGCCCGGGACTGCCCCACGCTAAAGGCGCGAATCCTCGTGGGTGCGGGCCGCTTTGACTGGTTGACCTATGCCGATGTGGTGGCGGCGGCATCGCCGCAATTTGAAACAGCGGACACGCGCGCCGACGAGGACGCGTTGTGCTATTTCACCTCCGGCACCACCGGCTATCCGAAGATGTGCATCCACGCCCACAGTTATGCACTTGGCCACCAGACCACCGGCCGCTATTGGCTGGACCTGGATCCCGAGGACCTGCATTGGAACATCAGCGACACCGGCTGGGCGAAGGCCGCGTGGAGCAGCTATTTCGGCCCGTGGAATTGCGGCGCCGTATTGTTCGTGCATCACACCGGCGGATTCAACGCGAAGCGCACCATGGAACTGCTGGAACAGTATCCTGTGACCACGATGTGCGGCGCGCCGACCATCTACCGCATGCTGGTGCTGGAGGATCTTTCGCGTTACCGGCCAAAGGCATTGCGCCACTGTGTCGGCGCCGGGGAGCCGCTGAATCCGGAGGTAATGGAAGTCTGGAAACGCGGCACCGGGCTGACCATCCGGGATGGATACGGCCAGACCGAAACCGTGATCCTGTGCGGCAGTTTCCCCGGTATTGAGCCGCGTTTCGGATCCATGGGCAAGCCGGCGCCGGGCATCACCTTGTCGATCGTTGACGACACCGGCGCGGAACT
>MGYT01000110.1:0-592 GCA_001801865.1 Gammaproteobacteria bacterium RIFCSPLOWO2_02_FULL_61_13
CGTGACCGGGAGCTTCAGTTTCGAGGCATACGGATTCTTACGGGACTTCATCTTCGATAAGTCATATTCAGCTTTCATGATGTGCCACCCTTATAGTGTTTTCGTTCAATCCTGGTAGCCCTGCGGCCTGAGATAATTCGAATCACGTCCCCTGGACCCCGCTCGCAGTGACAAACGAGAAGCAACTGGGCCCTACTGCTAACCCCAAGCATCAAGAACCTGTCTTCGGCATCCGAGCTTTTCTCATCATGGAACTGGATGGCAAACTCATCGTAAAAGACAGATTGTGCTTCTGAAAAGGACACGCCATGCTTCCTTTGATTCGATGCTGCTTTGGCGGGATCCCATACGAATCTAATCATCAATACATTGTATTTACGAGAGAGACGGTGTCAATCAGCTCCTGCGTCAGGAGCTGCCCGGTAATAAATGGGTTCGAATCCAGCTCTCCCAATAAAGCAAAAGACCCCGCGAAGGGGTCTTTTGCTTTATTGGCGGAGAGGGTGGGATTCGAACCCACGGTACTCGTAAGAGTACAACAGATTTCGAGTCTGTCCCGATCGACCACTCTGGCACCTCTCCGTATTCTGAA
>MGYT01000110.1:638-2180 GCA_001801865.1 Gammaproteobacteria bacterium RIFCSPLOWO2_02_FULL_61_13
TCCACGGCCCGCACATCCACTGTGCGGGCGCGCGCCGGGGAAAAGACACATTGGGTGTCTTTTCCTTTTTCCGGCTCGCCTCTGGCACCTCTCCAAATCTGTAGCTTGCGAGTGTTGCGGCGCATTGTAACGTGAGGTGGAACCAAATTCATTCCCGCGACCGCAAATCCCCGCTATTCTCCTGTATGTCCCGGCACACCCGGCCATCGGAGCGGCTACCCCATGCCTGTGGGATTTCGGAAAGCAATTTTGCTGCTGCTGGCCCTGGCCCTGTGCGCCGGTTGCGCGCCGCGCAAATCGCAACTGGACTCCATCCGCGAACGCGGCGAACTGCGCGTCGCCACACGCAACAGCCCCACCACCTATTTCATCGATCGCAATGGCGAGACCGGGCTCGAGTTCGAGCTGGCAACGCTGCTGGCCAGGCGTCTGCATGTCCGCCTGCGCATCCTTCAGGCCAACGACGAACAGGAAGTGGTTCAACTGGTGGCCGCCGGACTGGCCGATATCGCCGCGGCCGGGCTCCGGCACAAGCTTGTCGCCGCATCGAATCTGCTGCCCGGGCCCGACTACCAATGGGTGACATTGCAGTTGATCTATCGCAATGGCCGCCGTACGCCCACATCCATCGCCGACATTTTCCCGGATCAGTTGCACTTGCTGCCGTCGTCGCTGCCGGCCGGGTTGCTGGCGGATCTGCAAGTTCGCCATCCGGACCTGTCGTTCTATGTCCATCAGGGACTGGGCACCGCCGACCTGCTCGACATGCTGGAACACGGCCGCATCGCATTCACCGTGCTGCCCTCCAATGAAATCGCGCACACGCTGCAGTTACGCCCGGAACTGCGTTCCACACTGGCGCTTTCGGAACCGGAGTCCCTGGCCTGGGGCATGGTGCGCAGTGAGGATCGGTCACTGCACGATGAAGTATCGGTTTTCTTCGCGCAACTGCGCGCCGACGGAAAACTGGCGCACTTGCTGTCCCACTTTCAGGCGCCGGTGGAGTCCTTCGATTACCTGGATTCACGGACGTTTCTGGATCGCGTGCGCACCCGCTTGCCGCTGCATCGGGAGGTGTTCGAACGCGTTGCCGCCGAGACCGACCTGGACTGGCGCTTCCTGGCAGCGATCAGCTACCAGGAATCACACTGGGAGCCCAAGGCGCGCTCTCCCACCGGCGTGCGCGGCATGATGATGCTGACCGGGGACACGGCCAAACGACTGGGCGTGACCGACCGGCTCAACGTGGAGCAAAGCGTGCGCGGCGGCGCGCGCTACTTCCAGGATCTGCGCCGCCGCATTCCTGAAGGCGTCCCGGAACCGGATCGCACCTGGATGGCGCTGGCTGCCTACAACGTGGGGCTCGGTCACCTAGAGGACGCGCGCGTGCTGACCGAGACCCAGGGCAAGGACCCGGATAACTGGCTGCAGGTGCGCGAACACCTGCCGCTGCTGAGCAACGAAACGTGGTATCGCCGCACGCAGTATGGATATGCGCGTGGCTACGAGCCGGTGCACTACGTGCGCAATATCCGCCGCTAC
>MGYT01000110.1:2203-2664 GCA_001801865.1 Gammaproteobacteria bacterium RIFCSPLOWO2_02_FULL_61_13
CCGCTCCGGCCCAGACCTGGCTGGTAGAGGCTCCGGTGCTGGATCTGCCGCTGCTTTGATTTTCCCTTTCAGCCGGGTGGCGCTATTCATCACGGCATGAAGCATATACCCTTGCGCCGCGATGGCTAAAGGCAGGCACGACGGTATTCAGATGCAAATCATCAGCGCTACTTCCAGCGACAAAATGCGCGCCGCAATCCCCCGGCAATTCGACTGGGAATACATGCTGGGCGTGGCACGGGAGCACCGGCGCGATCTGATCATCGCCAATTTCGTGGCGCTGCTCGCCACCACGGCCGCGGTGCCGGTTCCGCTGCTGGTGGCAACGCTGGTGGACGAAGTGCTGCTGCATCGCCCGGCGTTCATGGTCCATGCCGTTGATGCGATTACGCCCGCTGCATGGCACGGCCCGCTGACGTATATCGCCGTCGTGCTGCTGATGACCATGGTGCTTCGGCTGT
>MGYT01000110.1:2673-5864 GCA_001801865.1 Gammaproteobacteria bacterium RIFCSPLOWO2_02_FULL_61_13
GCCTGAACGTGACGCAGACGCGCTATTTCACACGCATCTCCAAGGATGCCACCTTTCGCATGCGGCGCGCCGCGCTGCAACACCTGGAACGGGTGTCCATGGCTGAGTATGAATCGCTGGGTTCCGGTGCGGCGGCCTCGAGGCTGGTCACGGACCTGGAGACCATCGATCACTTCGTCGGGCCCACCATCAGCCGGCTGCTGGTGGCGTTTCTCAGCATCATCGGCGTCGCGGTGGTGTTGCTTTGGCTGCACTGGCAACTGGCGGTGTTCATCCTGTTGGTCAACCCGGTCGTTATCTATTTCACCACCACGCTGGGCAAGCGCGTCAAGGAAATGAAGAAGCGCGAAAACGCAGCTTTCGAGGCGTTCCAGCAGGCTCTGACCGAGACTCTGGAATCCATCCACCAGATCCGCGCCAGCAACCGCGAGCGGCACTACATCCTCCACGCCATCGACCTGGCGCGTGACGTGCGTATGCACGGCGCCGAGTCTGCCTGGCGCAATGACGCGGCCGGTCGCGCGAGTTTCCTGGTCTTCATGATCGGCATTGACCTGTTCCGCGCGCTGTCCATGGTGATGGTGCTGTTCGCGGGTCTGACCATCGGCCAGATGTTCGCGGTGTTCGGCTACCTGTGGTTCATGATGAGCCCGGTGCAGGAAGTGCTCGGGATCCAGTACGCGTTTTATGGAGCCAACGCGGCGCTGGGCCGCATCAATGAACTCTGCGCGCTGAAGCAGGAACCGGCTTATCGTCACGAGGTGAATCCCTTTGCGGGCAGGAACACGGTCGGCATCCGGATTGAAAACCTGCATTTTGCCTATGCCGGCGGCCCCGACATCCTCACCGGGATAGATCTGCTGATTGAACCGGGGCAGAAGATCGCACTGGTGGGCGCCAGCGGCGGCGGCAAGTCCACGCTGGCGTCAGTGTTGATCGGCCTGTATCCACCCTCTTCCGGGATGGTCTATTACGACGGCGTCCCAATCACCCGCATTGGACTCGACGTGGTGCGTGAACACGTGGCGACCGTGCTGCAACACCCGGCGCTGTTCAACGATACCGTGCGCAACAATCTGCTGTTGGGGCGATCCAGACCCGACGCGGACCTGTGGCAGGCCCTGGAGGCGGCGCAACTGGCGCCGCTGGTAAATCAGATGGGACACGGACTGGATACCATGGTTGGCCGCGATGGTGTGCGGCTTTCCGGCGGACAGCGGCAAAGGCTGGCGATTGCGCGCATGTTGCTGACCGATCCCAAGGTCGCGATCCTGGATGAAGCGACGTCCGCACTGGATGCGGAAACGGAATACCTGCTGCATGTGGCACTGGCGGAATATTTGCGCGACCGGACAACCATCATCGTGGCGCATCGCTTGAGCGCCATCCGGCAGGCGGATCGGGTTTACGTGTTCGATTCCGGGACCATCAGTGAACAGGGCAGCCATCGGGATTTGCTGGCCCAGGACGGGCTCTATGCCCGGCTCTACGGCGTCAGGCAGTCGCTCCCCGCATGAGATCGTCGAGGCGCATGCCGAACACCGCCAGCAGATGCTGGATCATGTCCAGCTCAAAACCGCGCCCATAACGCCCGTGCTCGCGGCTGCCTACGGCGATCAATCCTTCCCAATCCGGATGGCGCAGAGGCACAACCAGGGTTGAGTTCACATGGTCGTCGGCGGCCTGGAACAGCATGCGGATGTGTTCTTCCTGGAGACTGCCGCACAGCGGCTTGTTACGATTCAACAATTCAATAAACAGGTACTTCAATTTTGCGGAACGGGGTAAATAGCGGATCCCTTCGCCGCTGGCGGCCTGGGTTTCATCGCGGAATACGAACACGCGAAATTCATCCGCCGCATAGTCCTGCCTGAGACAACGCGCCACTGCCGCGTACGCCGCGTCCGCATCCTTGCCGCGCAGAACCTTGAGCGCGGCGCCCTGCACACCATGCAGCATGGTGCGCTGAATACCGGCGCGCGTGCGGCGCAGGTCCAGATCCTGTTGCAAATGCGCGCAATGCCCGCGCAACTGGGCCACCTGGCGCTCAATGAGCGATGCAACGCCGGCGCCGACGTCATGGGGAATGGGAAGTTCGCGCAACAGCGCGGGATGATCGCGAAAGAAGTCCGGGTGGGTCTTGAGATACTCGACCACCAGGTCTTCGGAATAATCCAGTCGTTTGGGGGAGTCCACGGCTGTCTGCCTCTGCAAGCGAGTATAGTCGAAAATAAATGCGGGCAGACCGCAGGAAATTTTGAAATTTTGTCAAAAGACGCGCACCAGGCCTGCTACGACGCCGAGAATGCGGACCCGGTCCGCCGGATAGATCAGGGAGGTCAGACGCCGATTTGCCGGCACCAGTTCGATGCGGTCCCCATGCCGGCGCAGCATACGCAGCATGGCCTCCTGATTGTCCAGGATGGCCACCACCATGTTGCCGCTTTCGGCGCGATTGACACGCCGCAGGACAATGGTATCGCCATCCCGGATGCCTGCGTCCTGCATGGCGTCACCGGATACCTGCAGCGCGAACCGGTCCGGTCCCAGTAACAGCTCCGCAAAGTTCACCTCGGCCGGACTGGAGATGGGCTCCAGTGCGCGACCATTGACGAGCCGCCCCTGCAACGGAACCAGTGTGAACTGCGGTGTCTTGGCGCCGCTCGGCCGCAGTGCCCGCCAACCGCGACGGTCGCGGACCAGATAGCCTTTCTTCAGCAAGCCCTGCACGTACCGATGCACGGTTCCCCGCGACTGCTGCCCCAGTTCCGCGGCAATTTCAGCCAGCGTAGGTGCGTGGCCATGCCGCGCCAGATGGCGGACCACTATTTTCAAGACATCGTCTTCACGCCCGGTCAGCACTAAAAGTTCTCACTATGCTTTCATTCCAAGCTTAGGGAACAAAGTGAGAACTTTCAAGTGACATTGTTCATATCCTGCCTGTGGCGGTGGCCCGTGTGCATGCAGAATGGGCAGAATGTCAGGACTGCGTCACAATTAAACGGGACCGTCGGAAACCCCGCATTTTGCAAGGGCCTGCCAGGATGACCTGCAAGCACCCAACATTCATTGAGGATACGTACATGAAATTTCGCCGTTCGCTGATTGTTTCCGCCCTGGTCTTCCACGGCATGCTGGCCGTTTCCATTTTGACCCCGGTGGTTCTGGCCGCTGAGATGACCGACAGCGCA
>MGYT01000110.1:5911-6069 GCA_001801865.1 Gammaproteobacteria bacterium RIFCSPLOWO2_02_FULL_61_13
GGTGGAAAAATATTTCGGCAAAATGCCGGCGGACGCGAAGTCGGATGCAACCGTCGAGACTGATGGCAACGAGAATGGCGGCAACGGCAACAAGGGCAAGAAGGACAAACACGGTGGCAAGGACAAGGGGCTCCCGCCGGGACTCGCGAAACGTGATT
>MGYT01000110.1:6087-6720 GCA_001801865.1 Gammaproteobacteria bacterium RIFCSPLOWO2_02_FULL_61_13
CCAGGCGTGAGACCCTGCCCCCCGGACTGGCCAAGCGCAGTCTTCCGGCCGATCTCGAGGAGCAGCTTCCACCCCCGCCGGAAGGCTACGAACGGCAGATCGTCGGCAATACCGCCGTGGTGCTGATCGACAAGGCCACCGGCAAGGTCGCCGACATAATCAAGGACATTTTGATCCCTGGCGCCGATGACTAAACCAAAGATCGAAAAACCCGACTCGGAATGGCGCCGGCAATTGACGCCGGAGCAGTTCGCCGTGTGCCGCGACAAGGGCACGGAGCGCGCTTTCACCGGGCAATACAATGATTGCCATGAAACCGGGATGTACCGCTGCGTGTGTTGCGGGGCCGGACTGTTCAAGTCTGACACCAAGTTCAATTCCGGCTCCGGATGGCCAAGCTTTTACCAGCCGGCGGCGGCCGACGCGGTGAAGACCCATGAGGATCGCAATTACAGCATGGTGCGCACCGAAGTCATGTGCGCAGCCTGCGATGCCCACCTGGGACACGTGTTTCCCGACGGCCCCAATCCTACTGGCCTGCGCTACTGCATCAATTCCGTCGCGTTGGACCTGAAACCGAAGGACCGGAAGTAATTTGACCTGCGTGTGGGGCCGGGTTCATCCCGGCCTGGT
>MGYT01000110.1:6815-8691 GCA_001801865.1 Gammaproteobacteria bacterium RIFCSPLOWO2_02_FULL_61_13
TACAAACCAAGCCAGTTTCTCGTGCAATCGCACGACCTCGCCAATAATGGTCATGGACGGCGGCTTGATGTCCCGTTCCCGGACAAGTTGCGCCAACGTGGCCACGGTACCCACATGCACGCGCTGTTGCGCCGTGGTGCCCTGTTCAATGATGGCCGCGGGCATCTTCGGGTCCATGCCGTGCGTCAAAAGTCCTTCGCATAATGCCTCCATGCCCTTGACCCCCATATAGACCGCGATGGTCTGTTGCGGCTGCACCAGCGCCGGCCAGTTCAACGCCAGCTTTCCCTCCTTCATATGCGCGGTGACAAATACGCAGGTGTGGGCGTAGTCGCGATGCGTCAGCGGAATACCGGCATAGGAGGCGCAACCGGCCGCCGCGGTGATGCCCGGGACCACCTGAAATGGAATGCCCGCTGCCGCAAGTTCTTCGATCTCTTCGCCGCCGCGGCCAAAGATGAACGGGTCCCCGCCCTTCAGACGCAAAACGCGTTTGCCCGCATGCGCCAGCCGCACGAGTAACTGATTCAAGTCCTCCTGAGGTATCGTGTGCTGGTTGCTTTCCTTGCCAACGAAGATCCGTTCCGCATCCTTGCGGCACAAATCCACCAGCGCCGGCGCCACGAGCCGGTCATACAACACCACGTCCGCCTGTTGCATCAGGCGCAAGGCCCGGAACGTCAGCAGATCAGGATCTCCGGGACCCGCGCCCACCAGGTAGACTTCGCCGCCGCGTTCCACTGCCGTGCCGGTGTCATTGAGCCGTTCCTCCAGCGCCGCCAGCGCGGGCCGATCCTGCCCTGCGTAGAGCATCTCGGCCACCGGCCCCTGCAGGATGTCCTCCCAGAAACGCCGGCGCAGATTGGTTTCCGGGTAGCGTTGCCGCACTCGTTCACGAAAGGACTTCATCAGGTCCGCCAGCCGACCGAAGCCGGCGGGAATCATTGTCTCGAGCCGCGCGCGCAGCAATCGCGCCAACACCGGCGACGCGCCGCCGGTGGAAATGGCGATGGTCACCGGGCTGCGATCCACCACCGACGGCATGATGAAACTGCACAATGCCGGGTCATCCACCACATTCACCGGGATGCCGCGCTGCTGCGCCAGTTCGGAGACACGGGCGTTCACCGCACGATCATCCGTGGCGGCAATGACCAGAACGCATTTATCGAGATGTTCCGGGGAAAAATCCGAACGGGTCCACTGCACCAGCCTTTGTTGTTGCAGCTGTGACAACTCCGGCACCAGTTCCGGCGCGACGATGTGCACCACTCCGCCGGCCTTGCACAGCTGCCGCACCTTGCGCACAGCCACGGCGCCGCCCCCAACAACGAGGCAGGGGCGACCCGCAAGATGCAGCGAAATGGGAAGGAAACTCATCAACTGACACAATAACGCAAAGGGATTGTCGTGTCAGAGACAGCAAAGCACGAGAGCCTGACAACCGAAACCAAAGGAATGCCGTGCTGGCGCCACGGCGTTTTCTTTCCCATGTTTTACTTGTGACTTATAACTTGTGACCTATAACTTTCTCAAGCCTTCGGCAACGTCACTCCCTTCTGTCCCTGGTACTTCCCCGCCCGATCCTTGTAGGACACGGCGCAGGGTTCGTCCGATTCCAGGAAAATGACCTGGGCGACGCCCTCATTGGAATAGATCTTCGCCGGCAGCGGCGTGGTGTTGGAAAACTCCAGCGTCACGTGCCCTTCCCACTCCGGCTCCAGCGGCGTCACGTTGACGATGATGCCGCAGCGTGCATAGGTTGACTTGCCGAGACAAATCACCAGTATGTTGCGTGGGATGCGGAAGTATTCCACCGTGCGCGCCAGCGCAAAGGAGTTGGGCGGGATGATGCACACGTCCCCGGAATAATCCA
>MGYT01000110.1:8800-9312 GCA_001801865.1 Gammaproteobacteria bacterium RIFCSPLOWO2_02_FULL_61_13
GTAGGAAATCAGGCGCCGATCCCCGTCCTGCTTCACCTGGTCCGGCGCGAATGGCTCGATGAGCCCATGCTGCCCGGCCATGCGGCGGATCCACTTGTCTGATTTGACCGGCATACTAATACGCCTCTCTTGATCGTGCGCATGACCTGTCGCGCCCGACCCGATCCCTCTGTGACGGACACGCCGTAAATACGTCCATGTAGGGTCGGGTGCCGCCTTTCTCGCTACGCATTCCTGCTTCGCGAGAAAGTCCGGCCCCTACCTCCATGTAGGGGCGTTCGCAGCGTTGCTGCGAACCCCTGCGGCACACGGTCCGACACAGAGGGATCGGGCCGGACGCTGACTTGCGAGCCATCCTCAGGATTCCGATACGCTCAGCGATTCTCGATGACGATTTTCGGAAATTTCGAACTATAGTCCTTCGCGCGCAGCGACAGCTTCGCGCCCACGCGCCGCGCAATGGCGCGGTACGCGGCGGTGATCGAAGAATCCGGTTCCATCGCCACCGTGGG
>MGYT01000111.1:0-748 GCA_001801865.1 Gammaproteobacteria bacterium RIFCSPLOWO2_02_FULL_61_13
TCACGCCCTTGCTAGTGAAGGCCTGCATAAACTCCGCGGCAGATAACAACGGCAACAGTCGCCGTACCATGCCGCCGCCGACATAAACGCCGCCCCGGGCCATGATCTTTAACGCCAGGTTCCCGGCCTCCGCCGCCAATATCGAAAGAAACATCTGCGCGGCCAAAACGCAGCGTTCCGACTGTTTGTTCACCGCGGCAGTTACCACTGCCTCCGGCTTCCCGTCACTGAGTATCGATGCCGTCAGGGCAGCCTGTTCCCGACCGCGGCCGGTGGCCTGCAGAAATTGGTAAAGCTCCACGAGTCCGGGCCCGGAGATCACGCGTTCATAGCTGACGTGGGGAAATTTGCCCATGAGATGCCGCAGTAATTCCATCTCAATGCCAGTGCGGGGTGCAAAATCGGCGTGGCCGCCCTGGCTGGCGAAGGGATGGTGGTCAGTACCATCGAAGTAGCAGGCGCATTGCCCCAGCCCGGTGCCTGCGGCAATGACGGCAAGATTTCCCCGGGCCGCCGCCGCGCCCGGGTTCAGCGTCATCAGGCCCGCCGCGGTCAGGGACGTCAATCCGTGACCCACGGCCTCCAGGTCATTCAATATATGTATGTGCTGCAAGCCGAGCCGAGCCGCGAGCGCGGCGGCATCCACGGGCCAGCCCAGGTTGGTGATTGTCCCGCGACCATTCTCCACCGGCCCGGCCACGGCCAGGCAGGCGCCGGCCAGGGAGGGGGAATGCCGTTGCACAAAGTG
>MGYT01000111.1:768-3232 GCA_001801865.1 Gammaproteobacteria bacterium RIFCSPLOWO2_02_FULL_61_13
GGATGCGCGCAACGCCCGGCCCCGCTCCTACATCAAACAAGCCAAACCTGGCGTGGGTGCCACCAATATCCCCGGCCAGGATGGTTGCTACACCCACTTCATCAGGCCCATCTCAAAGCGGCGGCACAACAGGGGATGGGTAGGATAGGCACGGAGTTTGTAGGCCATGAGACCGGAATGATCTAGGTCGACCGAGTCTTCATAGACGGCCTCGGCGCCATCGACACCCGCGCACTTGAGCACATGGTGCCCGCGTGTGGTGAAGCCGCCGTTTTCCTCGGTCGTCCCCACCAGGCATTCAACCGACAAATCTTCGCTCCGCAATCCGTTCAGATTCACGCCGAGGCGGATCCGCATCGGTTCGCCGTGCCGGATGGATCGAACCGGGTCACCGATGAAATGCAATGACAACCCGGGCCAGCAGGCCCGGACGTGCCGCTTCCACGCCGCGAGTTTTTTCGCCCCGGCGCCGCCCTGGGCGAGCAACGCATGGAAGGTTTGCAGCGAAGGCAGGTACATCTGCGTGATGTAATCCATGACCATGCGCTGCGCGCTGAAGTTCGGGATGACTGACTGCATGGATTCCTTGGCCATGTTCACCCAGTCCTCGGAATGGCCCCGGTCCCGATCAAAATACAAGGGGATGACCTTGTGTTCGAGCGTATCCAGCAGTTCACGCGCCTCGATTCGGCGCCGCGCGATCGGATCCGTCTCGTGGATGTGCGGCTGCAGGGCCCAGCCGTTGCGGCCATTGAAACCCTCCGCCCACCACCCATCCATGATGCTCAGATTGATGGCGCCATTGACCGCGGCCTTCATGCCGGACGTCCCGCTGGCCTCGAGCGGGTATTCCGGCACATTCACCCACAGGTCCGCACCTGCCACCAGCTTCCGCGCCAACGCCAGATCGTACCCTTCCAGCAGCACCACCTTGCCAAGAAAGGCCGGCTGTTTGGCATATTCATTGATGTGCTTGATGAGTTCCTGTCCCGGGCCATCCGCAGGATGCGCCCGGCCGGCAAACAACAGCAACACCGGCCGCTGCGGATTGTTGAGCAGCCGCTGCAACCGATCCGGATCCTCGAACCAGAGCGTGGCGCGCTTGTAACCGGCAAAGCGCCGCGCGAACCCGATGATCAGCATGTCTTCGGTCGAGCGTAACAACGCGGTGCAGCGGTCCGTTTGCTGCTGGCTGTATCCATGACGCCGGCAACGCAGTTCCACTACACGCCGGCATTCGGCCAGCAGCATTGCCTTCAGGGCGAGCCGCACACTCCAGAACGTGGCGTTGGGTATGGCGCCGATGCGCTGCCAGTATTCCGGATTCAGGAATTCGTTGTGCCAACCCGGGTCGTCCAGCACGCTGAACCAGTTGCGGGCGAGGAACGTGGGCACGTGGACGCCATTGGTCACGTAGCAGAACGGGTTCTCGGCAATGGGGATCTCGGGCCAGATCGGCTTTTCCAGCGCTGCCGCCACACCCCGGTGGATGCGGCTGACGCCGTTGAAAAACCGCGAACAGCGCAGCGCGAATGTGGTCAGGTTGAACGTAGAGGGTACGCCGTGCGTACCCAGGGCGAGAAATTCATCTTCCGACACGCCCAGATCCCGGATCAAGGGGAAAAGATACGCGCGCACCAGGGCGAATTCGTAGACTTCGTGCCCGGCAGCCACCGGTGTGTGCGTGGTAAAAATCGTGCTCGCGGCCACGGCCTCAAGCGCGGAGAAAAAGTCGAGCCCGCCCAACTGCAATTCACGGCACCGCTCCAGCACCATCAGGCTCGGATGTCCCTCGTTGATGTGCCAGATGGAGGGATTCAGGCCCATGGCTCGCAGTGCGCGTACGCCGCCTACGCCCATGACGATCTCCTGGCGCAGGCGCGCCTCCTTGTCGGCCGGATAAATCTGGAAAGTAATCTGGCGATCCGCCGCGCTGTTGCTTTCCACGTCGGTGTCCAGCAGGTAAAGGTTGGTGTGGCCCGCCTGCGCATGCCATACACGTACCTGGACCGTGGAATGGGGCAGTTCCACGCTGATAATGACTTCCTTCCCGTCGGCCCCCAGCGCCGGTCGCACCGGCAGGTCCGCCGGCGAGGGGTTTTCGCTGCTGGCGTGCTGGTGTCCCGCGTCGTCGATGGTCTGGATCAGACTCCCACCGTGATAGAAAAGTCCCACCGCCACGAACGGCAGAGACAGGTCACTGGCCGCCTTGCACACGTCCCCGGCCAGTATCCCCAACCCGCCTGAATAGATCGGCAGACTCTCGTGCAGTCCGAACTCTGCGCAGAAATAGGCCACCAGATCTGATCCGAGCGGGTGCAATTGCGCGCCCTTGCCGCCGGCCTGATGGTAAATGTCGTAATAAGCGAGCGTGCGATTGAATTCCTCCATGAAGACGCGGTCCGTCGCCGCCTCTTCGAGGCGTTTTTGGGAAACCCGGCGCAGGAATACCTTCGGATTATGG
>MGYT01000111.1:3249-4063 GCA_001801865.1 Gammaproteobacteria bacterium RIFCSPLOWO2_02_FULL_61_13
ATTGGAGTCGAGGACATAAAAAAGTCCGCGCGTGTACCGGTCCCAGCTGAAATACAGATTTCCGGCCAGTTCTTCGAGGCGCGAAAGCTCGGGTGGGATGCGGGGCTGAATTTCAAGTTCGAAGCAGGTGCCGATCATGATTCACCAGGCAGGGGTTGGGAGATTTATGCGTACTCGCGGCGCAGCAGCTCCGCCGCCGCAACCATGGCGCGCAGCTTGGCGTCGGCTACGGTGCGTGGCAGGTATTTCATGCCGCAATCCGGCGCCAGTATGGCGTCTTCGGGGCGGATGAACTGCAGCGCACGGCGCACCCGCGCAGCCACTTCCTCCGGCGTCTCCACGTTCAAATCCGCCAGGTTGATGCACCCGACCATGATCTGCTTGCCGGGCAGGGACTTCAGCACCGCGCAGTCGAGACCCGATTGGGCGGTCTCGATGGACACCTGGCGGCAACTGCAGCCACCCAGCTCGGACAGAAATGAGTAGCCGCTGGGACGTTCGTGGATGATGGCCGCGTAGCCGAAACAGATGTGCACGGCGGTATTGTCGGTGATGCCTTCCAGGGCGCGGTTTAACACCTTCAGGCCGTACTGGCGCGCCTGCTCCGGCCGCGCCTGCATATATGGTTCATCAATCTGCACCACGTCCGCGCCGGCAGCGAACAGGTCCCGGATCTCCTGGTTCAAGGCCGCGGCGTAATCCAGCGCAGCTTCCTCGTCGGTGGCGTAGAAATCGTTCTGGGCCTGCTGCGTCATCGTGAACGGACCGGGAACGGTAATCTTCACCTGGCGCCGGGTATGGCTGCGCAGGAAGC
>MGYT01000111.1:4099-4339 GCA_001801865.1 Gammaproteobacteria bacterium RIFCSPLOWO2_02_FULL_61_13
TGGGACCCACGATGCGCGGCACCGGATTGGGATGCCCGGACCGATCCAGGGCACTGCCGGGATGGTCCAGGTCCACGCCGTCCAGGGCGGTGGCAAAACGGTTGGAATAACTCTCACGGCGGATCTCACCGTCGGTGACGATGTCGATGCCGGCCTCCTCCTGGGCACGAATGGCCACCAGCGTGGCATCGTTCATGGCCTCCTCGAGCCACGGCGCGGGAACGCGCCACAGTTCCCGGG
>MGYT01000111.1:4363-5840 GCA_001801865.1 Gammaproteobacteria bacterium RIFCSPLOWO2_02_FULL_61_13
GGCACGCGCGCCATCAAGTCAAAACTCCACGCGTGTGCCCAGTTCCACGACACGGTTGGCCGGTATGTTCAGATAATCCGTGATGTCGCTGGCATTGCGCGCCATCGCCGCAAACAACCGGTCGCGCCACAACGCCATACCTGAGTCGCGACCGGCCACCGGTACTATTTTCTGCCGCGACACGAAATAGGACGTGGTCATGGGATTGATATCCAGGCCCCGGTCGGCGACGCGTTCCATCACATCAGCAACATCGGGCTGGTTCATGAACCCGTAGCGGGCGGTGACGCGGTGACAGCCGGGCGCCAGAAGTTCGATATGCACGCGCTCCTCCTGCGCCACCCACGGCACTTCGCGAAATTCGATGGTGAGAAACACCAGCTGCTCGTGCAGCACCTGGTTGTGATGCAGGTTATGCATCAGCGCATGGGGCGTGGCGTCGGGCGTCGCGGTCAGGAACACTGCCGTGCCGGGGACACGCGGCGGCGGGTAACGCAGCAACTGCTGCAGAAATTCGGCCAGCGGCAGCGCCGATTCCCGCAACCGTACATTCAGCGCGGCACGGCCTTCACGCCAGGTGCGCATGAGAATGAATACCAGCGCACCAAGGATAAGCGGGAACCAGCCGCCCTGCAGCACTTTGATCAGGGACGCCGACAGGAATACGGAATCGATGGCCAGGAAGGTCCCGGTGGCGAGCACGCACACAAGCAGCGGGTAATGCCAGCGGTAACGGATCACAAAAAACGTCAGCAAGGTGGTCGACAGCATCGTCCCCATGACCGAAACACCGTAGGCCGACGCCAGTGCGGACGATGATCCGAAACCGGCCACGGCCGCCAGCACCGCCGCCAGCAACATCCAGTTCACGCCCGGCATGTAGATTTGCCCGTATTCCCGCGCAGAAGTCTGCACGATGCTCATGCGCGGCAACATGCCCAGCTGAATCGCCTGGCGCGTGATGGAATAAGCGCCGGAGATGGTGGCCTGGGACGCAATCACCGTCGCCGCCGTTGCCAGCCCCACCATCGGATACAGGGCCCACTCCGGAAACGCGAGGTAAAACGGATTGCGCACCGCGGCCGGGTCCGCGAGCAATAACGCCCCCTGGCCGAAGTAATTCAGCACCAGCGCCGGGGCGACCAGCCCGAACCACGCAATGCGGATGGCGCGGCGGCCGAAGTGACCCATGTCGGCATACAGGGCCTCCGCGCCGGTAAAGGCCAGCAGCACCGCCCCCAACACGATGAAGGACGCCAAGCCGTGACCGGTGGTAAATGCCAGCGCATAGCGGGGATCCAGGGCCTGGAGAATGGACGGGTTGTGCACGATATTGCTGATGCCCACGACGCCCAGAGACAGAAACCAGAGTGCGCAAACCGGGCCGAACAACATGCCGACGGTAGCCGTGCCGAAACGCTGGAAGGCAAACAGTGCGATTAACACCGCAATGGAGATCGGAATGACGTATGGCTTT
>MGYT01000111.1:5850-9949 GCA_001801865.1 Gammaproteobacteria bacterium RIFCSPLOWO2_02_FULL_61_13
TGCCCACTTCCAAGCCTTCCACCGCCGACAACACCGAGATGGCAGGCGTAAGCACCGCGTCCCCGTAAAACAGCGCGGCGCCGAACAACCCGCAGACGATGGTCGCGTTCCGCAGCGCCGGCCGCTGTCCCACCGATGTGGAGACCAGCGCCAGCAATGCCATGATGCCGCCCTCGCCGCGGTTGTCGGCGCGCATGATTAACGTCACGTACTTCAACGACACCACGATCATCAGCGCCCAGAAGATGGTGGAACAACCGCCGAGAATGCCGGCGGGATCGAGGGGGATGCCATGACTGCGAGAGAAGGTTTCCTTGACGGCGTACAGGGGACTGGTACCGATGTCGCCGTATACGATGCCCAACGCCAGCACCGTCAACGCGAAGGTGGAAGACTTGCCAACTGCTTTGGGCTCCGTGCTCATAATCCTTCCCTTCATGAAAGGTAGGGCGGCGAGTCTCTCGCTGCACTGCACAAAAATCAATGCAACGAATGGTGCACTGCAACCAAATCTTTCTAACCTACTGAAATATATTATAAAATAGTTACTGCCGCCTGATGGTAATCGTCCCGCTGATCACCGACGCGTCCACGTCCGCACCGCCCTGTCCCAGCCGCAGTTCGAGACTTTCCGCACCGGTGTAACGCTCACGGTCCGGCCGCAGATCCGACAGCCCGTTCTCGATGTCGCCGCCCGGCCCGGTCTTCAGGTTGAAGCGCACATTCAGTTCTCCCCGCAACTCCAGGTCCACGTCGCCGCTCACGCTCTCCAGGTCCGCCTCAGCCTCCGGCGCGAGCGCCGTGCGGATGAGCAGATTGCCGGACACGGTGGACGCATCCAGCCTTTGCAACATGCCGGCGTTTTCCACTTCGACGTCGCCGGACACGGATTCCGCCTGCAGGCGCTGCGCATTGATCTCCACTTTTACGTTCCCACTGACACTATCCACGCGCACTTCCCCACTGCCGCCTTTCAGTGTGATGTCACCGCTGACACTGGCAAGATTGGCACTGCGTTCGAGACCTGCTGCGTTGATCGCGCCGCTGACGGAATCCAGCCGGACCACGCCGTTGATTTCGCGCACGTCCTGGTTTGCGGAGACGGTTTCCATTTCCACCGAGCTGTTGCGCGGCACCTGCACGGTGATATGGGTGCCGCTGGCATCGCCACCGCTGCGGCGGGATTTCAGTTCATCCGAAATGCGGATGACGTTGCCTTCACGCGCAAAGATGAACTCTTCCGACTTCTCATCCCGCTCGCCTTTTACATGCACCACGGCCCTGTCCCAGCCCACCACCGTGATCGCCCCGCGCACGATGTCGATCACGACTTCACCGGAGGGATCGGCATCCAGTTGTTTGTCCACGACCTCGCCGCCCAGGGCCAGCGCCGAAAAGCTCAACCCGGTAACCAGCAATATCAGTCTTTTCATGATTCTCTCCTCGCTGCGGCGTGCGCCGCGCGCATTAAATTGAAATGATCACCTGATGCATAAGACGCCAACTGCCGGAAAAAGGTTTAAGGTCTGTCACCCCGACGAAGCCTGCCCCGTGCTACGACACGGGGGCCGGGGTCCAGCATTAATCTTCTGGATACCGGCCTACGCCGGTATGACGACGCACATTTTTCCACCAGATGACGCTTTCGGGACTCATTCAGGTATCACCTTAAATAGGCGGTCGACCGGCCGCTGCCGCGCGCTGATACACGTCGACCTCCTGTGTCATGGTCTGACGCAACAACTGCCGCAATACCGGGCTGTCGGGCTGGCGTTCCAGGGCGCGAGCCAGTTCTGCGTTGGCCTTGTGAATGATCTCCAGATTGCGCTCCACCACCGCTGCGGTATCCGGTTCCAGTTGCGCACGCAGCGTCGGCCACTGCGCCTCAAATTCCGCGCGCACTGGCAGGTACGGCTGCCGGATTTCCTGCAATAATTGTTGTGCGGCAAGTAAAGCGGCGGCATCGCGGCGCTGCTGTTCGAACACCTGCCAGGTGAACCATGTCGCGGTCACGCTGATCAGCACACTCGCGGCTACCGCCGCCGGCATCCAGCGGGAGTGCCCGGGCCGATCCAGTCGCCGGGCAATATCGGGCCACAAATCCCGCGCCGGCGGGATCTCTGCCGGCAACGCCTGCAGGTGGGACCGGAGCCAGTCCGGGGTGTCATTCTGGTTCATGTGAGCATGCCTCGCAGTAATCCCCGGGCACGAAACAATTGGGACTTGCTCGTGCCCACATTGATCCCGAGTAAATCGGCCGCCTCCTCATGGGTATGGCCTTCCACATCCAACAACAAAAACACCTGCCGGGCGCGCAGCGGCAACCGGGCAATGGCAGACTCCAGGTCGCGCGCCACGCCGGGGGATTCCTCCACCGGCTGCTCCGGAACCTCGCCGCGGTCACTGCGCAACCAGCGCAGCCAGGGTCCGTGCTTTCTTTGCCAGGATAAAACCGTGTTCACGGCCACGCGGTGCAACCAGGTGGCGAAGCGGGATTCACCGCGGAAACCATGCAGCTGCTGCCACGCCTGCACGAACGCATCCTGGGTCAACTCCTCCGCCAGGCCGGTATCGCCGGTCATGCGCCGGCACAGGGCATGCACGCGCGCCACATTCCCGCGATACAACAGCGCAAAGGCGGTCTTGTCCCCGGCCTGGGCTCGCGCCACCAGCAGCGGGGTGTCATCCTGGACTTCGGATTCAGTCAGGGTCAGCTCGGCCACGGCAGCCCGCATGGTTCCTTTCCAATTTAAACGTTGAACTTTGTACTTTTCACTGCTTTGGACGCAAGCACGGACCAAAGGGTTGGACCGGTTGCGGGAAGGACCGGGCAAAGACAATGGGGGCCTGAATCCCCGATAATGGCGGCGTGAAAAAATACTCTGTCTTCAACCTGTTGCGTCATGCGTGGTCCGGCAACAGGCACTGGCCGGCGGTCTGGCGCGAGGCCGCCCCAAAGGCAAACTACCAAGTCATCATCATCGGCGGCGGCGGCCATGGCCTGGCGACCGCGTATTACCTGGCCCGCAACCACGGCATCACCGACGTGGCAGTCCTGGAGAAGGGCTGGATTGGCGGCGGCAATACCGGCCGCAACACCACCATTGTCCGCTCCAACTATCTGCTCGAGGAAAATTCACGCCTGTACGAGTTCTCGCTGCAGCTATGGGCGGGCCTGAGCACGGAATTGAATTTTAATGTCATGTACAGCCCGCGCGGCAATCTCTGGCTCGGCCACAGCGACGGCCAGATGAATGGCCTGGCCCGGCTCGGCAACGCCATGCGCGTGCGCGGCATCGATGCAGAATTGCTGTCACGCAAGGAGGTGCAGGAATTCGTCCCCATCCTGAATTGCAAGGCCGCGACCCGGTTTCCGGTGCAGGGCGGCCTGCTGCAACGGCGCGGCGGCACGGTGCGTCATGATGCGGTGGCCTGGGGCTATGCCCGCGCGGCTGACACACTGGGCGTGGACATCCTCCAGGATTGCGAAGTCACCGGCATGCAAATCGAGCAGGGCAAGATCCGCGGCGTGGTCACGTCGCGCGGCGTGATCCGCGCCAACCAGGTCGCCATCGTCACCGCGGGTCACAGCAGCCACCTGGCTGCCATGGCCGGGCTCAAACTCCCGATTGAGTCTCATCTGCTGCAGGCCATGGTGTCGGAGCCGATCAAGCCGGTGCTGAATACCGTGGTGATGGCGAATGCCTTCGACTGTTATGTCAGCCAGACCGACAAGGGCGAGATAATCATGGGCGCGGATCTCGATTTCTATCCGAGCTACAGTCAGCGCGGAAACCTGCCGCGCATCGAGGACATCGCGCGCTACACGCTGACCATGTTCCCGTCGTTCAGCCGCCTGCGCCTGATGCGCACCTGGGGCGGGATCAATGACATGACCATGGATGGCTCGCCGATCATCGGCCCGACGCCCATTCCCGGACTCTATATAAACGGCGGCTGGTGTTATGGCGGCTTCAAGGCCACGCCGGGTTCCGGCTGGCTGTTTGCGGAATTGCTGGCAAAGGATGCCGTTCCTGAAATCCTGGCGCAGTTCAACCTGGCGCGGTTCCAGTCCGGCGCCACCATCGACGAACGCGGC
>MGYT01000112.1:0-850 GCA_001801865.1 Gammaproteobacteria bacterium RIFCSPLOWO2_02_FULL_61_13
AAGGCCTGATACGCATCAATACTGGTCAGCTTGACATAGGCAGACTGGAAATAGGTGCCCCGATCGAACGCGGTCTGCAGGGTTTGCGCATCGGTCCAGATCTCGGACTCTTCCAGCCCGCCATTGGCTTCGAATACACCGACGACGCGCCACAGGAAGCCGGACCAGCGCAGCTCGTTGCCCACTTCCAGACCGGCGAACTGGGCCGCGGCCTGGCGTCCGACGATGACCTCGCCCTTCCCTTCCTGAAACATTCTGCCCTCCACGATCCTGACCTTGTCGTGGATCACGAAGCCCGGTTGTGTCACGCCCCGGAACGGCACATTGGAATCACTGCCGGTGGAGCGCCGCGGGGCGTCCACCACCAGCAATGCCTCCGGGGAGACGATGGGGCCGTTTTCATTCTTGGCCACGCCCACGGCTTGGGCAATGATGCGGGAGCCTTCCAGTGAAACACTGCTGTTCAACTCCGCGGTGGAACCGCCGCGCATGACCATGGCCACGTCGGGGGAGCCGTTCTGCTGCACGACCTTGGCGAACCCCTCGCGGATGGAGAGCATGCCGGTGAACACCAGCACCACGGCGGCAAATCCGATGGTGGCGACAATGGCGGTGCCGGCGCGTTCCGGCAGGCTGCCGAGGCTGACGCGGATCACCGACAGGATTTGCAGGATGCGGTTTACGAACATGACATCGCGGCCGGATAAATCCGGCCCCACAGGGTTGCGCCGGCGCTCACAAGTTCATGTAGGGCCGGCCGCTCCGGACGTCCTGTCCTTTCGCGGCTTTTCCCACGTCCTGTGGGTCGCTTCAGCCGGCCGATAAATGCAATATTGTCTTTCATCATGCT
>MGYT01000112.1:870-1226 GCA_001801865.1 Gammaproteobacteria bacterium RIFCSPLOWO2_02_FULL_61_13
GCGCATGCGCATGGCCCGGACTGCCGGCCAGATGCCGGAGAGCAATCCCAATGTCAGTGCCAAGCCGATCCCAATCAACAATGCCTCCGAGGTCAGCCAGAACGCCGGCATGTATTGTGCCAGTTGTCCCGCCAGCCCCCGGCATATAAGAAAGCCGACTCCCAGCCCCAGCGCGGCACCGAACAGCGTCAATAGCAACGACTCCCCCAATACCAGCAGCAGTACGTGTCGCGCATTGAAGCCGATGGCCTTCAGCACCGCCAGTTCCGCGGTGCGTTCATGCACGGCCTGGCCCATGGTGCTGGCGGTGACGATGAGCATGGACAGCAACACCGCGCTGACCACGTAGGTGACAA
>MGYT01000112.1:1357-19629 GCA_001801865.1 Gammaproteobacteria bacterium RIFCSPLOWO2_02_FULL_61_13
TTGTTGGTCACGTCGTAGATGCCGCTGATCTTCAGGTCCCAGGTGTTGTCGCCGTTCTCCTTGCTGTAGATGCCCGAGCGCATGGGAATGGTATCCCCCACCTTCCAGCCGCGGCGCGCGGCCACGGTCTTGCCGATGATGGCGCCGGTGCGCTCCGACTTCCACGCCTCCAGTTGGTCCGGCGGCACCACGATTTCCCGGTACATGGGGTAATAGGCATCGTCATCCACGGCAATCAGCGGCGTGAAATTTTTGGTCTCCTGGTAATAACCCTGCATCCACACGCCGATGGAAACGGAGTCCACGCCATCCACATTACGGATGCGATTGCGGTAGGCAATGGGCAGGTTGAAGATCAACCCGGACTTGTGAATGGTCAGCAGCCGTTCATTGCCGATGAGGTCCACACCGCCGACAAAGGCCTGGCGCGTGGCGGCGAGCACTGTGAACAGCACGAAGGCGACGAAGATCGACAGCACCGTCACAACGGTGCGCGTCTTGCGCCGCCACAGGTTTGCCCACATCAGGCCGGCGGTGGTCATGGCTTGGACTGCGTCGCCAACACGCCCTGGTCGAAATGCAGGGTGCGCTTGGCGCGGCTCGCGGCATGGGGGGCGTGGGTCACCATCAGGACGGTCTTGCCATGATCCCGGTTCAGCGCCTGCAACAGGTCGAGGATGGCGTCGCCGGACTTGCGGTCCAGATCGCCGGTAGGCTCATCGCACAGCAGGATATCCGGATCAGTGACGATGGCGCGGGCGATGCCGACGCGCTGCTCCTGTCCGCCGGACAATTCCGCGGGCTTGTGCTTGACCCGATCCTCGAGGCCCACGAGTTTCAGCGCCGCGGCCGCCCGGCGGCGGCGCTCGGCGGCGGGAAGCCCGGTCAACAGCAACGGCAGTTCCACGTTGTCCTGGGCCGTCAACATCGGCAGCAGGTGATGCATCTGGAAAATAAAACCCACGTGGCGGGCGCGCCAGCGGGCCAGTTCGCTTTCATTCATCTGCTCGAGGCGTTGCCCCGCGAATTCGATGCTGCCGCTGGTGGGTCGGTCAATGCCGCCGACAA
Organism: Gammaproteobacteria bacterium RIFCSPLOWO2_02_FULL_61_13; assembly: GCA_001801865.1. GTDB lineage: Bacteria > Pseudomonadota > Gammaproteobacteria > Eutrophobiales > Eutrophobiaceae > 2-02-FULL-61-13. The sequence continues at coordinate 2,426 of MGYT01000112.1, forward strand.
GATTCAGCAACGTGGACTTGCCGGACCCCGACGGCCCCATCAGCGCCAGCAGGTCGCCGCGCGGCACCTCCAGCATCAGGCCGCTCAATACATTGACGGTCTCCCCACCGCGGCGATAGGTCTTGGTGACGCCATTGACGCGCACCAGGATCTCGCCGCCCGAATTCGCTGTGTCATTCATGTCATTGCTTCCCGGTATCCGGATTGATGGTTATTTTTGCGCCGTCGGTCAACTCCGCCGGCGGTTTGATCACAATGGTCTCACCGGGCTGAAGCCCGGCCAATATCTGCGCGCGGCCGCCCAGCACCGGCCCGAGACGAATGGCGCGGCGCTCCACGGTTTCATCCTTCACGACGTATACATAATCCTGTCCGTGGATATTGGTCACGGCCTGGATCGAAACGATGGGCGCGCCCGGTCCCGTCTGGGCCGTCGCACCTTCCAACTTTGGTGCATCCATGAACTGCACCTGGATGCCCATGTCCGGCAGGATGCGTGTGTCCTTTGCATCGAAACCGATGCGTACCTTGACCGTGGCCTTCTGCCGATCGGCAGTGGGCACAATGCTGATCACGTGGGCCGGGATGCGCCAGTCCGGATAGGCATCCAGCGTGGCCTCCACGCGCTGGTCAGCGACCACGCGGTTGATGAAAGCCTCGTTGACGTCCACTTCGATCTCCAGCGAATCCATGTCCACCAATGTGCAGATGCCAGTACGCGTAAAACCGCCGCCGGCGGAGATGGGGGAGATCATCTCTCCCGGTTGCGCATCCTTGGATACCACGACCCCGGAGAACGGCGCGCGGATGGTGGTGTCATCCACGCCCTGGGCCGCCACGTCCACGCTGCGCAACGCTACTTCCACCTGGCTGCGCGTCAGGCTGAGCTTGGCCTCGAGGGCATTCACATCGGCCCTGGATGCATCCAGCGCCGACTCGCTGATCAGTTTCTGCTCGTACAGCGAGGCATTGCGCTCCAGCGTGCGGCGCGCCTCTTTCAGCCGCACGTCGAATTCGTTCACGCCCTTGCGTGCAGCGATGACCTGGCTCTCCGCCAGCGCCAGCTGGCGGCGCGGCGTGGTGTCATCCAGCACCGCCAGCACGTCGCCTTCCTTGACGCTCATGCCTTCCTCCACGAACACTGCTTTCACCTGGGCGGTAATCTTCGATGAGGGTGTCGAGATCCGCCGCGCAACGACATAACCGGAGGCATTCAGCACCGGTCCGGTGTCCATGGTGGCGTTGGCAGCCCGGGCCTGTTCGACCAGGGCAACCGAGACCGCGATCGGTTTCTCGCGCAGGAAATACCAGGCGACACCTCCACCAAGGGCAAGAATGGCGACCAGGCCGACAATCACCCAAGGCAGTGCGTGACGCTGGGCCGACGCGGCCAGCGCATCCTTGTCCATGCGCAGGGACGCAAGTTCGGACGCGTTAAAAGGGGGAGGCGTATCCACGAAACGACACCTGTAAATTCAGCAGGGTGCGGATTTTACACGGGATGGGGTCCGATGGCATTGACTGATCATGCGGGAATTACCGTCGCCCCGGCGCAGGCTCGTCACCCCGGCGCAGGCGACCCACAGGATGTGGGAAATGCCGCGAGAGGACAGGATGTCCGGAGCGGCCGGGGTCCAGTGGATGCACTTCTGGAAACTGGTCTGGATACCGGCCCCCGTGTCGTAGCACGGGGCAGGCTTCGCCGGTATGACATATTGAGGATTGCCCGCAACCCTTTGCGGAAGTCAGGACTGCAACGCAGCCGAGATGATTTGTTCCGTTCCCGGCAACACCAGCCGCGCGGCGTCTCCCAGCGGAATGAAGCAATCCTCCCCTGTCAGCCGCGCAAGAGGCATACGGATGCCGGACTCCAACAACAGCGTACACAATGCCTCGCTGATGGACCCGGAACGCCGCCCTTCATCCACGATGAGTATGCGTTTGCAGGGGGCCACCGCGGCAAGGATCTGTTTTTCCGGCAGCGGCACCAGCCAGCGCAGGTCAACGATACGCAGCTTCATGCCGTGCTGTTCGCGCAGGATCTTCTCCGCCTGCCGGCTGAGGTAGAAGCCATTACCGTAGGTAAGGATGCACAATTCCGTGCCGTCTCCATAAATTCCTGGCTGGCCGAACGGGATGGTTTCATCCTGCCCCTCCGGTTGATAGACCGACGCCCATTGCCCATCGCCGGCAGCATGAAGATCGCGGGTGTAGTAGAGGGCGATGGGTTCCACGAACAGCACCACCCTGCCCTGTTCCCGGGCGAGCTGCACGCAGGTACGCAGCATGCGCGCCGCATCGGGCCCGTTGCTCGGGCAAGCGAGGATGACGCCTGGCATGTCGCGCAGTGCGGTCAGGGAATTATCGTTGTGAAAATGTCCGCCGAAGCCTTTCTGGTAGGCCAGGCCCGGCAGGCGCACGACGGTAGGGTTGCGAAATGCCCGGCGCGAAAAGAACGGCAATGTGGCCGCCTCGCCGCGGATCTGATCCAGTGCGTTGTGCAAATACGCCAGGAACTGGATCTCCGGGATGGCCAGCAGGTTGTTGTGCGCCATCCCAAGCGCAAGGCCGAGGATGCTCTGTTCGTCCAGCAGCGTGTCCATGACCCGCGCCGCGCCGAATTTCTTCATCAGCCCGGCGGTTACGCCATATACGCCGCCCTTGCGCGCGATGTCCTGCCCGCACAGCACGATCTCCGGATACTGGTGCATCAAGTCAGCCAGTGCCTGGTTGATATGCCGTGCCAGGGGTTGGGGTTTTTGCTCGGAGCGGGCCGCAGTCAATGGCAGCGGCGCCGGCAACATAGTTCGAACCGGAGGCAACAACGTGGACATGACCTCTTCCCGACTGGACAACTTTGGCCGAGTGATGACCTGTTCCGCCGTAGCTGCCACGTCCCGCTCAATGCGCTGATATAACTCCGTGATCCCGGCGGGCGTGAGAATCCCGGCTTCAATCAGTCGGCGTGCGCTGTGCAGCAGCGGGTCGTTGCTTTCGTCGGCCTGCGTTGCTTCTACGGTGCGGTATTCCGATTCCTGGTCCTCGCCTGCGTGGCCCATGAGGCGCACCATGCGTACATGCAGGAACACCGGTGCGCGTTCACGGCGCGCCAGTTCTGCGGCAGCCGTGGCGCCACGCCAGCAGTCCACCAGGTCCAATCCGTCACAATGCATGTAATCCAGCCCCGGGCGTTCGGAGAAACTCCTCACGATCCAGTCCTGTGGCGTGGGCACGGAGATCCCCAGGCCGTTGTCCTCGCAGACGAAAACGATAGGCATGGGGATGCCCTGATACGACGCCCATGCCGCGGCATTGATGGCGCCAAGCGCGGTGGAATGATTCGCGGAGGCATCCCCAAACGTGCAGACGATGACGGCGTCCGCCGGCATCACCGGATCCTGAATCTTCAGGCGTGCCGCGAGATCGACGGCAAACGCCGCGCCCATGGCCTTCGGCAGGTGCGAGGCGATGGTGCTGGTCTGCGGCGGCACCAGTGTCGCCGCATTGCCGAGGACTTTGTGACGCCCGCCGGAAACCGGGTCGTCGCTGGAGGCAACGATCGATAACAGGATGTCCCGCACCGGGTCCTGCCCGGCGACATGTTTCGCACGTTGGATGACAAACGCCCCGCTGCGGTAATGCAGGAACGCCATGTCCGTGGTCCGGAAGACGCAGCCGAACACCGCGTTGCCCTCATGCCCCGCGCTGCTGATGGTGTAGAAGCCCTGCCCCCGGGTCTTGAGCCGCCGTGCCGCCAGATCCACATGGCGGCTCAGCAACTGACTCTCAAACAGGTCGAGCAGCTCGGACGCGTTTAATCCCACCTCCTCGGGAGTGGTAGCGGACACAGGCGCAGGAAAGTCCTCCGCCGCGACGCGGCGGAGGAAATTGTCGTGGACGATTTCGGAGGCGGTGGACATTGGGGGCAGGCGGCAGTCTGCCATAACACGGGCGAATTTTTTTTGAGGACACCCACGCATTTGTTGACAGTTTAGTCGGCAGCCGGATAACTTGCCATCACACCGGTACGGAAACCGGTATTCATCAATCATGACAAGGAGGTCACGGATGACCCGCCCACGCGCTGCTCTCGTTTCGGTTCTCGATACCCCCTACTACCACTGCATCTGCCGTTGCGTGCGCCGGGCCTGGCTCTGCGGCGAGGATGCACTCATCGGCAAATCCTTCGAACACCGCAAGCCCTGGATGCTGGCGCGGTTGAAGTTGCTGACGGATACCTTCGCCATCGACCTGTGTGCCTATGCCCTCATGAGCAATCATTACCACCTGGTGGTGCGCCTGGGCCCGTGGATCACGGGGTCAGAGTCATTGAAATCTGCTCCAACCGTGCCAAGATGTTCCCCGCCCGCATCGCGAACGTAATTAAGGAGTTGTGTCATGGCGAAACATTCACGGAATCCCATTGGCTCTCCCTCCATGGATCCTTTTCATTCTTTTCTTATTCTGATACTCGAATCTGGAAACAATATTCTCGAAATATGGCAATCCCGTGACGTCCGGTAAAAGGAGGCAGCGTCATTTTTCGTGTTGCGAATCCCATTCCCCCATGAGACTCGTCAAAATAGTACGGCATTTCAGGAATAATCTATGTACCTCAATTGAAGCAAATCGAGGATGTTATAGGACACCCACGCATTGACAGATACGCCTGTGGCCGGATAGCGTGCCGACCCGCCGGCAGGGAGAGCGGATTCAATTCACCGCCTCAAGGAGGTCACGGATAATCCGCCCCTGTTCCGCACTCGTTGTAGTTCTCGATACGCGTTACTACCACAAATCCCAAGCCCTGTTGGATGATGCGGCCATATGTAACGCTTGACGTTATGAACGCGTAACGTTAAGGTAGATGCCATGATCCGGAAATTCAAGGACAAGAATACGGAAGCGGTTTTTAAGGGGGAGTTCGTAAAAGGGGTCGACGGCAAGATTCAGCAGCGGGCACGTGAGAAGCTGAAGTATCTCGATAGCGCCGGGAATCTGCGCGACCTGATGATTCCGCCGTCGAATCAGTTGGAGCCGCTTAAGGGCGATCGAAAAGGACAATACAGCATCCGGATCAATAAACAGTGGCGAGTGTGCTTCAATTGGAAGGACGGAGACGCCTTTGATGCGGAGATAGCGGACTACCACTGAATTGACGCTAATGCTAATACTGTGCCTGTCCTGATCGACGGGCTGGAGAAACGTGACATGACAGCAAAGAAACTCCGTCCGGTACATCCGGGCGATATCCTGGCCCATGATTTTATGGAGCCTTTGGGGCTGAGTGCCTACAAGCTTGCAAAAGAGCTGGGCGTCGCAACGCCAACCGTCAACGAGATCGTGCGTCGCCGGCGTGCCGTGACGGCAGGGATGGCGTTACGCCTCTCGCGCTACTTCGGCACTACGGCGCAGTTGTGGCAGAATCTCCAGGCGCAATATGATCTGGAAGTGGCAAGCCAGAAGATCGGCAAGCAGGCGGCCCGCATCAAGGCGCATCCCCTGAATAGGAGCGGGGCACTGGCGGCCTGAATGTGGAAACTGGGTCGGAGTTTCCGAGGTTAGTGCCACGCTTTACTTCTTTTCATCAACTCCGAAGCTGATGCCCTGGGCCAGGGGCAACTCACCCGAATAATTCACCGTCGCCGTCATCCGGCGCATGTAGCCCTTCCACGCGTCGGATCCGGACTCGCGGCCGCCACCGGTTTCCTTTTCGCCGCCGAATGCACCACCTATCTCAGCGCCGCTGGGTCCGATGATGTCAGGCGCCGGCCAGCTTTTTAATGATGGACCGAGCTAAGTGCTCATTGATCGTGTTGTGCCGTGGCACCGGCTGTGACTGCTTTGTCTCGGGATTGGTGTACCAATCGTGCCGCCCGCCGTTGCGAACCAGGGTGCAGCCCATTTTCTCCAGCGTTTTGATAAGTTCGCGCCGTTTCACTTACGCGACCAGCAGCTCTTCGACCTTGCGGATATACGGTACTTCGCGAGATTCGATGCCTTTCAGGATGTCTTTCAGGTTTTCAATCAACTCGCGTTTGGTCATGCCCTGGGTCTGATAGTCAGGATACTGATTCAGGAAGCCAAGATAGAATTTCCCGTCACGCCAATAGGTGAAGCTGATTTTCTTCATGAGATGACCTCGGTAATGGTCAAAAGTATAACGCGGATTCGCCCGCACTTCCTTTCAGTCTACGTCAAATTGAATCCCCTGCGCCAACGGCAACTCCCCCGAATAATTCACCGTCGCCGTCATCCTGCGCATGTAGCCCTTCCATGCATCGGTGCCGGACTCGCGGCCGCCGCCGGTTTCCTTCTCTCCACCGAATGCGCCGCCAATCTCTGCTCCGCTGGGGCCAATGTTGACGTTGGCGATGCCGCAATCGCTGCCACGGGCGGAGAGAAATACCTCGGCCTCGATCAGGTCGCGGGTGAAGATGCAGGAGGACAATCCCTGGGGTACGCCGTTCTGCAGGGCGATGGCCTGTTCCAGGTGATCGTATTCAATCACGTACAGAATCGGCGCGAAGGTTTCGATCTGTAGCAGCGGGTGATCGGCGGGAACCGCCGCCAGTGCGGGCCGCATGTAGAAACCACCTTCGCATCCGGGGACAGTCACGCGTTCCCCACCCTGCACACTGATGCCCTCCGCCTGCAATTGTTTGAGCACAGACTGGGCGCGATCAAACGCCACCTTGTCAATGAGCGGGCCGACGAGTGTCTCGGCGTCGAAAGGATTGCCGACGCGCACCTGGGCGTAGGTGGCCGCCAGCCGTTGCAGGAGTTCATCGCGGATGCTGCGATGGACAATCAGTCGCCGCAACGACGTGCAGCGCTGGCCAGCGGTGCCAACGGCAGAAAATAGAATGGCGCGCAACGCGAGATCCAGATCGGCGCTGGGCGCGACAATCATGGCGTTGTTGCCGCCCAACTCCAGGATGCTGCGGCCCAGGCGGCGCGCAATCACGGGCGTCAGTTCACGGCCCATGGCGGTGCTGCCCGTGGCGCTGACAACGGGGATGCGCGTATCGCCGGCAATCTGCATGGCGATATCGGCGCCGCCGAACATCACCTGCGACAACCCTTCCGGCGCCGCACCGAATCGCTGCATGCATTTTGACAGCAACAATTGACACGCCAGCGCCGTCAACGGCGTCCTGGGGGAAGGTTTCCACAGCACGCTGTCGCCACATACCAGCGCCAGCGCTGCGTTCCACGCCCACACGGCAACGGGAAAATTGAATGCCGAAATGATGGCGACCGGTCCGGCCGGATGCCAGTACTCCGCCATGCGATGACCGGGGCGTTCAGAGGGCATGGTCAGGCCATACAATTGCCGCGACAGTCCCACGGCGAAATCGCAGATATCGATCATCTCCTGCACTTCGCCCAACCCTTCCTGCAGGATCTTGCCGCACTCCAGAGTCACCAGCGCGCCCAGCGCCTGCTTGTGGGTCCGCAATGCTTCGGCGAACAACCTCACCAGTTCACCCCGACGTGGTGCGGGCACCATGCGCCAGGTGAGAAAGGCCTGATGGGCGGCGGCAACCTTTTTCTCTACCGCGGCTGCATCGTCGGGGATCAATCGGGCGAGCTCAGCGCCGTCAATGGGAGAACAGACACGGAGCGTGCCGACCTTGAGATTGGCGGCGTCGAGGCCGGCGGCGGTGAGGATGGAGGTGGGGATCATTCTTCCAGAAACTTCTTCGCATCCAACGCCGCCATGCACCCCGAACCCGCCGACGTGACGGCCTGGCGGTAGATCGGATCGGCGACGTCGCCGGCGGCGAAGACGCCCGGAACGCTGGTTTGTGTCGCGAGGCCGCGGCTGCCGGATTGCACGCGAATATAGCCGCCATCCATGTCCAGTTGCCCGGCAAAGATCCCGGTGTTGGGCGTATGGCCGATGGCGATGAACACGCCATGCACGGGGATCTCCGTGGTACCCCCGGATTTCACGTCGCGCACGCGAACGCCGGTGACCCCGGCGGCATCGCCGAGTACCTCATCCAGCACATGGTTCCATTGGATATGCACATTGCCCTTGTCTCCGGCGCGGGCCAGCAAGTGATCGATCATGATCTGCTCGGCGCGGAACTGGTCGCGGCGATGGACCACCGTTACCTTTGACGCCAGGTTGGCCAGATAAATCGCTTCTTCCACGGCAGTGTTGCCGCCGCCGATAACAGCCACGGTTTTGCCGCGATAGAAGAACCCGTCGCAGGTGGCGCAGGCGGATACGCCCTTGCCCTTGTACGCCTCTTCCGAGGGCAGCCCGAGGTACTTGGCGGAGGCGCCGGTGGCGATGATCAAGGCATCACAGGTGTAAGTGGTGTTGTCGCCCTGCAGCGTGAACGGGCGCTGACCCAGGGTTGCCTTCTGGATGTGGTCATAAATGATCCTGGTGCCAAAGCGTTCGGCGTGACGCTTCATGCGCTCCATGAGTTCCGGACCCTGTACGCCCTGATCATCCGCGGGCCAGTTGTCCACATCCGTGGTGGTGGTCATCTGGCCGCCGACCTCGATGCCCGCGATGATGACCGGTTCCAGCCCGGCGCGCGCGGCATACACTGCGGCAGTGTAACCGGCGGGGCCGGAACCCAGGATCAACAGGCGATGATGTTGTGTGGCAGTTGCCATGAACTCAGCGGGTCGCGTCCATCAGGGATTGCAGGAATTTCAAATAACCGTCGCGCCCGTCCCGTTCCCACACGTCCAGGCAGGCGGTCCCGACAATAGCCAAATCAACCAGCCCCTTCAACTGGCGCACGTCGTCGGGCGTGCGGATGCCGAATCCCATGCCCAGCGGCAGTTTGGTCGCGGCGCGGCAGCGGGCGATGTAGTCCTTGAGGCCGGCATCCATGGCAGTGGCGCGCCCGGTGACGCCCTTGCGCGCCACGCAATAGATGAACCCGGCAGCGTCGCGCGCAATCTCCTTGAGTCGTTTGGGCTCATTCAACGGCGTCATCATGTGGATCGGATCGAGTTTGTATTTGCGCGCGCACTCGTTCAGTTCCGCGCATTGGTCCGGCGGCAGGTCGGCGATGATGAAGCCGTGGCCGCCCGCCTCGGCCAGCCGGCGACAGAAGGTTTCATGCCCCAGGCGAAATACATTGTTGTAATAGCCCATGAACAACAACCGGAACGAGAATGCCTTGGCTGCGCGCGTCATCAATGCGAAGTAATCGTCCCAGTGAACGCCATTGGCCAGGGCCGCCTGGTTCGCGCGATTGAACGCCGGCCCGTCAGCGATGGGCTCGCTGAACGGCATCTGCAACTCCACCAAGTCGACGCCCGCGGCCTGCATGCCTTCCAGCATCTGCCAGTTCGCGTCCAGCGACGGATAGCCCACGACGGTGTGGGTCATGAGCAGAAGACCGCGACTTTTCTTTTTGGATGCGATGTAGTCGGAGAGGGACATGGGAATTAGCAATAAGCTACAAGCTACAAGCTACAAGTGAAATGCAAAACATGCAGTTGCCGGCTCTGTTGCGTGGAAAGGCGCATCCCTTCGTTTCACTTTTCATTTTTTACTTTTGCGGTCGTGGTCGTTAACCTTATTGCGCAAAAAGTCATACCACCGCTCATCACCCAGCGCCGCGGCAATCGTGAAGATATCCTTGTCGCCGCGGCCGGAGAGGTTGATGAGGATCCCATCGCGCGGGCTGAGGGTGGCGGACTCCTGCAGCGCGCGGGCGATGGCATGGGCGCTTTCCAGCGCGGGAATCAGGCCTTCACTGCGCACCGTGGTTTTGAATGCTGAAATCACCTCCGCATCGGTGGCGGCCTCAAAGCGCACGCGCTTCTGTTCATGCAGCCAGGCCAGGATCGGGCCGATACCGATGTAATCGAGGCCGGCGGAGATGGAGTGCGTATCACGCATCTGCCCCTCCGCATCCTGCATGAAAAAGGTTTTGTACCCTTGCGCGACGCCGACACTGCCCTGGCCGCCGGCAATGCGGGCTGCGTGGCTGCCACTTTGCAGACCCAGACCGCCGGCCTCCACCCCCACCAGTTCCACGTCCTTGTCATCGAGAAATCCGGCGAATATGCCGCTGGCATTACTGCCGCCGCCGACGCAGGCATACACCCGCTTCGGCAACGCGCCGGTCAATTCCAGCATCTGCGCACGCGCCTCCTTGCCAATCAGGGATTGGAACCACGTCACCATCAACGGGAATGGGTGCGGGCCGCACACGGTGCCCAATACATAATGTGTATCGGCCATGGATTCGGCCCAGTCACGCAGGGCGGCGTTGATGGCATCCTTCAGGGTGCGGGTGCCGTCCTCCACGGAAACGACGGTGGCGCCCAGTTGCTCCATCCAGAACACATTGGGGCGTTGCCGCTCCACATCCTCGGCGCCCATATAGATCGTGCATTGCAGCCCGAGTTTCGCCGCCATGGTGGCGGTGGCGACCCCATGTTGTCCGGCGCCGGTCTCGGCGATGACCCGGCCCTTGCCCATGCGTTTCACCAGCAAGCCCTGGCCCATGACATTGTTGGCCTTGTGGGCGCCGGTGTGATTCAGATCTTCGCGCTTGATATAAATGCGCGCCCCGCCTTGCAGGCGTGTCAGGTTCTCGCAAAATGTGATCGGTGTCGGCCGGCACGAATACGTGGACATGAGTTGCACGTATTCGTCCCAGAACGCCGGGTCACGGTACGCGGCCTCGAATGAGGTGCGCAATTCCGCCAGCGTCTCATGCAGGATCTCCGGGATGAAGGCGCCGCCGAACTGGCCGAAGAAGCCTTCCTTGCCTGGAGGAAATTGGAATAGTTCGGAGAACATTTCAGCGACCGTGGGAAGTGCAGTTCGAAGTTGTACCTGGAAGGTAGAATATGGAAGGTAGAAGGTAGGAAGAAAAAACCAACACCAGCTTCCCTGTCTCCCCTATCCCTTGTCAGGTATTGTTTTGACCTTCCCTACATTCTACCTTCTACCTTCTACCTTCTGAAACGTTATTGCCGCAGGAAATCCGTCAGCATCCCCGCCAACTCCCCCGCCTTTTCCAGATGCACCATATGCCCGCAATCCAGCACTGTTGTTTGCAGATGCGGGATGCAATCCATGACATCCGCCCGGAGTTGTGATCCCCACTTTTCAAACGTCTGCGCATGACGCGCCATGACCAGCAAAGCGGGTGCGCGAATGCGGCGCCAGCAGGCCCGGGCCTCATCGCGCCGATAGAGCACAGGATTGACGTGCTTGTGCCGGGGATCATGGGGCAACTGCAATTGTTGATGAGTGTCCGGGCGTGTCCATTGCTGTGCCAGGAATTTCGCCCTCCCCGGGTCCAGACTCGGCGCCAGTTTGCCGACCAGCGTCAGCGCGGCGTCGAAATCCACCAGCGGCGAAAACCGCGCCGGGTTCCGCAGTTGCTCAAGCCAGCGCACATACCGTGCCGGTGCCTCATCCGCGGGATTGTCCTTGATCCCGGCGGCATCCAGGCTGACCACATGGGACAGGCGTTCCGGCCGGACGCCGGCGTAGAGCAAGGATACATTGCCTCCCATGCTGTGCCCGACCACCGGCGCGGGGCGGTCGGGGGAAAACTGCGCCAGCAGGGCGTCGAGGTCCGCCAGGTAATCCGGGAACCAATAGCCGTTCGGGTCCCAGGCGGAATCTCCGAATCCGCGACAGTCCGGCGCGACCACCCGCCAATCTTGTGCAAGATGGTCGGCCAGGAACTGAAAACTCATGCCTGTGTCCACCCATCCATGCAGCAGGATGAGTGGCCGTGCATCGGGATTGCCCCAGGCATGGATGCGGTGCCGCAAGCCGCGGATCAAAAGATCGGAATGCTGTGGGGGAAAACGCGGGATGTAATCAGCGGTGTCGGCCTGCATGAAAAAAAATTCGTAGTTGGCAGTTGGTGGATGGTAGGTAGAATGCGGCCTTTACGGATGAACCTTATTCTAGAACTTGATTTAATATAAATTCATAACTATTGGATTTGTCTATTCTTATTCGTCACACTTAATTCAACATAGCAAGTGCAATGGGGGAGCCCAGCATAAAACGGTCTTCCGGACCGCGGATCGAGCAAACACGGGAAAATCCGGCCTTTGGCGCCGTCATCCGCGCACCTTTAACCGGAAACCGGAGATTTTCCCCTGCATTACCCGCGACCGCGTGGCACCGATCCATAACTTACAGGAAATCCTGATCTCAACTTTATGAAAAAAATAAAAAAATCACCGGCCGTCACTTGCTCCTGCCTGTTGCTGCTCCTCTCCGGCGGCATGTCATCCGCCCGGGAGGCAGATCGCCTGAGTTTCCCATCACCGGGAAATCCTGACGAGACTATCGAATACCGGCTGGAAAGTGAGCGGGTCCCCGACCCCGCCCTGTTGAAACAGGTGGACGCAGAGCGCATGGCCGCGGAGTTGATGGAACTCCTCGCCCTGCCCTCGCGCAGTTGCCGCGAAAGCGCGTTGGTTGCCAGTGCAAAATCCCGCCTCGAATCGGCGGGCGCCCCATTGGGGATCCAGGTGCGGATTGACGACCTGGTGGTCCGCCACCAGGTCCTACCAGAGGCAGAGAAGGTGGATTTGTCTTGTGACCAGGGCAAGACCCTGCCGGAGTCCGGAAACCTGCTGGCCGTGGTCCCCGGAAATCCGGCATTGCCGTCCTGGAACCTGTCGTTTCACCTGGATACCAATCAGATCAAGTTCGAGGGCATGCAGCGGGACGGTGACATTATCCGCGCCGCGCCGGGCACGCCCCTGGGTGGGGATGACAAGGCCGGGCTTGCCATTACTTTGGAACTGCTGCGGGTGATTGCCGCCGCGAAGGTTGAACACGGCCCTATATATATAGTCGGGATGGTGGCCGAAGAGGACGCGGCCGTGGGGGCGCGCCTGATCGAGGCCGAGGCCATGGCCGGGGACATTGTCGTCAGCCTGGACGGGGGTGACCCCTCGGAAATCGCCCATGCGGCGCCCACCTCCTACCGCGGATTTATCACTGTTCGAACCCAGACCAGTCATCCTGCAGCCATTCACGACAAGAAAAGTGTCAGTGCCTGTGCCGTGGGGGCGCAGTTTCTGTCACAGGCAGGATTTCGGCCAGAGGGATATCCCCCTAATCATCTCAACGTGGTCCTCCACTCCTATTTCACGTCTTGTGGCGTTGATGGGGGGCGCACCACACTCAAGGGGGAACCCATTGCCGATTATCAATACAACAGCATTTCCCCCTTCTGGACCGCGGCCTGGCAGATGCGCAGTCTGGAAGGGCCGGCGGCCGCCGCGGATATGGCTGCCGGTTTGCGCGTCGTGCTGGACCAGGTCTGCGGCGCAGCGGCCCGCGATCGGACGCCGGTGCAGTGCGAGATAACGGGTACCGACACGCCCGGGTTGACCGGCTACGTCGTGGACGGAAAGGCGCCATCAGTGCAGCTGCTTTCGACCGGGTACCGCATGGCCGGGAATCCGCCCAGGATTACCGCGCGCCAGTTCGGCGGGTTCAACGGCAACTATATAAAGGAGAGGTTCGGGCTGGAGATGCTGCTGGTCGGCACTGGCGGGGACCAGGCCCATACCAACCAGGAGACGGTGTCCGTCCAGGGCATGGCAACGGTGGCGCGGAGTATGCTCGCCTCTATGCTGGAATCCTGGCGCTATAAGCGGACTCGTTGACCCAACTCGGTTAAATATTGTGGCCGCCAGCAGCCTGTTAGCCCTGATAGACGACATCGCGTCGGTCCTCGACGATGTCGCCCTTCTGACCAAGGTCGCCGCGAAGAAGACAGCGGGTGTCCTGGGCGACGACCTGGCGCTGAATGCGCAACAGGTGTCCGGGGTGAATTCTGATCGCGAACTGCCCGTGGTGTGGGCGGTGGCCAAGGGTTCCTTCGTGAACAAACTCATCCTGGTGCCGGCGGCGCTGGGCATCAGCGCTGTCCTGCCGTGGCTGGTGACGCCGCTGCTGATGATCGGCGGCGCCTATCTTTGCTATGAAGGCTTCGAGAAACTGGCGCACAAGTTTCTGCACAGCGCGGCGGAGGACCGGGCCCAGCATGAGCAACTGGTCCATGCCCTCAGCGACCCCAAACTGGATCTGGTCGCCTATGAAAAGGACAAGATCAAGGCGGCCATCCGCACCGATTTCGTATTGTCCGCGGAGATCATCGTGATCGCGCTGGGCACCGTGGCGGCATCGCAGTTCATAACCCGCGTGGCGGTATTGTCCGGCATCGCCATCATCATGACCGTGGGTGTTTACGGCCTGGTGGCTGGCATCGTGAAACTGGACGATGCCGGTTTGTTTCTCAGCCGCCGGATCGGCACGGATGTCATGGCGCTTTGCCAGCGAGGCGTCGGCACCGCACTGTTGTGGCTGGCGCCCCGGTTGATGAAGTTCCTGTCGGTGGCCGGCATGGCTGCCATGTTCCTGGTGGGCGGCGGCATCCTGACTCACGGTATCCCACCCCTGGATCATGCCATCGAACAACTGGCGCAAATGGCCGGCAGCCTGGGCAGTATATTGGTACCGATGATGCTGGATGCCGTGGCCGGTGTCGTGGCCGGAGCAATCGTGCTGGCGGGCGTGATGTTGTTAGGACGGCTGCAAAATCTGCAACGCGCATTGCGCGGAAAGTCCACGTAGCTGCACCTGCTTGCGGCGGGCGGTATGGCCGCGCAGCAGTTTGACGCTGGAAGCGGCGACGCCGAACTGTTTGGCAACATAGGCGCAAAGTGCATCATTCGCCGCACCCTCGGCCGGCGGCGCTGATATGCGGTACTTGAGTGCCTCTCCGTGCAGTCCCACCCACTCGGTGCGCGAGGCCTTGGGTTGAACATGGATGTCGAGGATCGCGCCGTCGGCGTGGTCACGGACCGCGACGGCAAGATTTTCGGACCCGGTCACGACGCGTGGCCGTTACCGAAGCAGTTCATTTGGTCGCGCCGGCCAGCCGGGTCAACATGATGTACCAATGCACCAGGTTGCCGTAGAAGGCCTTCACGGGCACGCGTTCGTCCCGGCCATGGGCCCGCTCATCGTCGGGCGTGATGCCCCACAGTCCATCCACGCCATAGGTGGGGATGCCCGCCGCGCGTAGATAGGCGCCATCGGTGGCGCCGCTGCTCATGTACGGAACGATCTTCGCATCCGGGAATTGCGCATGCACCCCGGCACTGAAGGCCGCCATGACGTCCTGCCGCAACGGGGAGGCGTCGGTCTCCGGCGCCCCCACTGGCAGGGGTTCCACCTGGATGTCCTTGCCCGCGAGTTCAGCGAGCTTCATGCCCACGGCATCCTTGGTGACGCCGGGAAAGATGCGGCAGTTCACCGTTGCGGTGGCAGTTTGTGGCAGCGCATTTTCAGCATGTCCGCCGGACAGCATGGTGGGGACACAGGTCGTGCGTGTCTTGCCGATCAATGTCTCTTCGGCTTCGATGCGATCGGCGGCGGCGGTGTTGGACGGATCGGAGATAAAGGCGCGGATCGCCTCCCCCACTTCCCCGGGATACTGAGGCGCCAGGCTGATGAACGTGGCCCTGGTGGTGTCGTTGATCATGGGGGGAAACCGGTAGGCATGGAGCCTGCCCAAGGCGGCGGCCAGTGCATAGATGGCATTGTCGGGCCGGGGCACGGATGAATGACCGCCGGGATTGCGTGCTATCAGGTTGAACGAAGCGTAGGTTTTCTCTGCGGTCTGGATCGAGAAACCGAGCGCCGTGCCGTCCGCGAGAAAAGCCCCGCCGCCGCCGTCCGCATTCAGCGCGAACTCCGCATCATGCAGGCTGCGCCACTCTGCGGACATTTTCGCCGCCCCCACCCCATCGGTTTCCTCATCGCCGGTGAAGAACAGGACCAGGTCGCGATTCGTCTTGAATCCCTCCTTGTGCAGACGCAGCATTGTCGTGACCACCGCCACGGCACCACCCTTGTTGTCGCTGGAGCCGCGACCGTAAAAATACCCGTCTTCCTCTGTCAACTTGAATGGCGGCTTGGTCCAGTCTGATTCCAGCGCCTCCACTACGTCCATGTGCGCGATGATTAATATCGGGCGTGCCGTTGCCTTGCCGGATGCAGGCAGGCGCACCATCAGCGCCGCGGTTTTGGCGTAGGGCAACACCTTGACGTCCTGTTCCGGGAACCCGGCGTCCTTGAACACGCCGGCCAGGTAGTCCGCCATGGATTTCGCGCCGTCTTTTTCCGTGACCGTCGGCAAGGCAACCACAGCGGCGTAAATTTCGCGCGCCGTGACCTCCCATTCATCGGATGCGGCCTGGGTTGCGGCAATGGTAACCAGTGCTATCAACAGGGTCAGTGCGCGTGCGCGCATGGCATATCTCCGGTGCAGTCGCCAATGCTTGGGTGTGTTGTCGCTCATGCCGCCCGTGACGGAAACAGTTGAAAGAAATTTTCCGTGGTGGCAGCGGCAATCTCTTCGGTGGTCGTGGCGCGCAGGGCGGCCAGTTGTTCGGCCACGTGCCTGACATAGGCGGGTTGATTCTCCTTGCCGCGGTATGGCACCGGCGCCAGATACGGTGCGTCAGTTTCCACCAGCATCCGATCCAGGGGGACCTTCTTTGCGGTCTCCTGCAAATCCACGGCGTTCTTGAACGTCACGATACCGGAAAAGGAGATGAGGAAATTCAGGTCCATGGCCTGGCGCGCGGTATCCCAGTCATCGACAAAGCAATGCATGATGCCACCCACGTCGTCGGCGTGTTCCTCGCCAAGTATGCGAATGACATCCTGGCGGGCATCCCGGCTGTGGATGATGAGTGGCTTGCGCGCGGCACGGGCGGCACGGATGTGTCGGCGGAATCGCTCCTGTTGCCAGGTCAGATCGCCCTGGCTGCGAAAATAATCCAGCCCGGTCTCTCCTATGGCAATCACGTCCGGGTGATCAGCCAGTGCGCACAGACGCTCGACGTCAGGGTCCTCGCCGTCACGGGCATTGGGATGCACGCCCACCGAGGCGGAGATGCAATCGAATTGCGCCGCCAGTTCCACCAGCGTCGGCGCGGATTCCAGATCCACGGATACGCACAGCATGTGGATCACCCCGTTGCGGCGCGCCGCTTCGATGACCACACCGGCCTCGGCCTGGATCATGGGGATGTGGCAGTGGGAATCGACCAGCTTGACGGCGGTGGGTGCGGTGGACATTGAGGGGCAGTCACAAGTTATAAGTTACAAGGCAAACACAACGGCGCGCGCCATCCCTGCCGTCACCCGTCTT